>LNEW01000137.1 GCA_001464375.1 Rhodospirillales bacterium Ga0074136 | reverse complement strand
CGGGTGGTGATGAGGCGGAACCGGTCGCCGATGATCTCCAGCGAGAAGAGCCCGGCCGCGGCGCCGTTCGGCGGAACGCAGGCGGGTGTCTCGCCCACGCGGCGGGCGCGCGTGTCGATCGTGCGGGGCCGGCTGTTCTGCCAGTCGATGTTGTCCTTGCTGATGCGCCGTGTGCTGGGGCCGCGGCCGGGCGCGGCGTCGCTGTCCCGCACGCAGATGCCGCGGTTGGCGACCGGGCGGCTGGTCACGTCGCCGTAGCGGCAGGAGCCGTCCGGCGCGCGCGCCCACATCTTGTGGGCGTAGTGGAAGACGCCGGCCTCGTAGCGGATGAAGGCGATGGCGAGGCACTGGTAGTGGCCGAGGACGCGGCGGGAGCGGGCGTCGACGTTGCGGACCTCGCCGAAATAGACCGGATCGCCGCTGTCGGTTGCCCAGAAGCGCAGGCGCGCGGCGATGGCGTCCGGGTCGGTGATCGTCTCGACCTGCGGCGCGGGCGTGGGGCTGCGCTCGACCTGGGCGTGCGCGGCGAACGCAAACGAAAGCGCTGCGACCGTGACTATCGTTGCCTTCAGCATGTGCTTGCTCCCGCTGTTCACCGGCCTGCACGGCACTCGCATCGAGGCTGGAGCATGGCAGCGGAACGGCAAGCCGAATGCGACACGGATCACAGCAGAATCCGGCGCAAGCCAGGCGCATTCATCGGTTTCGTTGTGTGTGCGCGCCTGTCGATCGGGCACGCAACGCGATGGAGCGACTAAACCCCCACCTTCTCCGCCGCCCCCCTGAGGAACCCCCCCAGCGCCGCATGAAACTCCGGCTCCTCCAGCAAGAACGCGTCGTGCCCCTTGTCGCTCGCGATCTCCACGAAGGACACGCTCGCCCCCGCCGCGTTCAGCGCGCGCACCACGGCGCGGCTTTCTGACGTCGGGAACAGCCAGTCGCTGCTGAAGGACGCCAGGAAGAACCGCGTCGCCGTGCCGCGGAAGGCCGCCGACAGGTCGCCCTCGTGCTCCGCTGCCAGGTCGAAGAAATCCATCGCGCGGGTGATGGTCAAATACGCATTCGCGTCGAAGCGCTGCACGAAGGTGCTGCCCTGGTGGCGCAGGTACGACTCCACCTCGAACACGTCCTCCAGGAACGTCAGCGCGGAAGCACCCCGTAGCCGGCGCCCGAATTTCCGCGTCAGCGCCTGCTCGGACAGATACGTGATGTGCGCCACCATCCGCGCCACCGCCAGGCCGCGCGCCGGGATGCGCCCGGCTTCCCAGTACCGCCCGCCGGCATAGTCCGGGTCGCCATGGATCGCCTGGCGGCCGACCTCGTGGAAGGCGATGTTCTGCGCCGAATGATGCGCCGCGCAGGCGATGGGCGCGGCCGCCAGCACGGCGTCCGGATAGGTCGCCGCCCATTCCAGCACCTGCATCCCGCCCATCGACCCGCCGATCACGGCCAGCCAGCGCGACACGCCCAGGTGGTCCATCAGCCGCTTCTGCGCGCGCACCATGTCGCGGATGGTCACCTGCGGGAAATCCGTCCCCCAGGGCCGGCCCAGCCCGTGGCCCTGCGCGTCCGTCATCTCGGACCGCGGCCCGGTCGAGCCCATGCACCCGCCCAGCACATTGGCGCAGACGATGAAATACCGGTCGGTATCCAGCGGCTTGCCGGGGCCGACGATGCTCTCCCACCAGCCCGGCTTGCCGGTGATGGGGTGCGGTTCGGCCAGGTACTGGTCTCCGGTCAGCGCGTGGCAGACCAGCAGCGCGTTGGTCCTGGCGGCGTTCAGCCGGCCATAGGACCGGTAGGCCACCACCAGCGGCGCGACCACGGCGCCGCAATCCAGCGGCAGGCCGTCGGCGAAGACGACATGCTGGTGGTCCACCTCCGGCAAGGGGGCGATGGCCTGGGACATAGGGCAGGATGCTTAGGGCCGGCGGGGCGGCGCCGCAACGGTGTCGGGCGCGGCATCGCCGAACCGTGCCGGGCGCAGCTTCGCCGCGACGGTGCCGGGCGCGCCTTCGCCGCGACGGTGCCGGGCGCGGCTCCGCCGCGACGGTGCCGGGCGCAGCTTCGCCGCGACGGTGCGGGGCGCAGCTTCGCCGCGACGGTGCCGGGCGCAGCTCCGCCACGCCGTGCCGGGCGCGGCTGGTGCCACACGCGGCGGTGTCCGGGCGGCCATGCGCGCGCACAGCCTTGGCGCCCCGCGCGAGCCCGTCTATTGCAACCGGTACCGCATTGCTCCGGGTACGGACTTCACAAGCGCCCATGCCAGACACCTCGCCCGCCGCCCCCGCCGAGGCCGACATCGCCGCGCTCCGCGCCGAGATCGATGCGCTCGACGACGCCATGCACGACCTGCTGATGAAGCGGTCCGCCGTGGTGGCACGCCTGGCCGGCAGCCGGGCCAAGGGCGGCACCACCCCGCTGCGCCCGGGGCGCGAGGCCGCGGTGCTGCGCCGCCTGCTGGACCGCCACACCGGCCCGCTGGCGCGCGAACGCCTGGTGCGCATCTGGCGCGAGGTCTTCATGGCCAGCACCGCCATCCAGGGGGCTTTCTCCGTCGCGGTGCATGCGCCCTCCCCGCAATCGGGCCATGCGCGCCTGGCGCGCGAGCATTTCGGGCCGATCGCGGCGATCCGCGTGCATCCCACCCCGGCGCGCGCGCTGGCGGCGGTGACGGATGGCGAGGCGTCGGTCGCCGTGCTGCCGGCGCCGGCGGAACAGGAAGCCGGCGCGGGCAGCGCGTGGTGGGCGCGGCTGGAAGTGCCGAAGCTCCAGGTCGTGGCCCGCCTGCCCTTCGTGAGCGAACCCGGGGGCGGCCCCGGCGCCCTGGTGGTGGCCCCTGTCGATCCCGACCCGTCCGGGGAGGACCGCACGCTGCTGCTGCTCGAGGCCGAGGCCGGTGCGCCGCGCGGGCGGATCGCCGCCACGCTGGCCGAGGCCGGGTTGGATGCGCCGTCGCTGATCGTCGCGCGGGTCGGCCAGGCGACGCTGGCGCTGGCCGAGATCGAGGGCTTCCTGCGCGCCGACGATGCGCGCCTGGCGTCGCTGCCCTGGGCACGGCGCACCATCCTCGGCGCCTATGCCGCGCCGGTTGCCGGAGACGCCGCATGAGCGTGATGCCCCGCCCCTCGATCCTGAGCGTCGAACCCTATGTCGGTGGCGAATCCAAGATCCCGGGCGTGAACCGGATCGTGAAACTGTCCTCCAACGAGGGCGCCTTCGGCCCGCCGCCCGCCGCCATCGCGGCGATCCAGGCGATGGCCAGCGAGGCGCATCGCTACCCCGATGGCGGAGCCAAGGCGATGCGCGAGGCGATCGGCGCGCGCTTCGGGCTGGACCCCGCGCGCATCGTGGTGGGCAACGGGTCGGACGAACTCATCGCGCTGCTCATCCTCGCCTATGGCGGGGAGGGCACCGAGCTGGTGATGAGCGCGCACGGCTTCATGATGTACGACATCACCGGGCGCTGGGCCGGCTGCCGCATCATCAAGGTGCCCGAGCGCGGGTTGTGCGCGGATATCGACGGCATGCTGGCGGCGGTCGGGCCGCGCACGCGCCTGGTGTTCCTGGCGAACCCCAACAACCCGACCGGGTCGATCCTGCCACAGGCCGAGGTGGACCGGCTGCGCGCAGGGCTGCGCGACGACATCCTGCTGGTGCTGGACAGCGCCTATGCCGAATACGTCACGCGGCCGGGATATGATGCGGGGGCGAAGCTGGTCGATGCGTCCGGCACCACGGTGATGACGCGCACCTTCTCCAAGATCTTCGGGATGGGCGGGATGCGGCTGGGCTGGTGCTACGCGCCGGCGCCGGTGATCGACGTGCTGTCGCGCGTGCGCGGGCCGTTCAACGTGAATGCGGCGGCGATGGCGGCAGGGATCGCGGCGCTGGCACAGAAGGGCTGGGTCGAGCAGTCGGTGGCGCACAACACCGAGTGGCGCGGCAAGGTGGCGGCCGCGCTGGAAGCCGCCGGCATCAAGGTCTGGCCGAGCGAAGGCAATTTCCTGCTGGTCGATTTCGGCACGCCGGCGAAGGCAAAGGCCGCGGATGATTCGCTGAAGGCGCGCGGGCTGATCGTGCGCGCCATGGGCGGCTACGGCCTGCCCGCCTGCCTGCGCATCACCATCGGCACCGCCGAGGAATGCACCATGGTCATCGAGGCGCTGACCGCCTTCATGCATGGCTGAGCCGGTCTTCGAACGCCTGTGCCTGGTCGGCATCGGGCTGATCGGGTCTTCCATCGCGCGGGTGGCGCAGCAGCGCGGCGACTTGGCGCGCACGGTGGTGGCGACGGCGCGGCGGCCGGAGACGCTGGCGCGGGTGCGCGAACTCGGCATCGTCGATGTGGTCGAGGATGATCCGCGCAAGGCGGTCGAGGGCTGCGATGCGGTGATCCTGTGCGTGCCGGTGGGCGCTTATGCCGGCGTGATGGCGGTGATCGCGCCGCACCTGGCGCCGGGCTGCGTGTTGTCCGACGTGGGGTCCACCAAGGGCAGCGTGGTGCGCGACCTGACACCGCTGCTGCCCGCGGGCGTTCACCTGGTGCCGGCGCATCCGATGGCGGGGACCGAGCATTCCGGCCCCGATGCCGGCTTCGCGGAGCTTTTCGACGGGCGGTATTGCATCGTCACGCCGCTGCCCGGTTCCGACCCCGTGGCGGTCGAGAAGGTGCGCGAATTCTGGCGCCGCTGCGGGTCGATGATCGAGACGCTGGACCCGGTCACGCATGACCGCGCGGTGGCGATCGTGAGCCACCTGCCGCACCTGATCGCCTTCACCATCTGCGGCACGGCGGATGACCTGGCGGAGGAGACGAAGGAGTCGGTGCTGAAATTCGCCGCCGCCGGCTTCCGCGACTTCACGCGCATCGCGGCGAGCGATGTCGACATGTGGCGCGACGTGTTCCTCAACAACCGCGAGGCGCTGCTGGAGATGCTGGCGCGCTTCAGCGAGGACGCGCACGCGCTAGGGCGCGCGGTGCGGTACGGGCAGGCGGAGTTCATCGAGGACCGGATCAGGCGGGGGCGGAAGATCCGCAGGGAGCTGATCGAGCGGAAGCAGGCGTAGGCGATGGGATCGCGGACGGACCCACTTTCGACACTCCGGGCGGCGATCCAAGCAGCGCGCGACGAAATCAGAAACGGACTTGCCGCCTTCGAGGCCGCTCGAGGACTTCGGGAAGACAAGGACGTTGTCGCGCGCATCAACACGACACGATTTGCCGGCCACGCGGCGAACGCGATCGATCGGGCATGTACGCTGGACGCGCTGATGTCGGCGGCACGGTTGTGGGACAGCCGAGACTGTCGAGTTTGCAGGAACATCCTGCTTCAGTTGCAGGTCGGTAGTGTGCAGAAGGCGATCGAGCGTCTGGTCGTCTCGCGCGGCCATTCAGCACCTCAGGGGCGGCAAAGGGTTCGCCGACTCATTCAGCGTGTCACAATGCTTGAGAAGGCCGCCGAACCTGCATACCAGCACCTGAAGGAAATCCGGGACTCGTGGCTCGCTCATCGCGATCGCAAGAAACCGTTTGCGCGAGAAGGTGGAGCGACCTTCCCGGTGACTGAATTTGAGCGTTTACTTCGCATCGCTGCCGTGATCTCCGCCGGTGTGGAATTTCTCGCCGACGGCCATTCCCAGAAGCCGAGCTTTCGATGGGAGCAGGCATCGCGACGCCTCGACGGCGCGGAGCTTTGGAGCCTCCTCGTTTCCAACACCACCGCAGTTCGCGAATCCTCTATGCGGGCACGCTCGCCGACTCCCTGACGGCCGCACGCGGCCGATCGGTCCCGCCTTCAGCAGCTGGTCAGGGTCGCATCGTCCGCGCGGTCACCACTGCAACGGCGCTGCGCTCGGTGCCGCTGCCACGACCCCCCGCAGCCCCACCGCCAACGCCGCCGGCAACTGACTGAGGCTCGCATCGTCCAGTGGCAGGCTCGACAAAGCCCCCGCCAGCAACCCCGCCACCGCCTCCCCCTGCAACCGATCCCGCCCGCGCTTCTCCGGCTCCCGATCCTCCCGCTCCGCCAGCCAAAGCTTGTGTGCGGCGAAGAAGCGCGGATCGGCGGCCACCACCCGCACCGGCAGCCCGTTCTCGGCGATCGCGACCGACGCGAAGCGCGGCGCCTCCACCAGCCATTGCAGCTTGCCGATCTCGACAGCTTCCAGGTCCTCGGCGGCGGTGCCCAGGCGCGGCCGTGGCGCGCGCCGGCGCAGATCGCGCGGCGCCGCGGTGATCAGGTCCACCATGAAGCCGTCGCGGTTCACCGCGCGAAAGTCGCCATCGCGGCGGATCGCGAAGCTGCGGTCCACCTTCCGCAACAGGCCGAGCAACCCTTCCGGCCGCAACTCCGCCGCCAGCGTCAGCGACCGCCGCGCATCGAGCGCCAGGTCCACATCCACCGTCGCCAGCAGCCCGGACTCGAACTGCACGCCGGCCGCCGCCTCATAGGCAAACAGCGCATTCGTCCCGACCACCGTGATGCGCGGGCCGAGCAGCCCCTGCTCATCCAGCCGGCGCAGCACCCGCGCGACGACATTCGGCACACGGCCAAGCCGCAGCGCGACATTGACAGGCGCCATCCGTTCCAGCCGTGCGCGCAGCCCCTGCGCCAGGTCATCCGCACGCGCGCGGCCGGTGCGGAAGGCGGCCTCCATGGCCTCGGTCTCGGCCGATCGCGGGCCGAGGCTCTTCTCGACCCTGCCGCGGCGGCGATAAAGGTAGTCCTGCCCGTTGATGGTCTTCCACGCCATGCTGCCGGCGAAGCGGCGCGTCAGGTCGCCCTCGGCGGCGCGCAGCGCGTCGAAGACCTGCCGGCAATCCACGGCCTGTCGCGCCTGTTCAGCATCTAACGTATTGAAAGAAGGTGGTTTATCCATAACCTGACGAGATTAGCGCCCTAGCATGGATAAATTCAACAAATTCTGTCGTTTACCCGGCGATCGTGGCGCTACTGCACGCCCGTCCCATCCGCCTTTAACACTTCCCCGGCCAGATACAGGCTCCCGCACACCACCACCCGCCCGGGCGCTTCCTCCCGCCCTATCCGCGCCAACGCCCCCGCCACCGTAGGACCCGGCCGCGCCACGCCACCACTCGCCGCGACAATATCCTCCACGCTCATCGCCAAATGCTGCCCCGGCTCCGCCACCGCGGTCAGCGTCGTCGCGAACGGGATCAGCGGCCGCAGGAATTCCACGCTCGCCTTCCCCTTCTTCATGCCCACCACCAGATGCAGCGGCCGGTCGCGCCACTGCGAAAAATGCGCCGCCAGCGCGACCCCCGCCCCCGCATTGTGCCCGCCATCGAGCCACAGCTCGAACCCGCCAGGCAGCAGCGCCGCCAGCGCGCCGTCCAGCCGCTGCAACCGCGCCGGCCATTCGGCCGCAGCCACACCACGCGCCACCGCCGCATCGGTCAGCCACGCCGGCCCCCACGCC
Source organism: Rhodospirillales bacterium Ga0074136 (assembly GCA_001464375.1). GTDB lineage: Bacteria > Pseudomonadota > Alphaproteobacteria > Acetobacterales > Acetobacteraceae > Neoroseomonas. The sequence continues at coordinate 14,144 of LNEW01000137.1, read as the reverse complement.
CGCAACGCCGTGATGGCAATGCCCGCATTCTCCGCCTGGTGCGGCCCCGGCAACCCGGTCGGCGGCAGGTCGATCGCGCCGCGCGCATCGGCGTAGACCAACCCGCCCTGCACCGCGTCGCAGCGCCAGTCGCGCCCGCGCATCAGCAGCGGGGCGCCATTCTCACGCGCCACACGCTCGATCACCTCGCGCGCCTCGGGCGCATGCAGCCCCGTCGCGCACGGCACGCCGGGCTTGATGATCCCGGCCTTCTCGCCGGCGATGGCGCCCAGCGTGTCCCCCAGGAAATCCATGTGGTCCATCGACAGCGACGTGATCGCCGTCGCCACCGGCCGATCCACCACGTTGGTCGCGTCGAGCCGCCCGCCGAGCCCGACCTCCAGCACCATCACATCCGCCGGCACGCGCGAGAACAGCAGCAGCGCCGCCGCGGTGGTGATCTCGAACACCGTGATCGGCTCGCCGCCATTCGCGGCCTCGGCTTCCTCCAGCGCCGCGGTCAGGTCGGCATCACTCACCAGCGTGCCCGCCAGCCGCACACGCTCGTGAAAATGCACCAGGTGCGGCGACGTGAAGACATGCGCGCGCTTTCCCGCCGCCTCGGTGATCGCGCGCAGGAAAGCGCAGGTCGAACCCTTCCCGTTCGTGCCGGCCACATGGACCACCGGCGGCAGGCGCTTCTCGGGATTGCCCAGCGCATCCAGCGCGCGCTGCATCCGCCCCAGGCTGAGGTCGATCAGCTTCGGATGGAGCGCGTGCAGGCGCTCGACGATCGCCTCGGCGCGGGACATGCGCTCAGGCCTGGGCGGCGGGCGCCGGGTCCTCGGGCGGGGGCAGGGCGGTCACGTCCTCGACGCTGACCTCCGGCTGGCGCAGCACCAGCGGCACGCGCAGCAGGCCGATCACACGCGCCAGCGTCGCGCGCATCTCCCCGCGCTTCACCACCATGTCGAGGATGCCGTGCTCCAGCAGGTATTCGGCGCGCTGGAAGCCCTCCGGCAGCTTCTCGCGCACCGTCTGCTCGATCACCCGCGCCCCGGCAAAGCCGATCATGGCACCGGGTTCGGCGATGTGAATGTCGCCCAGCATGGCGAAGGATGCGGTCACACCGCCCGTCGTCGGGTCGCACATCACCACGATGTAGGGCAGCCCCGCTTCCTTCACGAGCCGCGTGGCAATGACCGTGCGCGGCATCTGCATCAGCGACACCGCGCCTTCCTGCATGCGCGCGCCGCCGGACGCGGTGAAGAGGATCAGCGGGCTGTCCTGCAGCACGGCCAGCTTGGCGGCGGTGACGATCGCCTCGCCGACCCCGGCCCCCATCGACCCGCCCATGAAGGCGAATTCGAAGGCGGCGACGACGGCACGCTGCCCCTCGATGGTGCCATGCGCGACCGCCACGGCATCATCCATCGCCGACTTGGCCTGCGCTTCCTTCAGCCGGTCGGTGTAGCGGCGCTGGTCGCGGAAGCGCAGCGGGTCGGCCGGCGCGCGCGGCAATTCGATGCGGGAGAAGCCCTCATCCAGCGTACATTCCAGCCGGCGGTTGGCGGAAATGCGCATGTGGTGGCCGCAATGCGGGCAGACATTCAGCGCGGCATCGAGGTCGCGGCGGAAGATCATCTGCTCGCAGGCCGGGCATTTGTGCCAGAGGTTCTCCGGCACATCCCGCTTGAACAGGCCCGAGATCTTCGGGAGCGCCCAGTCGGAAATCCAGTTCATCGGTCCATGCCTTCAAGAGCCGGTGCGCGCCACCCCGGGACCCTGCCGCACGCGCCGCCGGCAGGTCCGCGCAGCCGCGTCGCGCCGCCTTATATGGGGCGGCGCGCGCCAGGGCCATATCCGCGCGCGGCCGCCGCGAACGCAGGACGGCCGCCCCCTGCCGGGAGCGGCCGCCCATCGGCCCGTCGCGGACCCGACCCTTACGCCAGGTCGAAGCGGTCCGCGTTCATCACCTTCACCCAGGCCGCCACGAAGTCGTTCACGAACTTCCCGGCATTGTCGGCCTGCGCATAGACCTCGCTCAGCGCGCGCAGCTGGGAATTCGACCCGAACACCAGGTCCACGCGCGTGCCGGTCCACTTCACCGTGCCGGTGGCACGGTCACGGCCCTGGAATTCCTCGGCCGTCTCGTCGGTCGGGGACCAGGCGGTGCCCATGTCGAGCAGGTTGACGAAGAAGTCGTTCGTCAGCGTGCCCGGGCGGCCGGTGAAGACGCCGTTCGGCGACCCGCCGACATTGGCGCCGAGCACGCGCAGGCCACCGACCAGCACGGTCATCTCCGGCGCGGTCAGCGCCAGCAGCTGCGCCTTGTCCACCAGCTGCTCCTCGGCCGAAACCGTGAAGCGCGCCTTGCGGTAGTTGCGGAAGCCGTCGGCCTCGGGCTCCAGCGCCTCGAAGGACGCGGCGTCGGTCTGCTCCGCGGTGGCATCCGTGCGGCCCGGCGCGAAGGGCACGCTCACCGCATGGCCGGCCGCCTTGGCCGCCGCCTCGATGGCCGCGCAGCCGCCCAGCACGATCAGGTCGGCCAGCGACACCTTCTTCGCACCGGCATTGAACGCCGCCCGCACGCCTTCCAGCTTCGCCAGCACGGTCGCGAGCTGCGCCGGCTGGTTCACCTCCCAATCCTTCTGGGGCGCCAGCCGGATGCGCGCGCCATTCGCCCCGCCGCGCTTGTCCGACCCGCGGAAGGTCGAGGCCGAGGCCCAGGCGGTGGACACCAGCTGCGACACGCTCAGCCCGGTCGCCAGGATCTGCGCCTTCAGCGCCGCGATGTCGGCGGCGTCGATCAGCGGATGCGTCGCCGCCGGCACCGGATCCTGCCAGATCAGGTCTTCCTTCGGCACGTCGGCACCGAGGTAGCGCACCTTCGGCCCCATGTCGCGATGGGTCAGCTTGAACCACGCGCGGGCAAACGCATCCGCGAACTGGTCCGGGTTCTTGTGGAAGCGCTCCGAGATCTTGCGGTACTCGGGGTCCATCTTCATCGCCATGTCGGCCGTCGTCATGATCGGCGCGTGGCGCTTGGTCGGGTCATGCGCGTCGGGCACCAGCGTGGCCGCGGCCGGGTCGGTCGGGATCCACTGCTGCGCGCCGGCGGGGGACTTCGTCAGCTTCCAGTCGAAGCCGAGCAGCATGTCGAAGTAGGCATTGTCCCACTTGGTCGGCGTCGGCGTCCACGCACCCTCGATGCCCGAGGTGATGGCATCGACGCCCTTGCCGGACTGGAAGCTGCTGATCCAGCCCAGGCCCATCTGCTCCATCGGCGCGCCTTCGGGCTCGCGCCCGACCAGCGTCGCGTCGCCCGCACCGTGGCACTTGCCGAAGGTGTGGCCGCCGGCGGTGAGCGCCACCGTCTCCTCGTCGTTCATCGCCATGCGCGCGAAGGTCTCGCGGATGTCGCGGCCGGAGGCGAGCGGGTCGGCGACACCGTTCGGGCCTTCCGGGTTGACGTAGATCAGGCCCATCTGCACGGCAGCGAGCGGGTTCTCCAGCTGGCGGTCGCCGGTGTAGCGCTCATCGCCCAGCCAGGTCGTCTCGGCGCCCCAGTAGATGTCGTCCTCGGGCTCCCAGATGTCCACGCGGCCGCCACCGAAGCCGAAGGGCTTCAGGCCCATGGATTCGATCGCGCAGTTGCCGGTGAGGACGAACAGGTCGGCCCAGGAGATCGCGTTGCCGTACTTCTGCTTGATCGGCCACAGCAGGCGCCGCGCCTTGTCCAGGTTGGCGTTGTCGGGCCACGAATTCTCGGGCGCGAAGCGGTGCGCGCCATTGCCCGCGCCGCCGCGGCCATCGGCCGTGCGATAGGTGCCGGCGGCGTGCCAGGCCATGCGGATGAAGAACGGCCCGTAATGGCCGTAGTCCGCCGGCCACCAATCCTGGCTGACCGTCATCAGCGCCATGATGTCCTTCTTCAGCGCCGCGAGGTCGAGCGTCTTGAAAGCCCGGGCGTAGCTGAAAGCCGCGCCCATCGGGTCGGACTTGGCGGAATGCTGGGACAGGATGCGCAGGTTCAGCGCATTGGGCCACCAGTCCTTGTTCGACCGGGTGGAGAACCGCGCCGCGACCGGCTTGCCATGCATCACCGGGCACTTGCCGGCGGCACTCGTGTTTCCGTCCATCTTTCTCTCCATTCCAGGTTGCGATGGCTGCCGCGCCCGCGGGCGGGGTTCCTGATGTCCGAGGAAGGCGGACCGGCAAGCACCGACGCCGGCCCAGGGCCGCGCCCCATGTCCCATGCCCGGCACGATTACGGAAGACCCAAGTTTTGAAGATTGTGATAGACAGGGCCAATGATCCTGCCCGCGCCTGGGCTGCGTGCGCGCAGGTTGCGCCAGCGCAGGATCCCGCCGCGCCGCAGCATGGTCCCGAAAGTGCCAGGATGAACCTCCGCGACCTCCGCTACATGCTCGCCGTCGCCGAGCATCGCCATTTCGGCCGCGCCGCCGAGGCCTGCCGCGTCAGCCAGCCGACGCTGTCGGTGCAGCTCAAGAAGCTCGAGGATTCGCTCGGCGTCGTGCTGTTCGAACGCAGCAGCAAGCAGGTGGTGGCCACGCCGGTCTGCGAGGCGCTGCTCGCGCATGCCCGCGTCACGCTGGCCGAGGTCGAGGCGATGTCGGCGCTGGCCAAGGCGCTGGCGGACCCGCTACGCGGACCGCTGCGCATCGGCGTGATCCCGACGCTCGGCCCCTATTTGCTGCCGCTGGTCTTCGCGCCGCTGCGCGATGCCTTGCCCGACCTCGCGATCGAACCCTGGGAGGACGTGACCTCCACGCTGGTCGAGAAACTGCGCGCGCATGAACTCGACGCCGCGCTGCTGGCCACCGAACCGGACGGCGCCGACCTCAGCACCCGCGCGCTGTTCACCGAGCCCTTCCTCGCCGCCCTGCCGCCGGACCATCCGCTGGCGGCGCGCGCGCGCATCGCCGAGGCCGACCTGTCCGCCGACGTGCTGGTGCTGGCCGATGGCCATTGCCTGCGCGACCAGGCGCTGGCCGCCTGCGGCCTGGCCGGGCCGCTGGGCGGTTCCCTGCGCGCCGCGAGCCTGGCCACGCTGATCAACATGGTCGCCGCCGGCTATGGCACCACGCTGGTCCCGGGGCTCGCGGCCGGCGCGGCGCAGGATGCCGGGATCGTGCTGCGGCCGCTGGCGGCGCGGGCGTCGCGCACCATCCGCATCGTCTGGCGCAGCGCCTTTCCGCGCCGCGCCGCGGTCGATGCGGTGGCGCGGATCATCGCCGAGCGCCTCGCCCCCTATGCCGCGGCGGCGGAACGTGAGGCGGCGGGTCTGGATCGCGGCGCCGCACGGGGCCAAGTGAAGCGGTCACGATGAGCCTCACGATCACAACGCCCACGCAGGCGCTGCCGCCACCGGCGCAGCGCGACCTCCTCGCCGCCTTCGAGGCGCTGGAGAATCCCTCGCTCGCGGCGCGGCTCGCCGGGCTGGCCGGCATGCCGGTCGAGGCGCTGCGCGCACGCCTGCCGGTCGCGGTGCAGGGCGGACTGGACGGCGCGGTGCGCGCGGCGCTGCAACTGGCGATCGGCACGGCCTTGCGATCCGGCCCCGCGGTCACGCCGCTGCCGGTCCCCGCGGCCTGGTTCCATCGCGGCATGGCGGCCGCCTCCGGGGCGATCGGCGGCGCCTTTGGCCTGCCCGGTACGCTGCTGGAACTGCCGGTCTCGACCACCATCCTGCTGCGCCAGGTCGCCGCCGTGGCCGGCGAGGAGGGCGAGGACCTGTCCGCGCCGGAAGCCGCCGCGGAATGCCTGAAGGTCTTCGCGCTGGGCGGCACCACCGCGGCCGATGATGCGGCCGAAAGCGGCTACTTCGCCGTGCGCATCGCCTTGGCCGAGGCGCTGAAGGGCGCGGTGGGCCGCACCATCGTGCCGGGCTTCGTGGCGGCGGTGGCATCGCGCTTCGTCGGGCCGATGGGCCTGAAGGTCTCGGCGCAGGCGGCGCCGATCCTGGGGGCGGCGGCGGGTGCCGCGGTGAACATCGCCTTCCTGGAGCACTTCCGCGGCGTTGCGCGCGGGCATTTCACGCTGCGGCGGCTCGAACGCACGCATGGCGCGGTGCGCGTGCGCGCGGCATGGGATGCGCTGGCGAATACGCGCGACGCGCCGTTCCTGGCCACCTGATTGCCGGAGCACGGCGCGGTCAGAACGGCATCGCCTCCTCGCGCGCCAGGTCCAGGCCGGCCGCCTCGTGCAGCAGCCGCGCCGCCGCGTCGCGCAGCGCGCGCCAGCGTGGCGCGGCCGCCTCGGGGACCTCCAGCAGCACCTCCGGGCCCTCCGGCACGTTGAAGTGCAGCGTGCAGGAATGGCCGACCCGGCAGCGCGCCAGCAGGCCCGGCCCGGCCAGCAGGTAGCCCTGCTGCCACAACGCCTCCCGCACGACGATGCGCCGCGTCAGCGCCGCCGCCGGCAGCAGCGCCACCAGTGCCGGGTCGGGCTGCCCATCATCGTCGAAGGCCCATTGCCGGCAGGCCACCAGGCCGCCGCGCGCGGGGTCGGGCGCGGTGCAGCCCAGCGCGTATCCGCGCCCGGTCTCGCCCGCCAGCACGGGCACCGCGACCGGCGCCTCCAGGCGCAGCCGCAGCATCGGCGGGTCGGTCGGCGCCGCACGGGGGTCGCGCGCGATCTCGAGCGATCGCGGCGTCTCCTCCAGCGCGCGGTAGCGGTCATCCAGGCCGAGCCAGCCCTCGGGCACCACCAGCGTCACCGCGCGGGCGCCGGGGGCGGCGCGCATCGTCTCCCCCGCATGGCGGCCGGGCCAATAGGCGCCGGCGGCGCGGAACAGCAGGATATCCTCGTGCAGCGCCAGGTTCCGCGCGTGCACCTGCAGCGGCCAGGCAGGGCCGATGGCGATCGCCCCCGGCATCCAGGCCAGCAGCAGCAGCACCGCGGCGCGCGGCAGCAGCACCGGCCAGGGACGCCCGGCGGCGCGGCGCCACGCGGTCACGACCGCATGCGGCAGGCCGACCGCCACCACCGGCGCCAGCAGCACGGCCAGGCCGCCGGCGCTGACCGCGAGCGGCGGGACCTCGCGCCCATATTCGTCGCGCAGCATCAGCAGCGCCGGGATCAGCACGACATAGCCGGCCAGCACGCCCAGCACATGCGCAAGGCGCCCCGCACCCGCCATCGGCGCCGCATCCGCCGCATCCCACCGCGCCAGCAGTCGCGCGATCACCAGGATGCCGACCAGCCCGACCGGCAGCGCCAGGATGCCGCCCGTGACCAGGCCCAGCAGCAATGCCAATATGAAGGTCAGCAGGCACAGCCCTGCCATCGCCGCCACGCCCAGCAACGCGCGCCGCAGCGATGCGAAGGTCAGCAGCTGCCACGCGGCAAGATACCAGGCCGGCAGCACCCAGATCGGCGCGGTGTCGAGGATGACGCCGGTGGTGTCCTGCAGCACCGGCACCGGCCCCGCGGCCAGCGCGTGCCAGCCGTACACCCCGGCCGCGACCACCGCTGCGACCAGCACGACCTGCAACGCGGCCATTCCGGCGCTTGCCTTCATGCCGGCAGGCTACTACGCCGCGGTCCTGGCCACGCTGAAGTGCCGCACATGCCCGACGCTCCGTCCGACATCCGCTATGTCGCGAAGAACATGCGCCTCGACCTCCGCCTGATCGCGGAGATGATCCCGCACGGCGCGAAGCTGCTCGACATCGGCTGCGGCGACGGCGCGCTCATCGAACACCTCACGCGCGAAAAGCAGGCGGATGCGCGCGGCATCGAGATCGACATGGCGGAGGTCACCAAGGCTGTGTCATCGGGTCTTGCCGTCATTCATGGCGATGCCGACGACGACCTGGCCTTCTACCCGGATGGCGGGTTCGACTTCGTCGTGCTGTCGCGCACGCTGCAGGCGGTCGAGAAGCCGCGCGAGGTGCTGCGCCAGATGCTGCGCATCGGCGCGCATGCCATCGTGTCCTTCCCGAATTTCGGCCATTGGCAGTTGCGCTGGCGGCTGCTCACGCGCGGGCGCATGCCCGACACCGACACCTGGAACCGCCCCTGGTACGAGACGCCGAACATCCATCCCTGCACCATCCTGGACTTCATGGCGCTGTGCGAGATGGAGGGGTATCGCGTGGAGAAGTGGCTGGCGGTGGATGAGCGCGGGTTGAAGGCGCCGTGGCGGCGTTCCGTGCGGCTGGCCAACCTGTTCGGTGAGCAGGCGCTGTTCCAGCTGCGCCGCGTGGGCTGACCCCGCCAGGTCGAACTGACGCGGGCCCCGCGGTTCAGTTCAGCGGCGCGGCCACCGGCAGGCAGTGGCGCCGACTGCGTTCCACCGGCTGCGTCAACCGTTGCCCGGTGATGAGTTGCGCCGCCAACGCGGCATGGCGCGCGGCTTCCGCGTCGCCCAGGCGACGGCATTCGGCCTCGACATAGGTGAGCATCATGATGATGGCACTGCGGTCCGTGCCGTCCGCTTCGGCCTGCGTTTCAAAAGTCACATCATCCATCCGCGTCTCTCGGTGATTGCGGCGCGCCCTGGCACAGTCAGGAGAGCGACATTGCCTCTTTAACGCTGCGCTGGCGGTAACCGACAGGGCTGTCACGGTTGGGGGGGGCTGATTGACGTCGTTTTCACGGCCCTCTCGCGCTGCGCGCGAAAAGCGCAGCGCATCGCTTGCTTGGCGTTAAACCGTTTCGGTACCGCGCGGTGCGGCGGGCAGTCACGCCGGCCCGAACCACCGGGTAGAGATTCGCGTAGATGCTCGCGCATCGCGACGCTATGCGCCGGGAGCACACCCAAGGCCGCACGTCATGGTTGCGTGCGGCGGTGGTGACGATGATCGTGCAGCGCGCGGCGCGGCACCGTCACCACCCCCGCGTCGCCGGCCAGGCGATCGGCACGAGGCGCAACAACGGCACCCGCGCCACCGACAGCGTGCCATTGGCCAGGACCATCGGCAGCTCGACGCGCGGCGGGCCACCCTCGGGCGGGGTGCGCGCCAGCAATGCCACCACGCCCTGCCCGGCGCGCGCGGCACCGGCATCGATCAGACCGGCCCCGGCCAGCGCGTCCAGCGCCGCCGGCGCACCCGCCAGGCGCAGCGTGCCGCGCCCCTGCGGCTGCAGCGCGGCATCGAGCGCCAGGGTCAGCCGCGCATCGCCGGACAGCGGGCCCCAGCGCAACGCCAATGCGGGGAGTTCGAGCACCCCGCCGCCATCGCGCCAGCCCGCCGCCATCACCGCGGGCGGCCCAGGCAGCGGTGGCGTGCCGGCCAGCACCCCTTCGGCCGACAGCTGCTCGACCTCGCGACCAAGGGCGGCGGTCAGTGCCGAGGGCGGCGGCACCACGCCCGCGGCCTGCAGCGTGATGCCGAGGGCGGGCTCCGCCTCGGCGCCGCGCGGCGCCGCGGCGCCCTTCACCAGCACGATGCGCGCCGCGCGCACCTGCACCGGCCCGGCGGGCAGCAGCATCTCCAGGCCCGCGGTGTCGAATTCGACGGCGGCGTGCGACGGCCCGGCCGCGAGCGGTAGCGCCAGCACGAAGCGTTCCGCCGCGAAGGGGATCTCGGCTCCGCCCAGGCGCAGCCGCTGCGGCCCCTCGAACAGGATGCGCAGGCGGTCGGGCTGCGGCGGCGCGATCTGCAGCACCACGCGCCCGGCCTGGTGCGCGAGGCCAGGCTGGCCCGCGCGCGCCGGCGCCTCGATGCGCACATCGTCCATCGCCAGGTGCGCGGCGAAGGGCCAGCCACCGCGCGTCGGTGGCCCGTGGTCGATGCTCCAGCCTTCGGCGCGCCGCTGCGTCACCCAGTCCGACATGCCGACAGCGATCGCGCCGGTCGCCCAGTGCCAGGCCAGGCCATGCGCCGCCGCGGCCAGCGTCGCCAGGGCCAGCACGCCGAAAACGGCGCGGCGGGCACGGCGGCGGGGGCGGCGGGGCGGCTTGGCGTCGGTCACGGCGCCGGGTATAGCGCCGCGCCCGCAACGGCGCGACGGTGCGGGCGCGGGACCGCGCCATGCAGCATGACGGCGCCGCGCTGCGCGACCTGGTCGACGCGGACGGGCATCTCTACGTCTTCGCCTACGGATCGCTGATCTGGCGGCCGGGCTTCACGCATGCCGTGGCGCATCCGGCGCTGCTGCGCGGCTACCATCGTCGCTTCTGCCTGTGGTCGCACCGCTATCGCGGCACGCCGGAGCGACCCGGGCTGGTGCTCGGCCTGGATCGCGGCGGGGCCTGCCGCGGCCTGGCCTTCGGCGTGCCCGGGCGGGAGGCGGCGGCCGTGCTGGCCTACCTGGATGACCGCGAACTGCCCGACGGGGCCGAGCAGGTCTATCACCGGCGGATGCTGCCGCTGCGGCTGCTGGATACCGGACGGATGGTGCGCGCCGTGGCCTATGTCGCGAACCGGGGCTGCCGGTTGTATTGCGGGCGGCTGTCGCCGGAACGCGCGGCGGGGGCGATTGCCCTGGGCCACGGCCAGATGGGCGCGAACCGCGACTACCTGATGAACACCCTGCGCCACCTGCAGGCGCTGGGGGTGCGCGACGGCGGCCTGGACCGCATCGCCGCCCTGCTGCCGGACGCCACCGGCGCGGAGATATCCACAAACGTCATTCCTGATTAGAGGATCGTCCCGAATCAGGGTGTTACGGGGCCGCGCTTCGGCTCCGAATCAGAAATGACGAGGGCGTCCTCCCCAGACTTGTCCACAGGCCGCGGCAGGCCGGTCAGGACGGCGGTGGCGTCCTCGATGGCGTTCTCCAGCGCGGTCATCAGCGCCGCGCGGGGCAGGCCGACCGGCAGCGGCGGCAGGATCGCGATGCGGATGGTGCCTGGGCGCTTCTGGAAGGCGCGCCGGCCCCAATAGAGCCCGCTGTCGGTCGCCACCGGCACCACTGGCGCGCCGGAGGCATTCGCCAGCGCCGCAACGCCGGGCTGGTAGAGCACGCTTTCGCCCGGTGCGGTGCGCGTGCCCTCGGGGAAGATCACCACCGGGCGGCCCGCGGCGATCGCGGCCTGCGCCCCCCGCACCATGCCACGCAGCGCCGAGGCGCCGGCGGCACGGTCCACCGAGATATGCCCGCAGCGCGCCGCCAGCCGGCCCCAGAGCGGGATGTTCGAGAGTTCCTGCTTCAGGACATAGACCGGGTCGCGCCCGTGCGGGCGCAGCGCGACCCACACCACCGTGTCGAAGGCCGACTGGTGCTTGGCGGCGATGATCGCCGGCCCGGGCGGGATGTTGGCGAGGCCGGTGACCTCCAGGCGGATGCCGCAGATCCATCGCGCCGACGCCACCACCAGGCGGGCATAGGTGCGGATATAGCCGACCATCACCCAGGCGGGTGCGGCCAGCAGCAGCGTGCCGAACAGCACGGTCAGCATCGTGCCGCCGATGAACACCAGGTTGAACAGCGCCGAGCGCAGCCAGATCATGTCGCGTGAGACTCCCGTCGCGGGACGAAGGCGCCCGAGAGCCCGGCCCAGGCGCCCAGGTAGCGGGCATACTCGCCGGCGAGCAATGCCCAGACCTGCGGGCGCCACAGCGCGCCCGGCGCCCGCAGCGCCGCCGAGGGCACCCGGTGTTCCACCAGCCGCAGCCCGGGCATGGCGCGGCGCAGTTCCACCATCGCGCGCGGCATGTGGTAGCCGGCGGTGACGATGCGCAGGGACCGCATCGGTTCGGCCCGAGCCCAGGCCGCGGCCTCGACCGCGTTGCCGCGGGTCGAGGCCGCCGCGTGGCCGACCGCGACGCGCCCGGCGAAGGGGGCGGGGTCGATGCCGGCGGCGGCCGCGATCTCGGCTCGGGATGCGCGCCGGAGATCAGCAGGCGCCGCGCCTGGCCCTCGGCCAGCAGCCGGAACCCGGTGGCCACGCGTTCGGAGCCGCCGGTGAGCACGACGATGCCGTCGGTCTCGCCGGGGACCGGGGGCGCGGGGTCGATCGCGGCCTGCACGAAGGCGGCGAAGCCGACCAGCAGCGCGACCAGCACGACCAGCGGGACGGTGGCGCGCAGCGGGCGGCGCCGGCGCGGCGCGGGTGGCGGGGTTGCGTTGGCAGCAGTGCCGGGTGCGGCGAGGGCCGGCGCGGACGGCGTCACACCAGCCGGCGCGGCACTGTATGCGCGGGCTGGGTCTCCCGACATGGCGTCAGCCAGCCCGCCGGGCGCCGGGGCGTCTGCTGGTGGGGCGATGGCGCGTGCATCATTCGGGCGGGACGCGCGCTGCGGCGCGTCCTGAGGCCGAACGCCCTGGTTCGGTTCGCCTGGCGTCGGCAGACTTGGCGGCGCGCCAGCGTCTCGCACGCCGGACGGAGCACTGGTGTTTGGCGGGCTTGCCGGCGCGCTTGCGTGTGGCGGGCCTGCCGGCGCGCCAGCGCTTCGTTCGCCATGGGGCGTGACGCTCATGGCAGGCGCCGCAGCCACAGGCGCACCGTCGCGTGGCCCAGCCGACCAGCGCGGCCACCACCGGGACCAGCACGAGGTCCAGCCAGGGCAGGCCCTGCCATTCCGCTGCGGCTGCCAGGGGGCCGGCCACCGCGGCCAGTCCCGCCAGCGCCGGCAGCGCCACCAGCGTGCCGCCGGTCGCGCCCAGCGCCGCCAGCACAGCCACGCGCCTGGCGAAGCGCCCCGCCACGTCGGCATCGGTGGCGCCCAGGCCGTGCAGCACCAGCACCGCGTCGCGCCGCGCCGACAGCCCCGCGCGCACCGCCACCGCCACCACCGCCGCCGCCACGCCGGCCACCAGCGCCAGCACCGCCAGAGCCACGCCCTCCACGGCACGCGCGAGGGCCGCGAGATGCGCGACCCAGACGCCATGCGCCTCGGTAACCGCGCCGGGGACCTCGGCCGCCACGCGGTCGCCGATGCGCACCGGGTCGGTTGCCAGATCCGCCAGGCGCAATTCGATCACGCCGGGCAGCGGGACGCTGTGCGCGCCACCCAGCCAGGGGCGCAGCAGATCAGCCATGCGGGCCGGATCGACGGCTTCGGCGGCGGCGACCTCGGGCAGGGCGCGCAACACCCCCAGCGCGCGCGCCATGCGATCGGCCGTGGGTTCGGGCACCTGCACGGTCACCGCGGCCTGCGCGCCGTCGCGCCAGCGCTGCGCCAGGCGGTCGGCGCCGTCGCGCCCGGCCAGCGCCAGGGCGGCGAGCAGCGCCATCGCCGCCACCAGGCCCAACAGCAGCCGGTCGGCCAGCGCCTTGCGCAGCCCGAGCGGATCGCGCGCGAGGCGGCGGCGCGGTTCAGCCATCGGCGACCATGCGCCCGCCCTCGAGCGTCAGCATGCGCGCGGGGTGGCGCGCGGGCAGGTCGTCGGAATGCGTCGCGACCACCACGGTGGTGCCGAGGCGGTTCATCTCCACCAGCAGGGCGATGGTGCGGCGCGCCTGCAGGGCATCGAGTTCCGAGGTCGGTTCGTCGGCCACCAGCAGGGACGGGCGGGTGACCACGGCGCGGGCGATGGTCAGGCGCTGCTGCTCGCCGCCGGAGAGTTCCTCCGGGCGGCGTTCCTCCTTGCCGGTCAGGCCGATCCAGTCGAGCAGGTCGGCGACGTCGCTGCGGATGGTGGATTCCGCGGTGCCGGCGAGGCGCAGCGGCAAAGCCACATTGTCCCACGCCGACAGGTGCGTCATCAGGCGGAATTCCTGGTGCACCACGCCGATGCGCCGGCGCAGCGGCGGCAGGTCGCGGCGCCGCGCGCGCGCCAGCTTGATGCCGAGCAGTTCGACCTCGCCCTCGGTCGGGCGCAGGGCGGCGTGCATCAGGCGCAGCACCGAGGTCTTGCCGGCACCCGAAGGCCCCAGGATCCAGGTGAAGGAGCCGTCGCCGAGGGTGAAGGACAGGTCGCGCAGCACCGCCGCGCCCGGCCTGCCGCGGGGATCGGGATAGGCCAGGGCCACGCGGCTGAATCGGACCATGCCCTGTTGTGCCCGCACGCGCCCGGCACCTCAACCGCTGCTTGCAGAGCGACGCGCGCCGGTTGATATGAATCGCATGCGGATCGCCTGCCCATCCTGCGGCGCTGAGTACGACGTGCCCGACCGGCTGCTGGCCGGGGCGGGGCGGACGCTGCGCTGTTCGCGCTGCGGGACGGACTTCGCGCTGCCGCAGGTGGCGCCCGCCGCCGTGGCGGTGCCGCCGGCGCCACCACCCGCACCGGAGCCGGCGGCCGTG
>LNEW01000136.1 GCA_001464375.1 Rhodospirillales bacterium Ga0074136 | reverse complement strand
GTGGCATCGCTGCTGGTCGTGGGCGGCGGGGCGGTCGCGTTGCTGTTGTTCCGGGCGCAGGTGATGGCGGCCTGGCCGCCGGCGACGCGGCTTTTCGCAGCGCTTGGCTTGGTGTGACGGGTGGTTTCGTAATCGATATAATATAGTGGTATAACGTTGCTGACCGCAAAGGGCGGTCGATCATTGTCGGCCCCCAGCGGTGCCGTTCCGCGGATGTCTGGCGGGCCGTTCCGCAGGTTCGCCACGCAGCAGCGATAAGACAGAAGCCCCGCATCAGCGTCGCCGGCGGCGTGCAATCCGTTGCGCCGGGCGTCTTCGGGCAGCGGGTTCCGTCCCGCCGCGACCGCCGGTTGGGTCGCGCAGGAGGCCATGTTTGGCAACGCAGCCCCGTCCGCCATTGGGTCGCGCTGGACCAGCGTCTGGCGCAGCCCAACGCCTGTCACTCGCGCCACCAAGCCCATTTCTTTCCGTCGCGGCATGGCGATGACTTGCTGTGCCGCGGCTGTCGTCGGCCCGCCGGTCCCACGGCGTGCCGGAATAAGACAGCAGCGCTGCGGTGCGCCGCCACACGGCCAGATGATGAATGCCCAAAATGCTGCAGTGCAACCCAACTCCATCCACCGCGTTGGCTCGTTGCAGGCCACACGAAGCCGGCGCAGGTCACGGCAAACGCGGTGAACGCTCGTGACGCGTGCGGGACTTCCTCGATGGCTATCCCAAGGACACATGTCATGAACCTTCGAACCCTGATGCAGAGTGGTCCGGCCAAGGCGAACGAGTTGTTCGCCAAGCTGTCCGACACCTCGGACGGCGCGGTGAAGACCCGCGAAAAGCTCTTTGCGGAACTCAAGGCCGCGCTGGAATTCCACACGAGCCTCGAGGAGCAGCATCTCTTTCCGGTCCTGAGGCGCAATCAGGAAACCAAGGACCTGGTCGCCGACGCGATCCGCGACAACAAAGAGCTGCGGGCGAAGGTCGAGGAGCTCGACGGCATGGCGAAGAACGATGCGGCCTTCTCGGACCGTCTGTCCGAGCTGCAGAAGGTCTTCCGCCAGCATGCGCGTGACGACCGAAAGGAGCTCCTGCCGGCCGTGCAGCGCGCATTGAGCGATGAGCAGGTGCAGGGCGTGACGGACAAGATGGAAGCCGGCATCGCCGAGGCTGAGCGCGTCAAGCAGGACGAAGCCGACGAGCGCCGCGCGAAGGCCCGGCAGGAGCGCGAGCAGGCGGAGGCGCTCGCCCACCAGGCCGAGCTGCGGGAGCAGGAAGCAGCCAAGGCCGAGCGCGAGCAGGCGGCCACCGAGAAGCGCATGCGTGCCCAGGCGCGCCAGGTGACCGAAGCGGCGTTGTTGCCGATGGCTGCCACGGCCAAGGTCGTCCAGGATGCTGCCCGGCAAACCGCTGCCGCACTTGGCGGCGAAGCGGTCCGCACGAGCCCGCCCGCGCTGGCCCTGACCAGCATGCTGATGTGGCCCTGGCTCGGCGGCATGCAGACCGCGCAGCGGAATGCGCCCACGAAGGCGCGCGGCGCCTCCGGCGCAGAGGAGGTCGTCGCGCTTGGCGAGGAGGTCCTCGAGGTCGGCAAGCGCACGGAGAACCGCGGAACGGCTCGTATCCGCCGGTTTGTCGTCGAAACCCCGGTCGAACGGGAGATCACGCTGCTGAGCGAGCGGGTGGTGGTCGAGCGCCGGCGGCCGGTGACGGACAAGGTCTCCGGCGAGATCCTGACCGAGGTGACGGTCGAGATCGTCGAGACCGAGGAGGTCCCGACCGTCGTGAAGAGCCTGCGTGTTCGCGAAGAGATCGTGGTGCGGACCGAACGCACGCAGCGTGTCGAGACGGTCAAGGAAACCGTCCGGCGCGACGAGGTCGAGATCCAGCAGCCGAGCCGAAGCCGGAAAGCGCTCGCCGCTTCACGGTAGCCGACGGGGGGCGCCCCCGTCGCCGACCGGCTACGGCAGCAGGACGGTGCTGCCGGTGGTCTGCCGCGCTTCCAGCGCGCGGTGGGCCTCGGCGGCGTCCCTGAGCGCGAAGGTCTGGTTCACGCGAATCTGCACGGCGCCCGACGCGGCCACCGCGAACAGGTCGTTCGCGCGATCCATCAGGTCCTCGCGCCTGGCGGTGTAGGTCGCGAGGGTCGGTCGCGTGACATACAGCGAGCCCTTGGCGGCCAGGATGCCGAGGTCGGGGATGGCGACCGGGCCGGACGCGTTCCCGTAGGAGACCATCATCCCGAAGGGTGCCAGGCAGTCCAGCGAGACGTTGAAGCTGTCCCGCCCGACGCTGTCGAACACCACCGGGAGCATCGCGCCACCGGTGATGTCCTTCACGCGGGCGGGGACGTCGTCCTTGGTCAGCAGCGCATGGGCGGCGCCGTGGGCGCGGGCGAGGGCGGCCTTTTCCTCGGTGCTCACCACGCCGATGACGGTCGCGCCGAGGTGCTTGAGCCATTGGCACATGATGAGGCCCACACCCCCTGCCGCGGCATGGACCAGCACGGTCTGGCCGGCCTGCACCGGGTAGCACTTCTTCACCAGGAAGGCGGCTGTCATGCCCTGGAGCATCATCGCCGCGCCATGTTCGAAGGAGATCGCGTCGGGCAGCTTCACCAGCCGGTCGGCCTTGATGCAGCGGGCCTCGGCATAGGCGCCGATCGGGCCGGTGGCGTAGGCGACGCGGTCACCGACCGCAACCTCGGTGACGCCATCGCCGATGGCTTCGACGATGCCCGCACCTTCCATGCCGATGATGGCGGGCAGGGAGGGCGCCTTGTACAGGCCGGTGCGGAAATACACGTCGATGAAGTTGAGGCCGACGGCCTTGTGGCGGACCAGCGCCTCGCCGGGCTTGGGCGACGGGAGGGGGATGTCCTCCCAGACCATTTTCTCGGGGCCGCCGGTCTCATGGATGCGGATGGCGTGGGTCATGAAGGGCGGGTCCGTCGCTGGGCCATGGTGGTCGTGGCCGTGAACAGGGTTTCGGCCCCGGGCGCCGTGCGCTCGAGGTCCAGGAGGTAGCGCTTGGTAGCCCCTCCCTCACCACCCGAATAGCCGCCCAGCGAGCCGTCGGCAGCCACGACGCGATGGCAGGGGATGAGGATGGGGATGGGGTTGGCGCCATTGGCCTGGCCGATGGCGCGCGGGGCACGGCAGCCGACCTGCCGGGCGATGTCGAGGTAGGAGCGGGTCTGGCCGGAAGGGATGGTGCACAGCGCGTCCCAGACCTTGCGCTGGAAGGCGGTTCCGTTCGGGGCGAGGGGCAGGTCGAATGCCGCGCGCGTGCCGTCGAAATAGTCCTGGAGCTGGTCGCGGGCGTGCAGCAGCAGCGGCGTGGCGTCCTGGTCCCGGCCACGGCCCCAGTCGAGGGCGACGATGGCGCCGTCTTCCTCCGACACGGTCAGGTCCCCGAGGGGGGTGTGCAGCGAGAGCTGGGGCATGGCCGGACAGGACAGACACCCGGAGGCGGAGGGCGTCAAGCCGGGCGCGACGGGTGGCCCCGGACACGGCCGTCGCATGGGTTGGAGGCAATGCGGGTGGTCGCTACATGCAGGCCATCCCCGCAGCCGGAGTTGCCCACGTGACCGATGCCGACCCGCCGCCCTTCTATGCTGCGCACATCTTTGTCTGCACCAATCGGCGGCAGGAAGGCCATCCGCGCGGTTGCTGTGCAGCGGCCGGCAGCGAGAAGCTGCGCGACTACATGAAGGCCCGGGCGAAGGAGCTGAAGATCCCCGACATTCGCGTGAACACCGCCGGTTGCCTGGAGCGCTGCGAGTTTGGCCCCGCCATGGTCATCTATCCGGAGGGGGTCTGGTACCGGCCGAGGACCACCGAGGATGTCGAGGAGATCCTGCAGGTGCATGTGATGGGTGGCGGTCGCGTGCGGCGGCTGATGCTGACCGGGCAGGACGTACCGCCACCAAAGGGTTGAGCGGTGTTTCACGTGGAACATCGACGCGGGTGAGCGATACCGACACGATCTTCGCGCTGGC
>LNEW01000135.1 GCA_001464375.1 Rhodospirillales bacterium Ga0074136 | reverse complement strand
CTGGTGCTCTGGTTGCCGGGCCCGGCCTCCTATACCGGCGAGGACAGCGCCGAACTGCACCTCCATGGTGGGCCGGCGGTGATCGCGGCCGTGGCCGGCGCGCTGGCGTCGCTGGGCGCCAGGCCGGCAGAGGCCGGCGAATTCACCCGGCGGGCCTTCCTCAACGGACGGATGGACCTGACCGCGGCCGAGGGTATCGCCGACCTGATCGCCGCCGAGACGCAGGCGCAGCGGCGCCAGGCACTCCGCCAGGCTGACGGCGCGCTGGCACGGCTGCTCGAGGGCTGGGCGGAGCAGCTGATCCGGCTGCTGGCACACCAGGAAGCGGCGATCGAGTTCGCCGATGACGACCTGCCGAGCGACCTGGGCCAGCGTGCGCGGGCCGGCGCAGCGGCATTGCGGGCCGAGGTTGCGTCGCACCTGGCCGAGGACAGTCGCGGGGAGCGGCTGCGGGAAGGGGTCGTGGTCGCGATCCTCGGCGCGCCAAACGCCGGGAAATCGTCGCTGCTGAATGCGCTGGCGGGGCGGGAGGCGGCGATCGTCTCGGCACGGGCAGGCACGACACGGGATGTGGTGGAAGTTCGGCTTGTCCTGGCCGGCGTGCCGGTGACGCTGGCGGATACCGCGGGCCTGCGGGAAGCGGCAGACGAGATCGAGCAGGAGGGTATCCGCCGGGCCCGGCGACGGGCCGAGGAAGCCGATCTGGTTCTGGCGGTGTTCGCCGCGGATACCCCGCCGGATGCGTCGACGCTGGCCTGGGTCAGGCCAGGCACGTTGGTGGTGGCGAACAAGGTGGACCTGGCACCGGCGCCGGGGTTGATCGGCGGGGTGGCGCCGCTGGCCCTCTCGGCGCGGACCGGAGCGGGTCTTGACGCGGTACGGATGCGGCTGGAAGCCGAGGCGGTGCGCCTGGCCGGCACCGGAGACGCCGCCTTGCTGACGCGCCCGCGGCACCGGGCCGCGCTGTCGGAGGCGGCCACCTGGCTCGCCCAGGCGGAGGAGGCGGCCCTGCCGGAGTTGGT
>LNEW01000134.1 GCA_001464375.1 Rhodospirillales bacterium Ga0074136 | reverse complement strand
CTGATCGCCAAGGCGTGGATCCTCGCGATCCCGGTCGATCCCAGGCTGGCCACCATGGCGCGCGACCTCGCCGGGCGGGCACGGGCGCTGTCCCTGAACGGGCGCGAGCGCTCGCTGCTCGGCGCGCTGGACATGCTGCTCGACGGCGAAAGGCGGGCCAGCGTCACGGCACTCGAAGCGCATCTGCTGGACCATCCGCGCGATCTGCTCGCGCATTACGCCGCCTTCTACGTCGACGCGCTGTTGGGCCGCTTTCCCCGGACGCGCGAACGGGTGGCGCGCGCCCTGCCGTACTGGTCGTCCGA
>LNEW01000133.1 GCA_001464375.1 Rhodospirillales bacterium Ga0074136 | reverse complement strand
CATTTGTGGTGGCACACCAGCCTGTTCCACGTCGAGCTCGGCCAGTTCAACGAGGCGCTGGAGCTGTTTGACGGCCCGGTGATGCGCACGATCCGCCCGATCGGGTTTTCGCTCTGCGACCCCGCCGCCCTGCTGTGGCGCCTGGATACGCTCGGCTGCGACGTCGGCCGCCGCTGGCAGGACCTGCTGCCGCGCTGGGAAGGGCATGCCGACGGGCGCAGCATCGTGTTCGCCGACATGCACGCCGCGATGACCGAACTGCGCTCCGGCAACGAGGCGCTCGCCGAGGCGCGCTTGGCCACCATGCGCCAGACCGCCGCCGGCAGCGGGGAGGCCGCGTCGATGTACCGGGAGGTCGGGGTGCCCCTGGTCGAGGGCATCATCGCCTTCCATCGCGGCGCGCATGACGACTGCGTCGCGCGCCTGTTCCCGCTGCGCGCCGAAATCTGGCGCATCGGCGGCAGCATTGCGCAGCGCGACATCGTCGACTGGACCCTGACCGTCGCCGCGCTGCGCGGCGGCCGCAGGGCGCTCGCGCTGGGCCTGGCCTACGAGCGGTTGGCGGGGCGCCCCGAGAGCATCATCAACCGGCGCTTCCACGTCGAGGCCGAGCAGATCGCAGCCTGATCAGGGGCAGACAGGACCCCTCACGGCTCATCCCCGCGCCAAGTTCTCCCGCAGCGTCGCCCCCGCATACTCCCGCCGGAACAGCCCCCGCCGCTGCAACTCCGGCACCACCAGCCGGCAGAATTCCTCGAACATCCGCGGGTGCACCGTCGGCGTGATGATGAAGCCGTCGCACGCCCCCGCGGTGAACCATTCCTCCAGCGTGTCCGCGATCGTGGCCGGCGTGCCCACCAGCAGCGACCGCGGCTTCGCCACCGCATCCTGGAAGCCGATCCCCTCCTGCCGCATCACCTGCAGCACCCGGTCCTGCGACCCCACGATCCCCTGGTTGCCCTGCGCCACGCGCATCTCCTCGGGCGAGGCGACCTTCGCCAAGTCCACCCCCATCAGCGCCGAGTTCAGCATCCGCTGCGCATCGGGATCGATCAGCGACTGCAGGTATTCGTACTTCTCCTGCGCGATCGCCTGCGTCTCGCCGATCACCGTCATGAAGGATGGCAGCACGTGGCACGCCTCCGGCGCGCGGCCGAATTTCGCCATGCGCGCCTTGAGGTCGGTGGTGAAGGCGATGCCATCCGCCATGGTATGCGGCGTGCAGAACACCAGTTCCGCCCAGCGCGCCGCGAAATCCCGCCCGCGATCGGACGACCCGGCCTGCATGAACACCGGGCGCACCTGCGGCGAGCGCGGCATCGCCAGCGGCCCGCGTGTGCGCACGTAGCGCCCCTCGAAATTCGTGTAGCGGACCTTCGACGGGTCGATGAACACGCCGCCTTCGCGGTCGGCCACCATCGCGCCGTCGTCCCAGGAGTCCCACAGCGCGTTGCAGGCGGCGACCACTTCCTCGGCGCGGTCGTAGCGTTCGTTCTTCGCCGCGATGCCGTCCATCCCGAAGTTGCGCGCCTCGAGGTCGGTCGCCGAGGTCACGATGTTCCACGCCATCCGCCCGCCGCTCAGCAGATCCAGCGACGCCAGCGTCCGCGCGATCCAATACGGATGCAGCAGCGTGGTCGACAGCGTGGCACCCAGGCCCAGGTGCTTCGTCACCCGCGCCATCAACGGCAGCACCACCAGCGGATCGAGGTAGGAGATCTGCCCGCCAAGCTTCAGATACGCGTCGAAATTCCCGCCATGGATGTCCGGCAGGCCGAAGGTGTCGGCGTAGAAGCAGGCGTCGAAGCGCGCCTCCTCCAGCACGCGGGCGATGTGCTCGTAGCGCCCAGGGTCGAAGATGTCGTCGAGCGCGGCCTCCGGATGCCGCCAGGCCCCCGGGTGGTTCGCGGTCGGGCCGGTCTTGAGATAGGCGACCAGGTGCATGCGGCGCGCGGTCATCGGCGAAGGCTCCCCATCACGCCACACGCCGGGCGCCGGCGGTGAACACCAGCGACGCCGCGCGCGCGTTGTCCACCACACAGGTCACCTCGATCATGGCGCGTGCCAGCATCCGCGGGGCGCACACCGCCGCCAGCGCCGAACCCTCGGCGCGGCCCAAAGGTTCCACCGGCCGGTCGCGCGGCATCTCGGCGCGCATGGCCTCGGCGCCATTGACCAGGATCACCACCTGGTGGCGCGGGGTGCTGCCGCGGCCGGCGGGGATGTGCTGCGTCTCCGTGTGGCCGGCGATCAGCCAGGCGCCCTTCGCGGCGGCCGGGCGCCAAAACTGTCGGCGGCGCCTCGCTGCGCCCGGCCTGGGTGCGCGCCGCGCAGGCGCCGAGCGCAACCACGGCAAGAAGGGCGAACAGGCGCGGCATGGCATCTCCGGGCGGCGGGGCGGCAGCAGGACTGCAACCGCTGCCCGCGCGCCTGTCAACGCGGCGAAACTTCCCTCGCAGGGGTGATTTCCCCCCGCGGCGATCCGGCGTAAACCGGCGCTGCCCCCAACGGGCCCCCCTTGCCGCCAGGTTTTCCGCATGACCGATGCCTCCTCCACGCCCGACCCGATGCAGATCCTGTCCGGCGCGCTGCCCTTCCTGAAGCGCTACGACGACGCGATCGTGGTGGTTAAGTACGGCGGCCACGCGATGGGCCAGGAGGACACCGCGTTGCGCTTCGGCCGCGACATCGCGCTGCTCGAGCAGGTCGGCGTGAACCCCGTGGTGGTGCATGGCGGCGGGCCGCAGATCAACGCGATGCTCAAGCGCCTGAACGTGAAGTCCACCTTCATCCAGGGCCTTCGGGTAACCGATGAAGAGATGCTCGACGTGGTCGAGATGGTCCTGGCCGGCCCGGTCAACAAACAGGTGGCCGAGGCGATCACCCGCGCCGGCGTGATGGCGGTGGGCATCTCCGGCAAGGATGGCGGGCTGATCCGGGCCCGCAAGGCGCGGCGCACCTATCGCGACCCGGACAGCAACATCGAGAAGGTGCTCGACCTCGGCTTCGTGGGCGAACCCGCCAGCGTCGACCCCAAGGTGCTGCGCCTGCTGATCGGCGCCGACATCGTGCCCGTGGTGGCACCGGTCGGCGTGGGGGAGGACGGGCAGACCTACAACATCAACGCCGACACCGCCGCCGGTGCCATCGCCGGCGCGCTGGGCGCTGAACGCCTGCTGATGCTGACCGACGTGCCGGGCGTGCTCGACCCCGAGAAGCGGCTGATCCCGGAGATGACGGTGGCCGAGGTGAAGCACGGCATCGAGGCCGGCTGGATCGCCGGCGGCATGATCCCGAAGGTCGAGACCTGCATCTACGCGATCGAGCGCGGGGTGAAGGGCGCGGTCATCCTGGACGGAAGGGTGCCGCACGCGATCCTGGCGGAGCTGTTCACCGATGCCGGGCCGGGCACGCTGATCCGCGCCTGAGGCGGGCGCGGGTCGCTACTCCGACCGCGCCAGCCTGAAGCCGGTGTTGGAACTGCGCACGGTGGCCGCGCCGGAACTGCGGTAGCCGACGCGCAGGAAGCGCGGGTCGTTGCTCCAGGACCCGCCGCGGGCGGTGCGCGTGAGGCAATCGCCGGTCTCGCGCGCCGTCCCCAGCCGCGGCTGGCCCTGCAGGGTCGGGTTCCAGCAATCCTGCGTCCATTGCCAGACATTGCCGAGCATGTCGTGCAGCCCGAAGGCGTTCGGCGGGAAGGCGCCGACGCGCGCGGTGTGCACGAAGCCGTCGCTGCACGGGAAGAAGGATGCATCGCGCGGTGCGCGATAGAAATCCGCCACGCTGTGGTCGCGGACATTGGCGTGGGTGCAGGCCGCGGCGGCGTCGCCGGTCCAGGTGCGCGGGCCGGTGGTGCCGGCGCGCGCCGCATATTCCCACTCGGCCTCGGAGGGCAGGCGGTAGCGCCGGCCGGTGCGGCGCGACAGCCATTCGGCATAGGCGGCGGCATCCGCCCAGCTGACGCAGACGATGGGATCCTGCGGCGTCTGCCCGAAGCCCGGCGCGGTCCAGGTCAGGCGCTGGCGTTCCTGCCAGCGGCCGCTGCCGTCGGGCTGCGGCGCCAGGCCCCAGCAGGACAGCCCCGGCGTCCGGTTGGTGCCCTGTGCGAAGGCGAGGAATTCGGTCCGCGTGACCGGGAACTTCCCGATCGCGAAGCCGCGGGACAGCGTGATGCGCGCGGGCGGGGAAGACCGGCCGCGCAGGTCGGGCGACAGGCCCTCGCGTTCTTCCTCTGCCGCATCGGCGCCCATCGTGAAGGCGCCGGGCGGGATGGCGACCATCAGCGGGCAGTCGCGGCAGTCGCGGAATTCGCGTGGCTGCGCAGCAGCGGCCAGGGGCAGCATCGCGATGGCGAACAGGATCAGCAGGCGTGCGGGCATGGTTCGATTCCGCGAGCAGGCTACACGCCCGCGCCGCGCCCGGTCACGCGGGTGATGCCGGGTGCGTGAACTGCGCCGCCACCGTGGCGCCAGCGCCACGCTATCGCCCGCCCAGCCGCGCATAGATGGGCCGCAGCAGGAACGGGCTGAGGAACAGCGGGAACTGGCACAGCGCGAAGAACAGCAGGATGCGCTCATCCGTCGCCGCCGGCAGCACGGCCAGGAACAGCGCCATGTTGCGGTTGCCCGCCAGCAGCCCGCCGGCCAGCGCCAGGCGCCGCCCGGCCGGTGCGAAGGCCAGCGCGGTCGCGATGTTCATGCCGAAATTGCCCGCGAAGGCGAGCGCCAGCCCGCCCAGCACCCAGGTCGGTTCGGCCAGCAGCCTGGCCAGCATCCCGTCCATCACGCCGAAGCCGTACAGCACCACCAGCCACACCACCGCCCCGTCGACGGCGGGGCCGAAGCGGCGCAGCGGTTCCTCGCCGACCAGGCGGCGGATGGCGATCGACAGCAGCAGCGGCAGCCCGACCACGAGCGCCAGGCGCGTCATCAGCCCCGGCAGCGAAATCGCCAGGTCGATCCCCATCAGCCCCAGCGCCAGCGGCGGTGCGGTGAAGGGGACCAGCAGCGTGGTGACCACCGCGACGACCAGGCTGATCTCGCCATCCAGCCCGACCATCCGTGCGAAGGCCGGCGAGGAGGTGGCCGCGCAGCCCATCGCGCTGATGACCAGCGCCGCGCCGAGCGGCCCGTCCAGCCCGGCCGCCAACGCCACCGCATAGGTCAGCACCGGCAGCGCCAGCAGCAGCCAGGCGGTCATTGCCGCCACCAGCACGGGCCGCCGCAGATAGGCCAGCACCTGCGACAGATCGACGCGCAGCAGCACCAGCGTCATCAGCCCGGCAACCGTGATGGTCACCACGTCGCGGAACAGCGCCGCGAGTGGCGGCACCAGCAGCCCCACGAAGATGCCGACGGCCAGCAGCGCGCCACCCTGGCGGGCCGACCATTCCAGGAAGCGCAATGGTGACAGGATCGGGAGGTCCGGCGGTTGGAGGGATGCGCCCGAGGTTCTATATGCCAGGACGTGCGTACACCATCCTCGCTGCCCACCCTGATCGCGGGGCTGGTCCTCATGGCCTGGCCGGCCCTGGCCGGCTGCACCGATCCCCCGGCCCCGGAGGTGGTGTGGCGACGATGCCTGCTCGATTCGAGCGAGCTTCCCGGCGCCGACCTGACTCGCGCGCAGTTGCGCGACGCGTCCTTCCAGCGCGCCACCCTGACCGACGCCAAGCTGATCGAGGCGGATGCCATCGAGGCGCGTTTCGTCTCGGCCGACCTGTCCGGGGCGGATCTGTCGCGCGCGGTGCTGCGCAGCGCGGACCTGACGCGCGCGAACCTCCAGCGCGCCGTGCTGGTCGGGACCGACCTGCGCCGCGCCACGCTGTTCCGCGCCGACCTGACCGATGCCGACCTGACCGGGGCGAACCTGGCGGGTGCCAACATGTCGGGGGCCATGCTGGGTGGCGCGCGCTGGACCGATGGTCGGCGCGTCTGTGCGGCGGGGTCGGTGGGGAACTGCCAGTGAGCGGGGCGGACTACCTCGCGCGGCTCAACCCCGAGCAGCGCGCGGCGGTCGAGGCGGTGGACGGGCCGTTGCTGGTCCTCGCCGGTGCCGGCACCGGCAAGACGCGCGTGCTGACCACGCGCTTCGCGCATATCCTGCTGGAGGGTAAGGCGTATCCCTCGCAGGTGCTGGCCGTCACCTTCACCAACAAGGCGGCGCGCGAGATGCGCGAACGCGTCGCCGCCATCCTCGGGCAGCCGGCCGAGGGGCTATGGCTCGGCACCTTCCATGCGCTGGCGGCGCGGATGCTGCGCCGGCATGCCGAACAGGTCGGGCTGACCTCGAACTTCACCATCCTCGATGCCGACGACCAGATGCGGCTACTCAAGCAGGTGATGGAGGCGGCGCGAATCGATACCAAGCGTTGGCCGCCGAACGGGCTGATGGCGGTGATCCAGCGCTGGAAGGATCGCGGGCTGGAGCCGACCGCCGTCACGCCCGCCGAGGATTCCGACTATGCCGGCGGCCGCGCCACGGAATTGTACGTCGCCTACCAGGATCGCCTGAAGGCGCTGAACGCGGCGGATTTCGGCGACCTGCTGCTGCACGTGGTGACGCTGCTGCGCAACAATGCCGACATCCTGGCCGACTACCACCGCCGCTTTCGCTACATCCTGGTGGATGAATACCAGGACACCAATCTGGTGCAGTATTACTGGCTGCGGCTGCTGGCGCAGGGGCACCGCAACATCTGCTGCGTGGGCGACGACGACCAGTCGATCTATTCGTGGCGGGGCGCCGAGATCGAGAACATCCTGCGCTTCGAGAAAGACTTTCCCGGCGCGGCGATCGTGCGCCTGGAATCCAACTACCGCTCGACCAGGCCGATCCTCGCCGCCGCCTCGGGGCTGATCGCGCACAATACCGGGCGGCTGGGCAAGACGCTGCGCGCCGGGCGCAACGATGCCGACGGCGACAAGGTGCGCGTGGTCTCGCTGTGGGACAGCGTCGAGGAAGCGCGCATGGTCGGCGAACGCATCGAGGCGGCGCGGCGCGATGGCACCTCGCTGTCCGAGATCGCGATCCTGGTGCGCGCCGGCTTCCTCAACCGGTCCTTCGAGGAACGGCTGATCGCGATCGGCGTGCCGTACCGGATCATCGGCGGCGCCCGCTTCTACGAACGCGCCGAGATCCGCGACGCCATGGCGTATTTCCGCGTGGTGGCGCAGCCGGCCGACGACCTGGCCTTCGAGCGGATCGTGAACCTGCCCAAGCGCGGCCTGGGCGACACCGCGATGGCGACGATGCATGGCATCGCGCGCGCGGAGGCGATCCCGCTGGCAATGGCCGCCGCGCGCGCGCTCGAGACCGGCGCGATCAAGAATGCCCGCGCCCGCGCCGCATTGTCGGAACTGATGCAGGGCTTCGACCGTTGGCGCGCCCTGCTGCCCGGCCAGGGCCATGTGGTGATGGCGCAGACCCTGCTGGACGAGAGCGGCTATTCCGCCATGTGGCAGCAGGACAAGTCGCCCGAGGCGCCGGGACGGCTCGAGAACCTGCGGGAACTGGTCAGCGCCATGGCGGACTACGAGAGCCTGGCCGCCTTCCTCGAGCACGTCGCGCTGGTGATGGAGAATGACGAGGCGGCGGAGGGCGAGCGCGTCTCGCTGATGACGCTGCATGGCGCCAAGGGCCTCGAGTTCGACATGGTGTTCCTGCCGGGCTGGGAGGAAGGCGTGTTCCCCTCCCGCCGCAGCGTGGATGAGGGCGGCGACAAGGCGCTCGAGGAGGAACGCCGCCTCGCCTATGTCGGCATCACGCGCGCGCGGCGCGTGGCGGTGATCAGCCATGCGGCGAACCGCAGCATCTACGGCAATTGGCAATCGCAGCTGCCCTCGCGCTTCCTCGATGAACTGCCGGCCGACCAGGTGCTGCGCGAAGGCGCGGCGCAACGGGACGCCCGTCCGCAGGCGTCGGTCTTCGCCGGCGGCGGCATGTTCGCCCAGCGCCCGCGCCGCATGATCGAGGCCGGCGCCTGGGAGGTGAAGGAACGCCCGGCCGCGGCCTCGTCCTTCGCGGTGGGCGGGCGCGTGTTCCACCAGAAATTCGGCTATGGCCGCGTCCTGGCGGTCGAGGAAGATCGGCTCGACATCGCCTTCGAGAAGGCCGGCGAGAAGCGCCTGCTCGACCGCTTCGTGGAGAAGGCGTGATGCGCCCGTCGGGCCCCGACACCACCGCATCCCTGTCGCGCCGCCGCGCCGAACCGCTGGAGGCGCTGGTCCTCGACGCGCTGCCCGAACACGCCGTGCCGGTCTTCGAGGCGGCGTTGCAGCAGGTGTGTTCCACCGTGGCGCTGTTCCGCGACGAACCGACCGACACCTGGCGGATCGAGGGCGTGCGCGAGGCTGGCGCGCATGACGACGCGCTGGACGCCGCGCTGGCGCTCGCCGCCGCCGTGGCCGGCATCGACCCGCCGGCGCTGCTGGCCGGACCGGTAGATGCGGAAGGCTGGCTCGCGCGCACCGTGCAGGCGTTTCCGGAGATGCCGATCGGCCGGCGCTTCCTGATCCGCCCGACCCATGTGCCTGACCCGGTGACCCGCGGGCGCATCGTGCTGAAACTCGATGCCGGCCTCGCCTTCGGGTCGGGCGAGCATGCCTCGACCCAGGGCTGCCTGCGGGCCTTCGAAGCGGTGATGCACCGCCGGCCACGCACGGTCTGCGACCTCGGCAGCGGGTCGGGCATCCTGGCCATGGCGGCGGTGAAGTCGGTGCCGTGCCGCGCACTCGCGACCGACATCGAACCCTGGTCGGTGCGGGTCTGCGAACAGAATGCGCGGCTGAATGGCCTGGTGCCCCGGCGCATGCGCGCGATCCTGGCCGATGGCTGGAAGCCGCGGCTGATGAAGGGCGTGCGCTACAACCTGATCTTCGCGAATATCCTGGCGCGGCCGCTGTGTGCCATGGCGCGCGACCTTGCCGGCCACCTGGCGCCGCGCGGCACGGCGATCCTGGCCGGCTTGCTGGGCACGCAGGCGCGCATGGTGCTGGTCGCGCATCGGCGGCAGGGGCTGGTGCTGGAACGCCGCATCGATGTCGGGCCCTGGACCACGCTGGTGCTGCGGCGGCGGGGCGTCAGGCGCGGCGGCTGATCGCGTCGCGCTGCAACGCCGCGTTCGATTCCAGCGCCTTGGCATTCGCCTCGTAGGCGCGGCGCGCGAGCATCGTGTCCACCATGGCGCGTTCAAGGTCCCCGCTGGCTTGCGCCGCGGTCAGGCCCTCATTGCCGGTGGGCGGGGCGGGCGAGGG
This sequence comes from Rhodospirillales bacterium Ga0074136, assembly GCA_001464375.1. Taxonomy (GTDB): domain Bacteria; phylum Pseudomonadota; class Alphaproteobacteria; order Acetobacterales; family Acetobacteraceae; genus Neoroseomonas. The sequence goes on along the minus strand of LNEW01000133.1, from coordinate 236 downwards.
ATCGGACCCGCGCGCCGGGCTCGCGGCGGGTGCGGCGATCGCGGTGGCGGCCTCGGCGAGCCGGTCCGTCGCCCGCTGCATGCCCTGGACCGAGGCGTTGAGTGCGACCTGCATCGTCGCAGTGTGCGCGACAAGGGTTAGGAGACCTGTGCGCGGAAGGCTTGCGGTGCGGCGTTGTGCTGTGCAGGACGTGGTTTGCCATCGCGCGGCGCTGGCGGCAGGCGTGTTGCTGCTTC
>LNEW01000132.1 GCA_001464375.1 Rhodospirillales bacterium Ga0074136 | reverse complement strand
TTCACGCTGCGCCTGGGCGAGGCACGCGACTCCGACGATGCCGACGGCAATGTCATCGGCACCTCCGATGCGCGCCCGACCGACGACCAGATCCGCGCCGCCCTGCCCGCCTTCATCGGCGACATCCTGCAGGTCCCGCCGATCTATTCCGCCATCAAGATCGCCGGCGAACGCGCCTATGACCTGGCGCGCGCGGGCGAACAGGTGGAACTGGCGCCGCGCCCGGCACGCGTGGACCGCTTCGAACTGATCGAGCGCCCGGACGCCGACACCGCCATCTTCTTCGTGGAGTCCGGCAAGGGCGTGTACATGCGCTCATTGGCGCGCGACATCGCGAAGGCCTGCGGCACGCTGGGCCACATCACCGCCCTGCGCCGCATGCGGGTCGGCCCGTTTCACGAAAAGGACGCGGTTGCGCTGGACAGGATCGCGGTTTCCGGCGATACCCCGCCCCCTTCCCCGGACCTTCTGCTTCCGGTGACGACCGCGCTGGCCGACATCCCGGCGCTGGCCCTCACTGAAGCCGAAGCCGCCCGCCTGTCCTTCGGCCAGCCCATACCGCTGGTCGAATTGATGGGCCGGGTTCCGCGCGAGGCCAACCCCGATGGGGGCCTGGCCAGGGCGATGGCGGGGGGGCGCCTGATGGGTCTCGCCCGCTTCGAGGAAGGCTTGCTGAAGCCGGAGCGGTGGCTGGACCAGGGCGGTTCCCAGGCAGACCGGAAGCCACGCGGCGCCCGACCGGCCGACACCATCGCCGAAGGGTCAGACCCCGGCCAACACGAAGGATAACCCGATGTCGATCACTGCCGAACGCCGCCAGGCGGTCATCAAGGACTATGCGACCGGCCCCAACGACACGGGCAGCCCCGAGGTGCAGGTCGCCATCATCACCGAGCGCATCGTCAACCTGACCGAGCACCTCAAGACCCACGCGAAGGATTTCCATTCGCGCCGCGGCCTGCTCGTGCTGGTCGGCCAGCGCCGTGGGCTGCTGGACTACCTGAAGCGCAAGGACCAGAAGCGCTACGAGACCCTGATCGGCCGGCTCAGCCTGCGCCGCTGACGGCTACGGCACGATCCGATCACGCCAATCGGCGGGATCGGATTTCGTGCCGCGGCAGGCCGCTTGCGGCCCGCCCCGACCGGGGCCAGGGTGCGGCCATGAGCGACACCCTCCCCGACCTCCTCCTCATCGGCTGCGGCAAGATGGGCGGCGCCATGCTGTCCGGCTGGCTGGAACGCGGGCTTTCGCGCGCCGTCGTGGTGGAACCCTATGCCCCGGCGGCGGAAGCCTTCGCCGGCCGCGCCACCATCATCCCCGATGCGGCCGCCATTCCCGGCGACTTCACGCCGGCCGCGGTGGTCGTCGCGATCAAGCCGCAGGAAGCATCCGCGACCCTGCCGGCCTATGCCCGCTTCGTCGGCGGCGGCGCGCTGTTCGTCTCGATCATGGCCGGACGGTCGGTGGCCTCGATGCAGGCCTCCCTGGGCGCGCAGGCAGCCATCGTGCGCGCCATGCCCAATACGCCGGCCGCCGTGCGCCAGGGCTTCACGGCCGCCTATGCCGCGCCGGGCGTGACCGCCACGCAGAAATCCCTGGCCGACGCGCTGCTCCAGGCGGTGGGCGAGGTCGCGTGGGTCGAGGACGAGGACCAGATCAACCCCGTCACCGCGGTCTCCGGCGGCGGCCCGGCCTATGTCTTCCTGCTGGCCGAGGTGATGGAGAAGGCAGCCATCGAACAGGGCCTGCCGCCCGACCTGGCGCGGCGCATGGCACGAGCGACCGTGGCCGGTTCCGGCGCGCTGCTGGCCGCCAGCACCCAGGACGCAGCCGACCTCCGCCGCGCCGTCACCAGCCCGAAAGGCACCACCGAACGCGCCCTGGCCGTGCTGATGGAACCCGACGCCTGGCCGCTGGCGATGTCGAAAGCGATCCAGGCCGCCACCGACCGCGCGCGGGAACTGGCGGGCTGAGCGGGCGCGCGTTTCTCCCGGCACCGAACCGCGCCCCACCCATTTCGGGATACCGGGGGTGCGGGCCGGTGCCGGATCCCTATATCATCCCGGCATGACCGAGATCGACGAAGACGCCCTGGTGGCCGCCCTGTGGCGGGTGATCGCGACGCATGGCTGGCCCGGCCTGACCATGGGCCGCCTTGCCGCCGAATCCGACGTGAAGCTGGCCACGCTGCGTGACCGCTTCCCCAGCCGGCTCGACCCGCTGATCCTGCACGGTCGTCGCGTGGACCACGCCGTGCTGGCCGGCACCATCCCGGGTCAGGGTGGCGCCGCGCGGGACCGGCTCTTCGATGTGTTGATGCGCCGGCTCGACGCCATGCAGCCGAACCGTGCGGGCATCCTGCGCTTCCTGCGCGACATGCGGCGCGATCCCAGCCTGGCGGTGCTGCTCGGTCCGCAATTGTCGCTGTCGATGCGCTGGATGCTGGATGCGGCGGAGATCGGCGGCAGCGCCGCCCGGCGCCGGGCGATCGCGCTGGGCTTGGTAGCGGTGTGGCTCTCGACCGTGCGCGCCTGGGCCGAGGATGACAGCGAGGATCTCGGCCCGACCATGGCGGCGCTGGATCGCGCGCTGGATCGCGCGGAGCAGCTCGCGCGCACGCTGCGTCTGCTCCCGGAAGCCGAGGCCATCGCGGAGCCCGCCCCGGCGGCATGAGGCGCGGCGCCCGATATCGCCGACACGCCATCGCATCGACGCCGTTTGCGCGATATCAACGCGCACCCATTCTGCTCTAGTATCTCGCATCAGCGAGAAAAAGGAGTGCGGATGATGTCTGACCGTTTCGGCTTCAAGCCCGACATGGACGTCTTCAAGATGTTTTCCGACTTCAAGATGCCCACCATGCCCGGCGTCATGCCGGACATGGAGGCGCTCGCCGCCGCACAGCGCAAGAACATCGAGGCCTTTTCGGCAGCCAACCGCGTGGCGCTCGAAGGCGCCCAGGCCGTCGCGCGGCGGCACATGGAGATCCTGCAGTCGTCCGTCGCCGAGATGACCGAGGCCATGAAGGGCTTCGCCTCGGCCCAGGCGCCCCAGGACAAGGCCGCCAAGCAGGCCGAGATGGCGAAGTCGACCTACGAGAAGGCGGTCGCCAACCTCCAGGAACTGGCAGACCTGATCCAGCGCTCCAACGCCGAGGCGATCGGCCTGCTCAACAAGCGCTTCGCCGAGGCGATGGACGAGGTGAAGACCATCGTCGCCAAGCACGGCTGACAGAGCGCTTCGGAATGCGCCGTGAGGCGCGCTCCGGAGAATAAGTGACGGCGTTCCGCTGGCGTCACCGGGTCGGCGCAGGCCCGGTGCCGCGGCCCGTCATGCGGCCCCGCGCATCGTAGCGGCGCCACGAATCGCTGCTCCGCTCGATCCGGCCCCGGCTGCGGCCTGAGGAATCATACAGCCTCCCGGTGTCGCCCGACCATTCGGTACGTCCCTGCGTGCGGCCGGATGAATCATAGTGCCGCAGCGTATCCCCGCTGCGTTCGGTGCGACCCTGCGCGCGGCCGCTGCTGTCGTAGTGCCGCGTGGTGCCGCCACGGTGTTCCGATCGGCCGACCGGGCGACCCGAGCCATCATAGTGCCGTTGGTCGGCGCCGCCCTCGGTGCGTCCCACCGTCCGCCCGGTGGGGTCGTACGCCCGGCCATCCTTCTGCGCGGCCGCCGGCAGCACGACCAGCATGAACCCCAACAGGGCGACGACAACGCGCATCGGCATCACCTTCCTCCGGCATTGCCGTGCAGGATCGCGCGGCTTCGGGGCAAGTCTGCGGCAGGGCTGATTTACACATCATCGTCACGTTGCTACGAACCCGCGCCCCCCGACCCGCCCGCGCCTCGGCGCCCGGAGCCACCCGGCCATGAAGATCGTCGCCTGCAACAGCAACCGCCCGCTGGCCGAGGCTGTCGCCGCCGCCTGCGGCCTGCCGCTGACCAACGCCTCCGTGCGCCGCTTCGCCGACCTCGAAGTGTTCGTCGAGATCCACGAGAACGTCCGGGGCGAGGACGTCTTCGTCGTGCAGTCGACCTCCTACCCGGCCAACGACAACCTCATGGAGCTGCTGATCACGCTGGACGCGCTACGGCGTGCCAGCGCGCGCCGCATCACCGCGGTGATCCCGTATTTCGGCTACGCCCGGCAGGATCGCAAATCCGGGTCCCGCACGCCGATCAGCGCAAAGCTGGTGGCGAACCTGATCACCGAAGCCGGCGCCGACCGCGTCCTGACCATGGATCTGCACGCCGCGCAGATCCAGGGCTTCTTCGACATCCCGGTGGACAATTTGTTCGCCGCGCCGCTGTTCTCCCGCGACATCCAGGACCGCCTGGCGGGGCGGGAGCTCATGGTGGTCAGCCCCGATGTCGGCGGCGTGGTCCGCGCGCGCGCCATCGCGGCGCGCCTGGGCGTCGACCTCGCCATCATCGACAAGCGGCGCCCACGCGCGGGCGTGTCCGAAGTGATGAACGTCATCGGCGAGGTCGAGGGCCGTCACTGCCTGCTGGTGGACGACATCGTCGATTCCGGCGGCACGCTGTGCAACGCGGCCGAGGCGCTGCTGAAGAACGGCGCGCAGTCGGTCGGCGTGTATGTCACGCACGGGGTCTTCTCGGGCGGGGCCGTGGCACGCATCGGCGCGGCACCCATCGAGATGATGACCGTGACCGATTCCATCCAGGCAACCGAGGCGGTGCGCGTCTCGCGCAACCTGCGCCAGCTGACCATCGCGCCGCTGCTGGCCGAGGCGATGAAGCGCATCAGCGAGGAAAGCTCGGTCTCCTCGCTGTTCAACTGAACCACGCGGACCAGGTCATCGGCCTGTACCGCCGCCACGGCCTGGCCTGGGCGGCGGATCGCGCGGCCGGGCAATTCGTCGAAGCGGGCTGGCTGGCGCGCTTCGCGGCCCTGCTGCCGCCGGGTGGCGGCGTTCTCGACATCGGTTGCGGATCGGGCGCGCCGATCGCCGCCACGCTGGCCGCGGCGGGGTTCGCGGTGACCGGCCTCGACACCAGCGCGCCGCTGCTGGGTCTCGCGCGCGCGCAGCTGCCCGAGGCCACCTGGATCGAGGGCGACATGCGCGACATGGCCCTCGGTCGCCGCTTCGACGGGCTGATCGCCTGGGACAGCCTGTTTCACCTCGCGCAGGACGACCAGCGGGCGATGTTCGCGCGGTTCGGTGCGCATGCCGCGCCCGGGGCCGCGCTGATGTTCACGAGCGGCCCGGAACAGGGCCACGCGATCGGCGACCTGCACGGCGAACCGCTGCTTCATGCGAGCCTGGGTGGGCGCGAATACCGCTCGCTGCTGCGGTCGGCTGGGTTCTCGGTCATCGACCACGTCGTGGAGGACGCCACCTGCGGCGGGCGCACCATTTGGCTCGCGCGCCAACGGTAGAGCGCTTTCAAGCGTGGCGGGTTGCCTGGCGGCCTGGAGACTGCGCGGACACCCCGTGCCGACCCGCCTTCACCACGTCCGGAATCCCGCCAGCGCCGCGCCAATGCAACGAGGGCGCCCCTTGCAGAGCGCCCCCGAAATCGCGTCACCGAGGCAGCGGTCAGGCCACCCGGCGCGTCACACTCGACGAGGCTGCGCTGGCAGCACCGGCACGACCGGCGAAGAACGCCGCACCGGCGCCCAGCAGCAGCGTCACGAAGGCCCAGATGGCCCCCAGCTTCGTCGCACGCGCCGTGGCGTCGGCCGCCTCGCGCGCACGCTGTTCGACCACGGCGGCGGCCCGGCGGGCCTCGGCCTCATAGGCCTCGATCCGCTGGCGCGCCTCGGCTTCGCTGATCCCGGCTTCCGCCGCGACCAGCGTGGTTGCGCGGGCGCGATCCTGGTCGGTGAAGCTGCCGTTCGCCACGCTGCGGCCGAGCACTTCCGTCAAGGCCGCGGCACGCTGTTCAGTGGACATCTGCGCAGGGTCCTGCGGTGCCGAGAGTGCTGACCGCACGCGATCGACCGCCGCCGCCGGGTCGAGCGACGGCGCCATCGCACCGGCCGC
>LNEW01000131.1 GCA_001464375.1 Rhodospirillales bacterium Ga0074136 | reverse complement strand
GCGCGTAAGCCTAGCCGCCGGATGGCGGCGCCGGCGCTTGAGGTCAGTTAGAACGTCCAGCTCGCGAAGGCGATGAAGCGGTTGTCGCAGACCTTGAGGCCGCCGCACTGGCTCTGGCTGATGTCGGTGCCATAGAAGCCGCCGCCGACCGAGAAGCCGTAGCGGATCGGCACCGTCAGGTAGAGGCTGTAGGCGAGGTAGTCCGGCGCGCCGAAGCGGGCGTTGTTGTCGACCCACTGGTAGCCGATGCGCCCCGAAACCACCGCATCGAGCACCGGCGTCTTCCAGTCGATGCCGGCTTCGAGCCACACGCTGTTGCCGGATGAGCCGAAATAGTCCGGCGACCAGGCGGCGGTGCCGACGATGGTCACCGGGTCCAGGTCGTACTTCAGCTTGAGGATCGCCTCGGCGAAGTCGATGTCGTACTGGCCCGGCTGCGCGCTGTAGCCCGGGTAGCCGTAGTAGACGCCGCTGATGTCGAAGGTGAAGGCGCCGATCGCGCGGCGGTAGCCGACGATCCCATCCACTTCCTGCCGCGCATTGGTGTTGGGAAAGGTGACGTTGCTGGCGAAGGCGCCGACATAGACGCCGATCTCGTGCGACAGCTCGACCGAGCCCTGCACGGCGGGCCGGCTGCGCGTCTGGCTGATGTTACGGAACACGTAGTCGGTCGTGCCGATCACCGTGCCGGTGGCGGTGAAGCCGCTGCCGAGTTCGACCTGCGCGGCGGCAGGCGAGGCCAGCAATCCGAGACCGAAGGCGAAAGTGGCGGTCTTCTTCAGCATGAGGTGTTGTCCGATCCTGTCCTGGGCCGGCTGCTGCACGGCCATGGGCGGTCGCCGGTCCCGGACGGCTTCCGTTGGATCAGGTGGACAGCAACTCCCGTGCCGCGAAACTGTCACGGCACGGGGGGTGGCAGTTCAGGCCGGCAGCGGCATGGTCCGCTTCTTCCAGGCCGAGGCCTGCAGCGCCGAGGACTTCACATGCACCAGCACCGGACGGTCGGTGATGGCGAAGGCCTCGGCCAGCACCGCATCGACCTGGTCCTCGGCGGTGATGGACAGGCCCGCGGCGCCGAAGGCCTTCGCCCAGGCGACGAAGTCCGGGTTCACCAGGCGTGTCGCCTGGTCATAGGGGCGGCCCGGGTAGCGGCCCTCGTGGTGCATGCCGATGGTGCCGTAGCCGGCGTTGTCCGACAGGATGATGATGGGCGCCACGCCTTCGCGCATGGCGGTGGCGATCTCGTTGCCGGTCATCAGGATGCCGCCGTCGCCGACGAAGGCGACCGCGCGCTTGCCGGGGCGACGCAGGGCGGCCGCCACTGCCATGGGCACCGCCGCGCCCATCGCGCCTACATTCGAGGCAAGGAACATGTGCGTCTGCTTGAACGGGAAGTAGCGGTGCAGGAAGGATGAGAAGTTCCCCGCATCCGACGTGACCGCCGCGTCGGCCGGAATGTGACGCGACATGGCGGCGCAGACGGCGGCGAAATTCACGCCATCGGTCATTGCGTCCCACTCAGGCGCGAGCAGGCCGCGATGGATGGTGTTCAGCCCCTTCACCCAGCGCTTGCGTGCCTCGCTGGCCTCCGGCGCGTTGCGCGCCAGCAGGCCGCGGATGACGGCATGCGGGTCGGCCGCGATGGGCAGGTCGACGCGCCAGACGCGGCCGATCTCGTTGGCGTCGGGCCACACCTGGACCAGCGGCAGCTGCGGGTCGGGCGCGGCGGGGAAGGTGTAGGACTGGCTGATGCTGTCCGACAGGCGTTCGCCCAGGCAGATCATCAGGTCCGACTTCTTCATCTCATCCAGCAGCGGCTTGGGCACGCGGATGCCCATGTAGCCGCCGTAGTTCGGATGGTCGGCGTCGAACAGATGCGGGCGGCGATGGGTCGGGCTGATCGGCAGGGACCAGGCCTCGGCCAGGCGCTTGAGGTCGGCCAGGCCCTGCTCCCCGCAGGCGGCCATGGCGCCACCCACCAGCACCAGCGGGCGCTCGGCATTGGCGATCATCTCCGCCAGTTGGTCGAGGTCCTCGGCGCGCGGGCCGGGGCGCGGCAGGGTGCGCGGCGCGACGACGGGACCCTCGGCGGGTTCGTCGAAGATGTCCTCGGGCAGGATGACGGCGACAGGCCCGGGCGTGCCGGATTGCGCGAGGTGAAAGGCGCGGGCGATGACCTCGCTCGCCTGGATCGGCTGGATCACCTCGAACACGGCCTTGGTCACGTCGGACAGCAGGCGGGAATAGTTCTGTTCCTGAAGTGCGAGGCGACCGACATCCTTGCGTTCGACATGGCCGATCAGGATCACCAGCGGCGTCGCGTCGTGATACGCCGTGTGCAGCGATATCATCGCGTTCGTGACACCCGGCCCGCGCGAGACCAGCGCAACGCCCGCCCGGCCATCGCGCATGCGGCCATCGGCCGCGGCCATGAAGCCGGCGCCGCCCTCGTGCCGGCAGACGATCAGCCGGATCTGCGGGAATTCGGTCAGCGCATCGGTGAGGCCGAGATAGGATTCGCCGGGCACGCAATAGATGAGATCGACATCATGCGCAGCGAGGCTTTCGGCGAGCAGATGGCCGACGGTGCGGGTCATGGGGTGGTCCTCATTGCGGGGTCAGGCCGGCGGCGCGCACCAGTGGCGCGAAGGATGCGAGTTCGTCGCGCACGAAGGCGGTGTAGCTCTCGGGCGTGGTGTCGGGCGGTGCGCCGCCGAGGTCTTCCAGCCGCGCGCGCGTCGCGGGGTCGGTGAGCAAGGCACGGATCTCGCGCGACAGGCGCTCGGTGACCGGGCCTGGCAGCGCTGCCGGTCCGGAGATGCCGAACCACGCGTAGGACACCACGTCGAGCCCGCCCTCGCGCAGCGTCGGCAGATCAGGAAAGCCGCCGGCGCGTTCGGCGCCGCTCACCGCCAGCGCGCGCAGCGCACTGGCGCGTACATGCGGGCCGGCGGAGGGCAGGCTGTCGAGCATCGCCGGCACCACGCCGCCGATCAGGTCGGTCAGCGCCGGGCCGGCGCCGCGATAGGGGATGCTCTCGGTACGCACGCCGAGCGCCATCGCCAGGCGCACGCCGGCGAGGTGCGACGAGGTGCCGATGCCCGCGACGGCGAAGCGGATCTCGCCCGCGGCGCGCGCGGCGGCAGCGAAATCGGCCAGCGTGCGCACGGGGCTGTTCGGGTTCACCAGCAGCACCGAGGGCGAGCGCGCGATCATCGCGATATGCGTGAAGTCGCGCAGCGCGTCGTAGGGGATGTTGGGGTAGAGCGCCGGCGAGACGCCATGGGATGTCGACGACGACACCAAAAGCGTATGCCCGTCCGGCTCCGCACGCGCGACAAGCTGCGCGCCGAGCGTGGCCCCCGCGCCAGCGCGGTTTTCCACCACCACCGGCTGGCCGAGCCGCGCGCCGAGGCGCTCGGCCACGATGCGCCCGACCACGTCCGTGGTGCCGCCGGGTGCGAAGGGCACCACCAGGCGGATCGGCCGGGTGGGCCAGGCGCCCTGCGCGCGCGCCGCCAACGGCAGCAGGCCCAGGGCGAGGGCGGCGCGCCGCTTCATGCGGCGTTCCGCCACGATTGGCGACGCAGGGTCATGGATGCGTTCCTCGTTGTCTTGCGGGCATCCTGCCGCATTGCGCCAGCGCCGCAAGGCCACGCGCTATTCCACGCTGACCCCCGCCCGGCGCACCACGGGCGCCCAGCGCGCCGCATCCTCGCCCACGAAGCGGCCGAAGGCGGCAGGGCTTTCGCTCGGTTCGACATCGAGGCCGCCGGCTTCGAGGCGCCCACGGATGGTTGGGTCGTTGATCGCGCCCGTCAGCGCGGCGAACAGGCGCGCGACCCGGTCGGGCGGCGTGCCGCCGGTGGTCAGGATGGCGTACCAGGTGGCCGCCTGGATGTCGGGGAAGCCGGCCTCGGCGGTGGTGGGGAGGTTGGGGATGGCGGCGTTGCGCCGCGGGCCGGCGATGGCGAGCGCGCGCACCGTACCGGCCTGGATCTGCGGCTGCATCGGCGCCAGCGCATTGGTGAAGACCTGGATGCGCCCGGCGACCACGTCGTTCATGGCGGGGCCGGTGCCGCGATAGGGCACGTGCTCCATCTCGACGCCCAGCACCTGCGTGATCAGCGCCCCGGCGGCATGCCCGGTGCTGCCCACGCCGGGCGAGGCATAGTTGAGAGGCGGGTTCGCTGCCCGCGCCACCGCCTGCAATTCGCGCAGGTTCGTCGCCTGCACCGAGGGATGGACGATGATGACATTCGCCCCGCTGCCGACCATGCCCACCGGCGCGAAGGCGGTGGCGGGGTCATAGGGCAAGCGGCGGCGGACCAGTTGGTTGATGGTCAGGCTCCCCGAGCCTCCCAGCAGCAGCGTGTAGCCATCGGGCGTGGCCTTCGCGACCACTTCGGCACCCAGCGCGCCGCCGGCGCCGCCGCGGTTCTCGATCACCACGGACTGGCCCAGGCGGCTGCCCATCCCCTCGGCGATCAACCGGCCAACGATGTCGTTGGTGCCGCCCGGCGGCCACGGAATGACCAGGCGCAGCGAGCGATCGGGGAAGGCCTGCGCAAGGGCGGGCATGGGCAGCGCGGCGCCGAGCGCAAGCATGGCCCGGCGCGTGGGGCGGAAGGCGGTCATGGACATTCCCTTCGTGGCGCCGTCGCTTCCCGGCGCGGTCGCTTCGGTCGGCAGGCTGGCGGCGTCGCGCGGGGCTGTCCAGCCCCGGGCGCTATTCCGCGGCGGCCTTCTTGCGCGCTTCCCATTCGGCCACCGACAGGCGCGGCACCTCGATGCGGTCGGTGGTGCGGGCGTACCAGCCGCGGCCGTGCATGCGGCCCACCAGGTCGAGCTTCGGCGTGTCCACGTAGAACTTCGCGGCATCGAGCACGCAGTCGTCCTGGATCTCGATGGCCAGCACGCGGCCGAGCACGATGGTGTGGCCGCGCGTGGGGACGAACTGGAAGATCTCGCATTCGAGCGCGATCGGGCTCTCGGCGATGCGTGGCACGCTGACGCGGGTCGAAGGCACGGCGGTCAGGCCGGCCTCGGTGATCTCGTTCACGCCGGGCGGGAAGTCGACGGCGGTGATGTTCATGGCATCGACCGTCGCGGCCGAGACCAGGTTCACCACGAACTGGCCGGTCGCCTCGATGTTGGCGAGCGTGTCCTTGGGCGATCCCGGCGCGCGTGCCGCGCAGCCGATGGCGACCACCACGGGGTTGTCGGAGAAGACGTTGAAGAAGGAATAGGGCGCGGCATTCACGCGCCCCTCGCGGTCCTGGCTGACCACCCAGGCAACCGGGCGCGGCACGACCGAGGCGACGCACAGCTTGTAGGCCTGGTCGTGCGGGATCTTGTCGAAGTCGAACAGCATGGGGGCGTGTCCTTCAGGCGGCGCGGTGCGGCGGGTTGGTGCCCTTGATGAGCAGGGCCTCGAGGTTCTCGATGCAGCGCCCACCCATGGCGGCGCGCGTCTCGATGGTGGCGGAGCCGAGATGCGGCAGCAGCGCCACGTTCTCCAGCGTCATGTAGCCGGGATCGACCTTGGGTTCGGCGGTGTAGACATCGAGGCCGGCGGCGCGGATCTGGCCGGATTTGAGCGCGGCGACCAGCGCCTCGTCGTCGACCGACGGGCCGCGACCGGTGTTGATGACGATGGCGCCGCGCTTCATCTTGGCCAGCCGCGCGGCGTTCAGCCATTTCCGCGTGGCATCGCCACCCGGGACATGCATCGAGATCACGTCGATGGCCGGCAGGAAGCTGTCTTCCGTGGCGTGGAAGGTGGCACCCTTCTCCAGTTCTGGCGGCAGGCGCTGCACGTCGTGGTAGTGAATGGCCATCTGCATGCCGCGCGCCATGTCGGCCAGCTCGCGCCCGATGCGCCCGAAGCCGAGCACGCCCAGCGTCTTGCCCTGCAGCGTGACGCCCATGAGCTGCGTCGGCGCCCAGCCTTCCCATTGGCCGGCGCGCACCAGGCGCTCGCCCTCGCCGGCGCGGCGGGCGGCCATCAGCATCAGGGTGAAGGCGGTCTCGGCGGTGGCGAAGGACAGCACCTCGGGCGTATGGGTCACGGCGATGCCGCGTGCCTTCGCGGCATCCAGCGCGATGTGATCGGTGCCGACACTGAAGGTGGTGATGATCTTCACGCTGTCCGGCAGGGCGGCGATGGTCTGCGCGTTCATCGGATCCCCGGCGGCGCACAGGATGCCGGCGGCGGCTGCCTGCTTCGCGCGGGCCACGATCTGCGCGCCGTCGCGAAACCAGGGATCATCGGCGCCGTTCAGCCGCGCATCAAAGAGCTGGACGAGGCGCGCCTCGACCTCATCGGGCAGCTTGCGGGTGACGAGGACGACCGGCTTTGCCATGGAACGCTTCCTGCATGATCTCGTGGGGCCGAGGGGTGGTAGCGCGGCCCGCCGCGTCTTGCCAGGGGGCGGGCGAGGGGGCAGGGTCCGCCCGGTTCCACGGCAGCTGAGGAAATAGGCAGATGGATCTTGGTCTGAAGGGCAAGCGCGCTTTGGTGATGGGCGGGGCCAAGGGGCTCGGGCGATCGATCGCCGATGCGCTGGCGGCCGAAGGCGCGGTGCTGACCATCAGCGGGCGCGACGTGGCCGCGATGGAGAAGGCGGCGGGCGAACTCAAGGCGCTGGGCGCGCAGGGCGTGGTGACGGTCGCGGCCGACGTATCGTCTGGCGCCGACATGGACATGCTGGCCGATACCGCGACCAAGGCGATGGGCGGCGTCGACATCCTGGTGCTGAACCATGGCGGCCCGCCGGTCTGCACCGCCTCCGAGATGACGGAGGAGAACCTGGTCAAGTGGTTCCAGAACATCGTCGTCTCGCCGATCCGCATCACCATGCGCCTGATGCCGGCGATGCGCGCGCAGAAGTTCGGCCGCGTCATCGTGGTCGGCTCCTCGGGCATGCAGCACCCGATCCCGACGCTGGCGCTGTCCAACACGCTGCGCGCGTCGATCTGGGCGTGGCTCAAGACGCTGTCGGGCGAAGTGGCGGCCGATGGGGTGACGATGAACATCCTCGCCCCCGGGTCCATCCGCACCGACCGCATCACCCAGACCGCCGCGGTGCGCGCCGAGAAGGCCGGCACCAGCGTGGATGCGGAGATCGCGCGCGCCGGCAAGGAAGTGCCGGCCGGGCGCGTGGGGGAGCCCGGCGAGTACGGCCCGATGGGCGCCTTCCTGGCGGGCACCACCGGCGCCTACATCACCGGCACCATGGTGCGGGTCGATGGCGGGCGCGTGCGGAGCATGCTCTGACCTGCGCGCGGGGCGCCGCAGGACCGGCGCCCCGCACCTGACACCCTGAGGGACATTGCCGGATGCTGCCGAACCTGACCCCTGACATGGACCTGGCCACGGAGTTGTTCGCGGGGCTGCGCGCCAACAGCATGGATGGCGACGGCGTGACGCGCGAGGCCTTCGGCCCCGGCGAACGCATGGCGCATGCGCTGGTGCGCGCGGCCGCGGATCGTCTGGGGCTCGACAGCACGGTCGATGTCGCGGGCAACCTGTACATGACGCTGCCGGGTGCCGACCGCGCGGCGAAGCGCGTGATCATCGGCAGCCATCTCGACAGCGTGCGCCAGGGCGGCAACTACGATGGTGCCGCCGGCGTGCTGTGCGGCATGGCGACGGTGGCGGGCATGAAGCGCGCGGGCTTCACCCCCGGGCGCGACATCACCGTGATGGCGATCCGCGCCGAGGAGGCGGGGGCCTGGTTCCCGGTGTCGTATCCCGGGTCGCGCATGGCGCTCGGGCTGTTCAAGGCGGATGGTCTCGGGATCGCGCGGCAGGACAGCGGGCGTTCGCTGGCCGACCACATGCGCGAGGAAGGCTTCGACCCCGAAGCGGTGGCGCGCGGCGAACACGCGATCGGCCCGCACAACACCGCGGCCTTCCTGGAACTGCATATCGAGCAGGGACCGGTGCTGGAGAACGAGCAGGTGCCCATCGGCATCGTCACCGGCATTCCTGGCAGCCGTCGACTGCGCCAGGGCCGCGTGCTGGGCGAATACAATCATTCGGGTGCCACGCCGCGGAAGTATCGCCGCGATGCCGCGGCGGCGCTGGCCGAATTGGTGCATCGGATGGACGAGGAATGGTGCCGGCTGGATGCGATGGGCCATGTGCTGGTCTGCACCTTCTGCACCATGGCCACCACCGCCGAGGCGGGCTTCACCAAGATCGCGGGCGAGGCGAGTTTCTCCCTTGATGTGCGCAGCGTCAGCCCGCACGCCTGCGACCTGATGTTCGAGGCGATGCGCCGCTTCATGGAACAGATCGAGGCGCGCCACGGCGTGCGCTTCGAGACCGGCCCCGAGACCGGCAGCCGCGCGGCCATCATGGATGAGGGCATCCGGGCCGGGCTGAAGCGTGCCGCCGATGCGCTGGACATCCGCCACCTGGACATCGCCTCCGGCGCCGGTCACGACGCGGCCGCCTTTGCCGAGGCGAAGGTGCCAGTGCGCAACCAGCACGGCAGCCACAATCCGAAGGAAGACATGCGTATGGAAGACTTCGCAGCGGCCTGCGCCGTGGTGCAGCGCTGGGCGGCGGAGGCGGCCGCCTGAGATGGCATCGGGGCTTGAACTTGTCGCCGCTACGCTTGGAGGTGTTCTCGGCGGCGGAGCTCTGGCCGTGGTGGCTCAAGAATTCTGGTCGCTTGTCCGTCGACCGAAGATCCGTCTGCTCGTGAACCACGAGCCCGCGTGCGAAGCCCTCACCCCAATTGAGAGCGACGGACGTAAGGGAGAGGGTAAGTGGCTTAGGATAATCGTTGTGAACGACGGTTGCGTGGTTGCGCGGTCCTGCCAAGTCCTGATGACAAAGATATCGCGACGCGCACCGACCGGTGTGACTATGAATTCCGAGAAATTTGGCGACAATCTCCCGTTAATTTGGTCTCTAAGTAAAGGTTCTGTCAGAATCGATTTGCTGCCGGGGATTGAGTACACGGTCGATGCGCTTGCTGCGCTGTCGATAGGTGAAAAGTCCGAGCTCACCATTTCGACGCCGGATACGCCATTCCGCTATGCAGATATTCTGGCGGGCATAGGCGACTTAGAGATTGAAGTTATCGTTGCTTCGGAGAATTCATCGCAAAAAAGAATTACTATCTGTGCTCAATGGGACGGCACAACACCATCGCTCTCGTGGAAGGATGTAGTGAAAACCAAATGAATTCTCAGCAGTCACGCCTCGCCGTCGATATCGGCGGCACCTTCACCGACCTCGCGATCGAGAAGGGCGACCAGCGCTGGACCGCCAAGGTCCTGACCACCCCGCATGCGCCCGAGCAAGGCGTGCTGGACGGCGTGGCGCAGGTGCTGGCCAAGGCCGGCATGGCGCCGTCCGACCTCTCGCTGGTCATCCACGGCACCACGCTCGCCACCAACGCCAAAGGGTGCGAAGACCGCCCTGCTGACGACGGATGGCTTCCGCGACGTGCTCGCGCTGGCCAATGAGGCGCGCTACGACCAGTACGACCTCAACATCGAGTTGCCGCAGCCGCTGGTGCGCCGGCGCTGGCGCGTGGGCGTGCCCGAACGGCTGGACAATACCGGCAAGGTGCTGGTGCCGCTCGATGAAGCCGCGGTGCGCGCGCAGGTGGAGTTCCTGAAGGGCGAGGGGATCGAGAGCCTGGCGATCGGCTTCCTGCATGCCTTCGTGAATCCGGCGCATGAACGCCGCGCGGCGGAGATCGTGCGGGAGATGTGGCCGGAAATGCCCGTCTCGCTGTCCTCCGACGTCTCGCCCGAGATGCGCGAATGGGAGCGTTTCTCCACCACCGTCGCGAATGCCTATGTGCAGCCTCTGATGGCAACGTATCTCGGCCGGCTGGAGACCGGGCTGCGCGCCGCCGGCGTCGTGTGCCCGCTGTTCCTGATGCTGTCGGGCGGGGGGCTCACCACCATCGAGACGGCCTCGCGCTTCCCGATCCGCCTGGTGGAATCTGGGCCGGCGGGCGGGGCGATCTTCTCCGCCTTCGTCGCCAAGCAGCGCGGCTTCGACAAGGTGCTGTCCTTCGACATGGGCGGCACCACGGCGAAGATCTGCCTGATCGATTCCTTCCAGCCGCAGGCGTCGCGCACCTTCGAAGTGGCGCGCGTCGGCCGCTTCAAGAAGGGCTCCGGCCTGCCGCTGCGCATCCCGGTGATCGAGATGGTGGAGATCGGCGCCGGCGGTGGGTCCATCGCGCAGGTGGACAGCATGGGGCGCATCCAGGTGGGGCCGGAGAGTGCCGGCGCCGATCCGGGGCCTGCCTGCTACGGGCGTGGCGGCACGCATCCGGCGGTGACGGATGCGAACCTCTCGCTTGGCCGGTATGAACCGAACCTGTTCGCGGGTGGGTCGCTGCCGCTGAAGCCGGACCTCTCGCGCGCGGCGCTGGCCGAACATGTCGGGAGCAAGCTGGGCCTGTCGGGTGACATGGCCGGGCTCGGCGTGGTCGAGATGGTCGACGAGAACATGGCGAATGCCGCGCGCGTGCACGCCATCGAAAGCGGCAAGGGCTACGAGGGCCGCATCGTCATCGCCTTCGGCGGCGGTGGTCCGGTGCATGGGTATCGCGTGGCGGAGAAGATCGGCGTGAAGCGGATGCTCGTGCCCTCGGGCGCTGGCGTCGGCTCCGCTATCGGCTTCCTGCGCGCACCCGTGGCGTATGAAGTCGTGAAGTCGCTGTACCAGCGCTTCGGGACGTTCGACCTCGCCGCGGTGAACGGGCTGCTGGCTTCGATGTCGGCGGAGGCCACCAAGGTGGTGGCGGAGGGCGCCTTCGACGCGCCGGTCGAGGAGGCGCGCATCGCCTACATGCGCTATGTCGGCCAGGGGCACGAAATCTCCGTGCCGCTGCCCGCGCGCGCGCTGACAGTGTCGGACGTGGCCGAGATCCGCGCGCTCTACGACAGCGAATACACGCGCTTCTACGACCGGCCCGTGCCGGGGTCGGACGTCGAAATCCTGTCCTTCGCCGTGACGGTGCGCACCGTGGCAGCGGAAGTGGAGCCCGCCGCGTCGGTTGCCGACAGTGCATCGCCCAAGCCGATCCGTACGCACATGGTGCGCGACACGGCCACGGGCGAGGTCGCCGAATGGCCCGTCTATGACCGCGACCACATGACCCCCGGCGCCACCATCGCCGGCCCCGCCATCGTGGCGGAGGCGGAGACCAGCACGCTGGTGGGTCCGGGCTGGACGTGCCGGATGGATGGGCTGGGCTACCTCGATCTGATGCAGGAGGCCGCGTGATGAGCAATCAGACCGGCGCACTCGCCACCATCCAGCGCCAGATCCAGTGGAACCGCCTGATCGCGGTGGTCGAGGAACAGGCGCAGACCATGATCCGCACCGCCTTCAGCACCACGGTGCGGGAAGCGGGCGATCTCTCGGCCGGCATCTTCGATCTCGAGGGCCGCATGCTCGCGCAGGCCGTCACCGGCACGCCGGGCCATGTGAACTCCATGGCGGAATCGGTGGCGCATTTCCTCGCCAAGTTCCCCGCGGCGAAGATGAACCCGGGCGACCACTACATCACCAACGACCCCTGGCTCGCCACCGGTCACCTGCATGACCTGACCGTCGTCACGCCGGCCTTCCGCAACGGCAAGATCGTCGGGTTGTTCGCCAATACCGCGCATATCATCGACATCGGCGGCCTCGGCATGGGGCCGGAGGGGCGGAGTGTCTTCGAGGAAGGCCTCTATATCCCCATCGTGAAGTGCTTTGACCGCAACGTGCCCAATGAGACCTTCTTCGACTTCATCCGCGTGGGATCCCGCACGCCGGTCGAACTGGAAGGCGACATCTATTCCCTGTGTGCCTGCAACGACGCGGGGGCGAAGCGGCTGGTGGAAATGATGGACGAGTTCCACATGGACAGCCTCGACGCCCTCGCGGGCTACATCTTCGACGCCAGCACCCGCGCGACGCTGGCCGAGATCGCCAAGCTGCCGCGCAGCACCTTCAGCAGCTCCATCAAGTCCGACGGCTATGAATCGGAGGTCACGCTCAAGGCCGCGATGACCATCCACGACGACCGCATCGTGGTGGATTTCACCGGCACATCGGGCCTGTCCAACCGCGGCATCAACGTGCCCCCCGCCTATTGCCGCGCCTATGCCTGCTTCGGGATCAAATGCGTGGTGGCGCCCGAGGTGCCGAACAACTGGGCCTCGCTCATGCCCTTCCAGATGGAGATCCCCGAGGGCTGCATCCTGAACGCCCCGCGCCCCTATCCGGTCAGCGTACGGCACGTGGTCGGGCAGCTCATCCCCGACCTGATGATGGGCTGCCTGCACCAGGCGATCCCGGGGCGGGTCAATGCCGAAGGCTCCTCGGCGCTGTGGAACCCGCCGCTGCGCGGCGGTTCGCAGGTGTCGGGCCAGGCGGCGGAGACCGAGGATTTCGAGATCATCACCTTCAATTCCGGTGGCACCGGCGCGCGGCCTTCCAAGGACGGGCTCGACGGCACCGCCTTCCCCTCGGGCGTGCGCACCATGCCGGTGGAGGCGACCGAGAATGTCGCCCCCGTCATCTTCTGGCAGAAGCAGCTGCGCCCGGATTCCGCCGGCGCCGGCCGCACCCGCGGCGGCTTCGGCCAGGTGATGGAGATCGGTGCGAAGGGCGACGCCGAATTCGCCGTGAACGCCATCTTCGACCGCGTGGCGAATGCGCCCAAGGGCCGCGATGGCGGCGGCGAGGGCGCGGCCGGCTGGGTCGGCATGAACGACGCCAACGGTACCGTCCTGCGCACCAAGGGCTTCCAGATCATCCCGAAGGGACGGCGGCTGCTGCTGAAGCTGCCCGGCGGCGGCGGCATGGGCGACCCCAAGGCGCGCGATCCCGCGCTGGTGCAGCGCGACATCGAGGACGGGCTGGTCAGCCCCGAGGCAGCGCGCACGGTCTACGGCGTGACGTGAACGGGCCGGGGAGGGCGCGCGCCCTCCCCGGAACGCGTCCTACCGGCGCAGGCTCTCCACCATCGCGCCATGGACCAGGTTCTTGAACAGCATCCGCGTCCGGCCGCGCCGCGAGGGCCCCTGGGCCAGGAACACCGCGGCCAGCCCCTCCGCCGGTCGATGGTGAAGGACGTCCCCCACATCGCATCGCCCGTGCTGCCCCGCGCCGGCGGGTGCGGCGGCACGCCCGGCAGGCTGCGCGACGGCCTGCGGTGCGAGGGCGGCCAGCGACAGACCCTCGGCAGCGCCGTGCGGCGCGATGGAATGGACCCTGACACCGCGTCCACCGGGCTGCGGCGGCGTTCCGCCTGCGACAGGCAGGCTACGCTGCGCAAGGCATCCTACAATCCTGGGTTGTTCGGCGGTATGCCGACACCGCGCGCAACTTCGACGTGCCCGGCGTGTTTCGACAGCACACGCCCCACGATCGGGAGACCCCGCCATGCCCACCCCCGCCGAACTCCGCGCCAAGTTCTGGAACAGCCTCGGTTCCGACATGACGATGATGATCGGGCTCGACGGCGTCGAGGATGGTCACGCGCGGCCCATGACCGCGCAGATCGAAGGTCCGCACGGTCCGATCTGGTTCTTCACCTCCACCGACAACGGCATCGTGCAGGCGCTGGACCGCGGCGACCGCGCCATCGCCACCTTCGTCTCGAAGGGCCACGACCTGTTCGCCACGGTGCATGGCAGCCTGTCGATCGACCGTGATCGCGATGTCGTGGACCGGCTGTGGAACAGCTTCATTGCCGCCTGGTTCGAGGGCGGCAAGGACGATCCGAACCTGGTGATGCTGCGCCTGGATGCCGAGCGCGCGGAGATCTGGCTCGACGAGCGCAACTTCGTCACCGGGGTGAAGACGCTGCTCGGCATCGATCCGCAGGAGGACTACGCCGACAAGACCGCGGAGGTGGCGCTGCGCTGATCGCGGCGCGGCCCGCAGGTGCGGGCCGCGCCCGGCCGCGGCTACGTTACCGCCTCGCAGCACTTGCGCAGCACCTCCAGGTCGATCCCGAGCGCGCGCAGCCGCGCCAGGAGTTCGCGCGAGATGCCGCCGCTGTCGATCATGCAGCGGAGCAGCTCGCACGCCGCGTGCCCGTCGCCCTTGGGCGTGTCGGAGCCGCGCGGGGGCGGTTCGTTGCCGCCGCGCCAGACCTGGCCGGTGACGATCTGCTCGCGCGTGAACGGGCGTTGCCGCAGGCTGCGCCCGATCGCCTTGACCGTGCAGCGATACACACCGGGCTGCGCCGCCGTGAGCCTGGCCTCGAAGATGCCGGGCGCGACTTCCTTCAGCGGCAGCGTCGTCAGTGTCGCATCGGGCCGCAACACCTCGGCGCGCACGCGTGCGCGGCGGGCCACCGGCAGGCCGTATTCCGTCAGCACGGCGCGCAGCGTGAGGGAGGCACCGGGCTCAAGCCCGTCCTGCGCCAGCGCCGCGCGCATGCGAAGGTTGGAATAGGCATGGATGTTCAGGCTGTAGGGCAGCCCGTGCGCAGCGGCCTGGCGCTGGGTCTCGCGGTCCTTGCGATCGATGCTCGCCAGATACCGCTTGAAGCCTTTGTCGTCGGCCTCCAGCAGCGCGTGCCAGCGCCCGCCGGCCGCACCGGCCCCGGTCGCGACCGGCAGGGTGAACCGGTAGTAGCTGGCATTCTGTCCCACCACGAAGCGCATGCCCGGCAGGGCGGCGGCGTCGGCCGGGGTGATGATGCTGCCGTCCGGCGTCTCCAGCGCGAAGCGTATCGCCTCGGGGCCGGGGCACAGCAGGATGGCGTCGGAGCTGATATCCGCCTCGGTCAGCGTGAAGGGGATGCGGTGGCGCTGGCCGGGTGCCAGCCATCCCTGCGGGTCCAGCACGATGTCCTCGTTGTTCACCCCCGCCAGGATCTGCATGTAGTACTTGGCCAGCAGGAAGGTGTCCGTGCTGCCGAGCTCGCCGGTCAGCAGCAGGTAGCCGCCGGTGCCGTTGGTCAGGGAAGTCAGCGCGGTTGGCTGGATCTGCTCGGCGGTGCCCAGCCCGATGGCATAGACACGCTCATCGACCAGGCCGGTCACGTCGCTGATGAACTTCGATGCGGTCTCGTGACCGTCGGTGAAGACGATGGTGGCGCGGATGTCGAAGCCGGTCTCGGGGGCCAGCAGGTCGTGCGCCTTCTCGACGCCGTCGCCGATCGCGGTAAGGCCGGCCGGGTTGGGCGTGTGGTCCTGCACGGCGTCGCGCGCGAGGCCGCGGCCAGCACCGAATACCGGCGGGCCGGCCAGCGTCACCGGCATCACGTCCTGCGCATCGGTGTCGAAGCTGACAATGCCGATGGC
>LNEW01000130.1 GCA_001464375.1 Rhodospirillales bacterium Ga0074136 | reverse complement strand
GGTGCCGGTATAGCCGACCCAGACGCGGGCCTGGCGGCTGCCATCGGCCACCGTCTCGAGCTGCACGGCAGCGCCGAGCGGCAGGGTGAAGGGCGCGCCCGGGCCTGCCACCACCTCGAAGCGCTGCGGCAGGCAGGATTCGACGCCGAGCACCACGGCGCGGACCGTCGTCTCGCCTTCGGGGACCGAGTTGAAGTTCACGCTCGGCGTCTGCAGCGTCACCGCAACGCTCATGCCGCAGACCGCGTCGGCCGCGTTCACCCGCCCGAAGCCGTAGAACTGGCTGAAGCCGCCGACCCATTGGCCGACCGGGTCGGTGTTGGCGGCATCGATCTGCACCGCCGTGGCGCGCAGGATGTCGCGCACCTCGATGCGCGTCAGCCCCGGATCGCGCGACAGCATCAGCGCGACGATCCCCGCGACCGTCGGCGCCGCGGCGGAGGTGCCGCCGAAGGTCTGCTCGCCGCCGACATCGTCGAGCGAGGGCGCATTGGTCCCCTGGGCGCAGATGTCGATCTCCGGACCGAAGTTCGACGTGCCGTCCTTGCGCTCCACGCCGCCGCCGTCGGGCTGCATCGAATTGGCGATGGCGAGCGTGTCGGGATGCGCCGCCCAGGTGCGGAAGCCGGTGATCAGCGCATTCGCATTGCCGGCCGAATAGATGACGACCGTGCCGAGTCCGCCGCGCCCGTTGGTCGCCAGCTCCTGGAAGGTGTCGTCCATGAGGCCCGACAGCGCGAGCCCGTCGCTGCCATGCGAGCAGCTGATGATCGCCGCGCCCGGCACCAGCGGTTCGGCCGGCCAGTTCGCGGTGGCGTTGCCGGTGGTGAAGCCGGCGGCCCACAGAAGGATGTCGGCGTAGTTGGCCGATGTCAGGTCCGGCCGTTCCATGCCGATCTGGTGGGTGTTCGGCGCGATGCCGGAGACGTCCTGCCCGTTGTCCACCCGCGCGGCGATGATGCCATAGACCCCCATGCCGTGGTTGGTGTCGGGCGCATAGCCGGCGGCGGTCATCTCCCGCATGCCGTCGAAGTCGAAGCTGCGGGCGATCTGCGGCGTGCCGTCCGTGAGGTTGCCGCCGATGTCGGGATGGTCGAGGTCGACGCCGCGGTCGAGCGTGGCGACATGGATCGCCGGGCTGCCGAGGGTCAGGTTGGCGCCGGCCTGGCGCATGATCCGCCAGGCGTCGTCGACCTGCTGGAGGGTCAGGTTCGCCTGGGTGGCGAAGGTCGGGTCGTTCGGCGCGGTGTCGGGGAACACGTCGTCGACGATCTCGGCCATGATGTCGGGCTCGCCATAGGCCAGCAGGCCACGCTGGTGCCAGGCCTCGACGGCGGCGAGGTTGCCCATCAGGTCGCCATCGGGCAGGTCGACCAGGAAGGCGTTGCGCGCCTGGCGCAGGGGGCGCAGCACGCTGCCGCCGGCCTCCTTGATGAGGCGCTGCGCTGCATCGGCGGCGACACCGTCGCGGAAGCGCAGCACGAAGCGGTTGTCCACCACCTTGACGCGGCCGGGGGCGAGGTCGACTGGCATGCCGATGCGCGCCTCTCCGCCCACCAGGTCGCGGATCGCCTTGGCCGCATCGCGCCGCGCCGCGGTGTCGGCGGCGCCGTCGAAGCGGAACAGCCAGACCGCGCCGGCGGCTGCCGGCCCCTGCCGCATCGTATCCGGCGCGCGCGGCAGCGCCTCGGCGCGCAGCTTCGTGCGCTCGGTGATCTGCTGCGTCAGGCGCTCCGCCGTCTTGGCGTCCGGCCGGCCGGTGGGGAACGCGACCGCGAGCATCTCGGGCATCGGGCGGAACGGCACGGCATTCTCGCCCAGGCGGTAGAAGGGCCAGCCGCGTTCACCGAGGTAGGCGCTGGCGGTCGTCCCCTGCGGCGGCACCACCACCGCGCGGCGTGGCGAGACCAGGTCCCCGGCGAGAACCTCGAAGCTGCACGGGCCGGGGCCGATCGCGATCTCGGCGAAGGCCGTCCCCTTTGGCTTGGCGTGGGTGGAGACCTTGCCGTCGCTGTCGATCCGCACCTCCGCGGCATCGAGGAACGCCATCGCGTCGATGCCGTGCACGCTGATGCGCAGAAGACCGGGCCGGGGCTGCCGGCCAATGCTGTCGGATGCCATCGCTCGCGCCTCCGTTGATGCAGGCCGCGCCTGCGGGAATGCGACGAAGGTGAGACGACCGGAAGTTGTTCGCTGTGCCCCTGCGCACAACCTGTTGCATGCGCGCGCCTGGATCGGCGGCTAGGCGATCTGCAATTCCTGCAGCGACTGCTCCAGTTCCTGGAAGCTCGGCATGTGGCCGGAGGGCACCATCTTGCGCCCGGTCTCCACCGCCACCTGTGGCGCATTGCCATGCAGGTGCGCGACCAGCACGGCGCGGATCACCTCGAAGAACTTGCTTTCCTCGTCGACCACGCCCTTCAGCCGCGCCGCGAAGGGGCCCATCAGGCCATAGGCCAGCAGCACGCCCAGGAAGGTGCCCACCAACGCGCCGCCGATCATCTTGCCCAGCACCGCCGGCGGTTCGCTGATCGACCCCATGGTCTTGATGACGCCCATCACCGCGGCAACGATGCCCAGCGCCGGCAGCGCATCCGCCATGGACTGCATGGCGTGGGAGGGGTGCATCTCCTCCTCCTTCATCTTCTTCAACTCGCGCGCCATCACGTCCTCGATCTGGTGCGGGTCGTCGGCGTTCATGCCGACCATGCGCAGGTAGTCGCAGATCAGGTGGACCACGTGATGGTCGGCGGCGATGCGCGGGAACTTGGTGAAGGCGACGCTTTCCTCGGGCTTCTCGATATGGGGTTCGAGCGCCATCGGCCCCTTGGTCTGCGCCAGACGCACCAGGTAATACAGCAGGCTCAGCAGGTCCATGTAGTCCTGCCGCGTGTATTTCGCGCCCTTCAGCAGCTTCCCGAAGCCGCCCAAGACATGCTTCAGGTCGGACACGCTGTTGGCCATGACCAGCGTGCCGATCGCAGCACCCCCGATGATCGCCATCTCGAAGGGCAGCGCCTTCATGATGATGTCCATCTTGCCGCCGGCGGCGATGTAGCCGCCGAAGACGCAAGCCAGCAGGAAGCCGAAGCCGGCGAGCGAGATCATCGGGCAGGGTCCTGCATCTGTCGCAGCAGGGTGATGGAGACACGGCGGTTGGCGGCCGCGGTGGGCTGGTCGGGCAGCAGCGGGTCGCGGTCGGCATTGCCGGTGACGGACCGGATGCGCCCCTCCGGCAGGCCGCCGTCCAGCAGCAGACGGCGCGTTGCGTTGGCGCGTTCGGCCGAGAGGTCCCAGTTGCTGCGCTCACCGCCGCCACGGAAGGGCGTGGAATCCGTGTGGCCGGACACCGC
Organism: Rhodospirillales bacterium Ga0074136; assembly: GCA_001464375.1. Taxonomy (GTDB): domain Bacteria; phylum Pseudomonadota; class Alphaproteobacteria; order Acetobacterales; family Acetobacteraceae; genus Neoroseomonas. Next base: position 2,307 of record LNEW01000130.1, on the reverse strand, counting down.
GACCGGGTTGGGCAGCCGCGCGGCCACCTGCGCCACGCGTGCGAGCAGCCCGCGCGCGCGGTCGTTCGGTGCGGCGCCGCCCAGGGCGAACATCGGCTGGCGTTCGGCGTCGACCAACTGGATGCGCAGTCCCTCGGGTGTCTGTTCGACCAGCATCTGGCGCGCGAGGTCCGCCAGCGCGGGATCGGCCGCGACCGCCTCGCGGATCTGCTCGGCGGCCTGGTCGAAGGCCTCGCGTTCGCGCCGGGCGAGTTCCCGGCGCAGCTCGGCTTCGCCAAGGCTGTCCGGGCGGGCTTCGGGGGCGGGCGTCTCGGCGGGGCCGCCGCGGGGCTGTTCCGGCCCGGCATGGGCGCCCGGGGGCGTGGCAACCACCAGGCGGGGGTCGTCGGCATCCTCGCGCGCCTCGGGGCCTTCGCGGCGTGGCATGGGGCGGGCGGGGGTGTCGGTGTCGTCTTCCTCGATGTCCATCACAACCGGCACTTGCCCGGGTTGGATCGTGGTCGCGCCGGTAGTCGAGGTGACGTTGCCGCTGTCGTTGGGGGTCTGGCCGCCAAAGGGCTGGCCTGAGCCCGAGACCGACCGCGCCAGCAGGTTGGTCGGTGCGAAATAGTCGGCCAGGCCGCGGCGCTGTTCCTCGGTGGTGGCGTTCAGCAGCCACATCAGCAGGAAGAATGCCATCATGGCCGTGACGAAGTCGGCATAGGCGACCTTCCACGCGCCACCATGGTGGCCATGGTCGCCGCCTTCCTCGCGGCGGATCACGATCGTGCCGCCGCCCTTCGCGCCTCGAGTCTTGCCGGACATCACGCGCAAGGTGGCAGGCGCTGCTGACTATTTCGCTAACCGGGCCGCCGCGTATCGCGTGACACGGCGCAGGGCCTATGGTTTGGTCGACCGCCTATGGACCTGCCTGCCCCGACCCTCGCCCCCGCGCCGCTCGTCGTCACCCGCCCGGCGCGGCAGACGGTGCCGGTTGTCTTCGCGTCCCCGCATTCCGGCCAGGAATATCCGGCTCAGCTGGTGGCGGAAGCCAGGCTGGCGCCGCTCGCGCTCCGCCGCAGCGAGGACAGCTTCGTCGATGAGCTGTTCGCCGCCGCCCCGGCGCATGGCGCGCCGCTGATCGCCGCCACCTTCCCGCGCGTGTGGTGCGACGTGAACCGCGAACCCTGGGAACTCGACCCCGCCATGTTCGACGGGCCGCTGCCGCCCTGGGTCAACACGTCCAGCCCACGCGTGGGCGCGGGGCTTGGCACCATCCCGCGCATCGTCGCGACGGGAGAGACCGTCTATCGCCGCCGCCTGTCCTTCGCCGAGGCGGAGACACGCATCCGCGCCTGCTGGGAACCCTATCACGCAGCCCTGTCCGAGCTCATTGCCGAGACCCGCGCGCGCTTCGGGGTCTGCCTTCTGGTCGATTGCCATTCCATGCCGGCCCACCCGGCCCAGGCGGCCAATCCGCCGGACATGGTGCTGGGCGACGCGCATGGCACCGCCTGTGCGCCGCGCGCGACGCGCATGGTCGAGGAGATCCTGGCGGGGCTGGGCTATCGCGTCCGGCGCAACGACCCCTATGCCGGGGGCTACGTGACGCGCCACTACGGGCGCCCGCGCGAGGGCACCCATGCGCTGCAGATCGAGATCGCCCGGGCGCTGTACATGGACGAGACGCGGATCGAGCGCGCCTCCGGGCTGGTACCGCTGGCGCGCGACATGACCGGCCTGATCGGCACCCTTGCGAAGACGGACTGGTCCTTCCTCCGGCCGTGATGCAGTGCAGCATGGACGGAGAAACCCATGCTCCCAAACCCCGGAAAAAAAGAAGGCGGTGCCCGAAGGCACCGCCAAGTTTAGGGAGGAAACGTCCAAGAAAAGCAGTGGGAGGCAAGGCCTCACCGCTGCCTCAGGGAAAATAGGAGGGCTCCCGCGGGGCTGCAAGAGGTTTTTTGCAGCGCAGCATAAATGGTGACGTAGCGCATGCCAGCGCATGTTTGTTGCGTGGCACGGCCCTTGCCCTTCCAGTTCCATGCGCTGCCAGCCCCCGCCGTCCCGCTGCGTTGTCGAACGTCCCTCCGGAGAGCGAATCACCGCCCTCCCGGGCCGGCCCACGGGCGCATCCGCGCGGGGCATGCGGGGCCGCGTTCCGTGGCGCCGGCCGCGATGGGTTGGAGGGGCGGTTGCTTTGCTGCTCGCGCTGGCCGTCCTGCCCGCCGCGACGGCGGTGGCCAATCCCGGCGGTGCGGATCCGGGCCTGGCCTGTCGCGGGGCGATCGCCGCCGCGGAACGCGAAGCGGGCATCCCGCCGGGTCT
>LNEW01000129.1 GCA_001464375.1 Rhodospirillales bacterium Ga0074136 | reverse complement strand
TTGCTGGAAAGCCCGCGCCTGCCGGCCAGCCTGCCGCGCGCGCTGAGCGAGGCCGAGGTCGAGGCGCTGATCGCCGCCGCCGCCGGCCTGCCGGGCCGACGCGGGCCGGTCGCCGCCGCGGCGGTGGAGCTGCTGTATTGTTCGGGCCTGCGCGCGAGCGAGTTGGTGTCGCTGCCGGCCGGTGCATTGCGGGAGGAGGAAGGGCTCGTGGCGGTGCGCGGCAAGGGTGGCAAGGAACGGCTGGTGCCGGTCTCGGCCCGCGCGCGGGCCCTGGCGCTGGCGGCGCGCACGGAGGCGGCCGAGCGGGCGGGGCCGCGCGCGGCACGCTGGCTGTTCCCCTCCCGCGCCGCGTCGGGCCACCTGACCAGGCAGTCGCTGGCCCTGCTGCTGAAGGAGGCGGCGCTGGCCGCCGGGCTGGACCCTGGCCGGGTCAGCCCGCATGTGCTGCGGCATTCCTTCGCGTCCCATCTGCTGGGGCGCGGGGCCGACCTGCGGAGCCTGCAGCTGCTGCTGGGCCATGCCGACATCGCCACCACGCAGATCTACACCAAGGTCCTGGAGGGCCGGCTGAAGGCGCTGGTCGAGGCGCATCATCCGCTGGCCGATGCCTAGCGCGCTGCCGGACGCTCCCGCTCATCCGGCCAAAGTGGCCAACGGTTGGGGTCGGCCTGACGCGCGTTGCTCCGCAGCGCGAAGGCCCTGTCGAGGATCCTGCGCTCCAAGTTGGCTGCCGAAGCCTGTGCCGGCGCACCCAGGACCGATTGTCCTTCCCGCCCTTGGACCATGCGGCCGATGTGCACCCGGACCATGTCCCGCCTGAGCCGCCGCGACGGCATGACATCGACCGTGACACGGAACAGATCGCCAGCGGCACCCCGGTCCGGGGGCAGGATGATGGTGGCGGCAGGTTCGGTTTCGTCGGTAGACAACCACTCGGTCTGAACCCTGTCCGGGGTCGTGTCGGGCGACGGCAGGCCGGCGAAGCCAAGAAGTTCAATGACCGCCTGCCATACGAACGCCGTCTCATCCGGATTGCCGCGTTGGCGGTTGGGACCGGTCAGCCAAAGCAACGTAGCGCCACCGGTCGGCTGCGCGCTTCGCTGAAGTACCGCAGGTCGTGCAGGACGTGGGAAGGTGAGGACCGATAGCGCGACGATCAGACGCCTGGTCATCCGGGACTGACGGGAGCAGCCCCCGGATGCGCATTCCGACGGGAAGCTTTCGGGCAATCTTGCTACAACCAATTCCATCCATGGCAGCATGCTGCCACCGCGTTTGCGAGGGCAAGGCAGAAGCCGGTGTGGCCAATTGACTTACCCGCCAGCCCCTGGGGGCTCGCGCGTCGCGCGGAATTCGGCTAACCCCCCGGCCCGATGCGACACTTCCTGGACTTCGAGAAGCCGATCGCCGAGCTGGAAGGCAAGATCGAGGAGCTGCGCCGGACCACCGACGCCGGCGGGATCGACGTTGCCGACGAGGTCGGCAAGCTGCGCGACAAGGCGCAGACCATGCTCCGCACCACCTATGCGAAGCTGACGCCCTGGCAGAAGGCCCAGGTGGCCCGCCACCCCGACCGCCCGCATGCCGGCGACTACATCACCGCGCTGATCGAGGATTTCACGCCGCTGGCCGGCGACCGCGCTTTCGCCGACGACCTGGCGGTGGTGGGCGGCATGGGCCGATTCCGCGACCGAGCGCGGCAACGACACCGACAGCCGCGTGAAGCACAATTTCGGCATGGCGCGGCCCGAGGGCTACCGCAAGGCGCGCCGCCTGATGGAACTGGCCGGGCGATTCGGCCTGCCGATCCTGTCCTTCGTGGATACCGCCGGCGCCTTCCCGGGCATCGACGCCGAAGCGCGCGGCCAGGCGGAAGCCATCGCCCGGTCCATCGAAGCGGGGCTGGAAGCGCCGGTGCCCTTCATCGCGACCATCATCGGAGAGGGCGGGTCGGGCGGTGCCATCGCGCTGGCCGCGGCCGACCGGATCGTGATGCTGGAACACGCGATCTATTCGGTGATCTCGCCCGAGGGCTGCGCGTCCATCCTGTGGCGCGACCAGGCGCAGGCGGCGACGGCGGCGGATGCGCTGAAGCTGACGGCCGACGATCTGCGCAAGTTGAACCTGGTGGATGCTGTGGTGCCGGAACCGCTGGGCGGCGCGCACCGCGACGCCGAAGGCACCATCGCCGCGCTGGGCGAACGCATTTCGGAACTGCTGGAGCCGCTGGTCGAACTGGACGGCGCGACGCTGCGGGCGCGGCGGCGGGAGAAGTTCCTCGAAATGGGGCGCAGCGGGGTCATCTGACATGCCGGGGGGCGCTGCCTTCCCGGCGCCGGCCCTGTCCTGGGGGAGCGCTCTGCCCTCCCCATACCCCTCCGGCCAAGGGCTTCAGGCCCCTGCAACCCACATCCGGGGATTGGAAACGATGCCCTCATCCGGCCAGGGGCAGGGTTCCGGCCTCAGGTCGCGAGAGGTCCGGAAAGGGGCAACGCCCCTTCCTGGCACGCGCCAGTGATGGACGCCCACGCCCGCTTCAAGCGCGCCTTCCCGGGCATCGCGCTGACCATCTTCCTGTCGGCGATCGACCAGACCATCGTCGCGACCGCGCTGCCGGCCATCGCGGCGCAGATGGGCGGGATCGAGCAGGTGTCGTGGATCCTGGTCGCGTATCTGGTCGCGGCCACCTGCGCGGCGCCGGTGTTCGGGCAATTGGGCGACGTCTTCGGGCGCAAGCGACTGCTGTATGTGGCGCTGGCCGTCTTCGCGGCGGGATGCCTGGGCTGCGCGCTGGCACCCACCCTGCCGGTGCTGATCGGCGCACGCATCGTGCAGGGCTTTGGCGGCGGCGCGCTGCTGACGCTGGCCCAGGCGCTGATCGGCGAGGCGCTGCCGCCGCGCGAACGCGGCCGCTACCAGGCCTGGATCGCGGGGTCGTTTGCGTTTGCCTCCGCCTGCGGGCCGGTGATCGGTGGCTACGCGACGGAGTTCTTCGGCTGGCGGTCGGTGTTCCTAGTGCTGCTGCCGGTGGCGGTGGCCTGCGCGGTGCTGGCGCGGCGGTTGGTGGCGGTGCCGCCGGCCAGGCGCGACGCGGCGCTGCGATTCGACTGGGCGGGGCTGTTCGTGTTCGTGCTGGCGGTGGGCTGCGCGCTGGTGGCGCTGGACCGCGCGCGGCGGCTGGATCCTGGGCTGGCGCCGCTGGCCGTGGGGCTGGCGGTCGTCGCGGTGGGGGCGATGGTTCTGCTGCTGCGGGTCGAGCGTGCGGCGCGCGACCCGCTGCTGCCGCTGGCGATGTTCGCCGAGCCGTCGATCTGGCGGGCCTACCTGCTGTCGGCCTGCGTGGTCGGGGCGCAGGTGGGCATGATCGCCTTCCTGCCGGTGTGGCTGCAGACGGTGCGCGGCATCGCGCCGGGGCCGTCCGGGTTGATGCTGGTGGCGATGTCGGTGGGGGGCGCCGCGGGCGCCTTCTTCGCCGGGCGGATGGTGTCGCGGACGGGGTATGCGATGCGCTGGCCGACACTGTTCCTGCCGATGGGCGTGGGGCTGTGGGCGGTGCTGGCGCTGGTGGCGGCGGATCTGCCGCTGCCCGCCTTCCTGCCGCTGCTGGCGGCGGCGGCGTTCTGCTCGGGCACGTCCTATCCGGTGGTGCAGGTGACGGCGCAGGCGGCGGCGGGGCGGGAGAGGCTGGGCGCGGCCTCGGCCGGGGTGGCGTTCTCGCGCAACATCGGCGCGGCAACGGGCACGGCGCTGGTGGCGGCGGTGGTGTTCATGGCGGTGAGCGCCACCGGCTCCGGCGCGGCGTTCCAGCGGCTGGTGGCGGAGGGGCCGGGGTATCTGGCGGCGCTCGGGCCGGAGGCGGCGGCGGCGCTGCGGAGGGAACTGTCGGAGGCGTTCCGCGGGCTGTTCGCGACGGTGGCGGTGCTGACGGCGGTGGGGGCGGTGCTGGCGTGGCGGGTGCCGTTAAGGCGGTTTTGAGGGCGCTTGACGATCAAGTACGGCCTCCGGCTTCGACCTTAGTTCGACGATCTCGGGGATCACTCGAGTTCAAAGAGGATGACCCCGAGCCGAAAACTTCCCCCTCTAGCGCTTGAAACGATTTCTCGAGTGTGCGAAATAGAAACGCCCGCCCCCGAATGGATCAGGGACGGGCGCCGCGAGAACGGGTCTCACGATTGGTGGTACTCTCATGATGCCTGTCTCGCGGTCGTTTTTCAACCTCAGAACCCGCGAGGCTTAGATGCTCGAGATTGAACTCCCCGACCCCTCCTACGCGGAGGGCGTGCCCATGTTCGGCAATGTCATCAGCGCGACCGAGTTTCAGGGCGCTATGCCTTACGGCTTGTTCAAGCAGCGCGTTCCCGACCCCCGAAAGCTCGAGGGCGCCGGGGTCAAATACAATACGGAACTCTCCGAGATCGCTTCGCTCCGCGCGCGCGTGAATCGCCTCGTCACGGGCGCGAAGAAGAAGAACGTCGCACCGTATGCACGCTACATCGTCAGCATGGTGAAGACCGGTGAAGGTTTCACCCCTCAGATTGTCATCTGGACGCACGAGAAACTCGACGTCGTCACCGACAAGAAGACCGGCCTCGGCTACATCCAGCTTCCGCATCACATCCGTTTCGTGGCGCTGGATGGCGACACCCAGGCGACCGCACGCGCTGTGGCCGAGCAGAGCCACCCCAACCTGTTCGATAAGCAGGTGGTAAAGGTCACAGTCATCCATGGCGTGCAGGAGGATGATGCGGCCCAGGTCTTCGCCGACTGCAACGCCTATGGCGTCAAAGTTTCGACCAGCATGGCGATCGGCCTCGACAGCCGCGACGACGCCACGCAGCTCGCAAAGTACGTCGAGAAGAACGTTGCCGCCCTGGCGGGGAAGGTGAACCGCCAGAAGCGTCAGCTTTCCGGCGGTGATGACGCCCTTATCACCATCTCGGCGCTGCGTGCGTCGGTGGTCTGCTTCGTGCAAGGCATTGGCGGCATCCAGAACCAGACCAAGGCGGTGGAGATCCAGGACGAGGACCTCGACCTGCTGCATGCGGCGGCAACCGAGTGGTATCGGGCAGTGTCTGACGTGATGAGCACGGCGTTGCAGCCGGATCAGCGTGCCGGCAACTTCGCCGCTGCGCCGTCCGTCTGGTGCGCGATTGGCGCGATCGGCCACTACATTCTGGTGAAGCTGGTCGGCGCTGACTTCAAGCAGCCGGCCGCACCTGACGCGATCACCCGGGCGTTCAAGGCCGAGGCAGAGGCCAAGCTCGGCAAGGTCGATTGGGAACGTAGTGCGGCTTGGCTGGCGCACGGTGCCAAGCAGAGCGTGAAGTCGGGCGCAATCTCGCTTGGTGGGCCAAAGGAAACCGGCTCGCTGGTCTACAAGGCCCTCAAGGACGGCGACCTGAATGGTCCGGCCTCGTCCTCCGTGGCGGCTTGATGGAGTAGATGAATATGTCCTTCATCAAGAGCATGCCGCCCGCCCCGAACTGCGGGGCGGTTTCCGCACTGACCGAGGCTCTGCGTCCTCCCATTGGCCTGACGAAGGAAATGGCCGACCAGGCGAGGCGCCTTAAGCGTCGTGACCATACCCTGACCACAGCCGATATCGCCGCCAAGCTGGGCGGCGTCTCGGAAAAGGAGGTGCGCCAGGCCCTGGCCACGATGCGCACCAGGGTCAGGCGCCCCACGCGGAGGACGCTGAACATCGGCGTCCGCGAGCATGAGTTCGTTGAGGCGCACAGGCTCGCTTGCGAGCCTGTTTGGCAGACGGTGAACCGCCTTCTGAACGAACTCATCGCGTTGCGCGTTGAGAACCTCGTTCTCAAGGCGAGGCGTGGCCCGACCGACGATTAGCTCGCTGGAACGGCGCGGAAGGGTGACGCCCGACGCCCTTCCGTTCCGTATTGGTTTGGTCAGGCGCGCCCCTCAATCCCCCGCCGCCGCCTGCTCCAGCCTGTACGCATGCGCCGGATACGCGCCCAGGATGCGGAATTCCTTGGTGAAGAATTCCAGCTCCTCGAACGCGCGCCGCAACGCGGGGCTGTCCGGATGGCCGTCCACGTCGCACAGGAACTGCGTGGCCGCGAACCGCCCGCCCACCATGTAGGATTCCAGCTTCGTCATGTTCACGCCATTCGTCGCGAAGCCGCCCAGCGCCTTGTACAGCGCCGCCGGCACCGACCGGACGCGGAAGACGAAGGTGGTGACCGTGTCGGGCGCATCCACCGGCGGGTAGTGCAGGCTGCGCGACATCACATAGAAGCGCGTCGTGTTGTGCGCCTCGTCCTCGACGTTGCGCAGCAGGATGTCCAGCCCGTAGATCTCGGCCGCCAACTCGCTCGCAACCGCGGCGTCCTCGATGTTGCCGCGCTCGGCGATGATCTGCGCCGCACCCGCGGTGTCGGCCTCGATCACCGGCACCAGGTCGCGCTCCTTCAGCAGCCGCAGGATCTGCCCCAGCGCGACCGGATGGCTGTGCGCGCGCTTGATGGTGGCCAGCGACGCGCCCTTGGGGGCCAGCAGGCAGTGCTCGACCCGCTGGAAATGCTCGCCGATCACGTACAACCCGCTCTCTGGCAGCAGCCGGTGGATGTCCGGCACGCGCCCGGCCAGCGAGTTCTCGCAGGGCAGCATGGCCAATTCGCAGCGGCCGTCGCGCAGCGCGACCATCGCGGCTTCGAAGGACGCGCAGGGCAGCGTGGTCCAGCCTGGATAGGCGGCCCGGCAGGCGAGGTCCGAATAGGCCCCGGGCATGCCCTGGAAGGCAATGGTCTTGGCGGTCATGTCAGGGTCCGTTCAGCGTGCGGGCAGCGCTAGCGCGCGAGCAGCGCGCGGGCGCGTTCGAGATCGTGCGGCGTATCCACGCCGAAGGGGCCATGGTCCACCCGCGCCGCGGCGATGCGCATGCCGGCTTCCAGCGCGCGCAACTGTTCCAGCTTCTCGCGCAGTTCCAGCGGGCTCGCCGGAAGGGCGACGAAGCGGTCCAGCGCCGCGCGCCGATACGCATAGACGCCGATGTGGTGCCAGCGCGGCCCATCCCCCCAGGGGATCGGCAGCCTGGAAAAATACAGCGCGGGTGCGACGCGCGATTCGCCCTCGAAGGCACAGGCGCATTTCACGAAGGAGGAGGTATTGGCTTCCTCCTCATCCGCGATCGGGCAGACCAGCGTGCCGATATCCACGCCGGGATCGGCCAGCGGGTCCAGCACGGCGCGCAGGGTTTCGGGCGCAATGGTCGGGAAGTCCCCCTGCAGGTTCACCACCACGTCGTAGCGCCCCTCCGGATCCAGAACCGCGATCGCCCGCTGCACGCGGTCGGTGCCCGAGGGCACGTCATCCGCCACCAGCACCGCCTGCGCGCCGGCGGCGCGTGCTGCGGCGACGATCTCAGGCTCGCCAGCGGCGACGGCAAGCGGGCCGATCCCGGCCTCCCGCGCGCGGTCCAGCACATGGGCGATCATCGGGCGGCCGGCGATATCGGCCAGCGGCTTGCCCGGCAACCTGGTGGCCGCCATGCGGGCTGGAATCACGACGATGGGGCGCAAGCGTGCGGCTCCGGGAATGAAGGTGCTGGGTGGTTGTCTGGCGGCAGGCCGGGCACTATGGTCCGGCGCGTTTTAGGCAAGGCGGTCCCGTGGCGCAAACGCGCCGCGGGCAACGGCTGTGAAGGGCTGCGATCGGCATGGCGACGAACCTCGAGGGCAACAAGATCATTGCGGCGGTGCTGACCGCCGGTGTCACCTTCGGCGTCGCCGGGTTCATCGGCAGCATGCTGGTGCACCCGACCCGGCCGCACCATGCCGCCATCGCCGTCGGGGGCGAGGCCGCCGCCCCGGCCGCCGCCGCCCCGGCCGCCCCGGCGCTCGACCCGATCGCGCCGCTGCTGGCTGCCGCCAATGTGCAGAACGGCCAGCAGATCGCGCAGCGGCAATGCGCATCCTGCCATTCCTTCAACGATGGCGGGCGCACCGGCGTCGGGCCGAACCTTTACGGGATCGTCGGCGCGAAACACGCCCATGTGGATGGCTTCAACTACTCGGCGGCGCTGCGCGCCATGGCCGACAAGCCCTGGACGTATGAGGACCTGAATGCCTGGCTGCACAGCCCGCGCGCCTATGCCGCCGGCAACCGCATGTCCTATGCGGGCCTGGCCAATACGGCGCAGCGGGCGGACCTGATCGCCTACCTGCGGTCGATCTCGCCGAACGCGCCGGCGCCGTAGTTTTTTCGCCCTCGGGCGCCGGGCGCCGCCATCCGGCGGCTTGGCTTTCGCGCCCCGCACTGACGCGCTGGCGGCTGCGGGTAGTTTGGGCGCGATCGCGCCCGGTGCTGCCGGATCGCGCGGCGCGCGATCCGTCCGAGGTGGTCTTACGCGCTGGCGCCGCCACGGGCGGTGACCTGGGCGCCTCGCTCAGGTGGAGGAGCGCCGCGGGCTGGGTCTGGCGCCATTGCCCAGGGCGACGCCGGTGCGGTCGGTGGGCAAGCCGTCCCTCAAGCGTGGCAGTGATTGGAAGGGCAAGGACATGGTCGCCGACGACGTCATCGCCGCCGCCGAGGATTTCGCCGACGCCGCCGGCGCGGTGATCCGCCCGCTGTTCCGCTCGGCCCTGCTGGTCGAGGCGAAGGGCGATGCCAGCCCCGTCACCAAGGCCGACCGCGACGCCGAGGAAGCCATCCGCGCCCTCATCGCCGCCCGCTTCCCCACCCATGGCGTGATCGGCGAGGAACACGGCGAGGATCGCCCGGATGCCGAATGGGTCTGGGTGCTCGACCCGATCGACGGCACCCGGGCCTTCGTGACCGGCCGGCCGCTGTTCGGCAGCCTGATCGGGCTGCTGCATCGGGGCACGCCGGTGCTCGGCATCATCGACCAGCCTGTCACCGGCGAACGCTGGCTGGGCGTGGTCGGCCGGCCCACGCGCTTCCGCGCGCCGATCGGCGGCCAGGCCGGCTGCCGACCCTGCGCCGCGGTGGGGGATGCCGAACTCTCCTGCACCAGCCCCGACATGTTCCTGCCGCCCGATCGCCCGGGATTCGAGGGCCTGCGCGGCGCCGCCAGGCGGGTGACCTGGGGCGGCGACTGCTACGCCTATGGCCTGCTGGCGATCGGCCTGGTGGACATCGTGGTGGATGCCACGATGAAGATATGGGACTGGGCGGCGCTGGTGCCGGTGGTCGAAGGGGCGGGCGGGCGCGTCACCGGCTGGCACGGCGAGGCGCTGACCGCGGGCGCCGATGGCCGCGTCCTGGCGGTCGGCGACCCTGCCCTGCTGCATGAGGCCGTGCGCTTCCTTACCGATCGGTAGTGCCGCGGACGTTGCCGCGCGGGGGGCGAACCCCCATCCTGCGCACATGAACCGTCGCGACCTGATGGCGCTCGGCGCCCTTGCCGTCCTTGCCCCCCTGCCGCGCGGCGCGCGCGCCGTCGTGCCCGCGGGCGGCGACAAGCCCGGGGAGGTGGTGCGCACCCACGCCCTCTCCCTGCTCGCCGAACCGAAACTGCCGGCGGACTTCCCGCACTGGCCCTGGGCCAACCCTGCCGCGCCAAAGGGTGGCGAGGTGGTACTGGCGCGCCTGGGGTCCTTCGACAGCTTCAACCCGTACATCCTGCGCGGCACGGCGGACCTGGGCATCGGGCTGATCTACGACACGCTGATGGCCGGCAACCCCGACGAAGCCACCGCCGAATACGGCCACCTGGCCGAGACGGTGGAACTGCCCGCCGACCGCCGCGGCGTGACCTTCGAACTGCGCGCCACCGCCCGCTGGCACGACGGCCGCCCCGTCACGGCCGAGGACGTGGTCTTCACCTTCAACGCCCTGCGCACGCAAGGCCGGCCCTTCTTCCGCGCCTATTGGGCCGACGTGACCGAGGTGGTGGCCGAGAGCCCCCGCCGCGTCACCTTCCGCTTCAAGGATGCCGGCAACCGCGAGCTCGCCCAGATCCTGGGCGACCTGCCGGTGATGCCGAAGCACTGGTGGGAAGGGCGCGACTTCGCCCGCCCCTCGCTGGATGTGCCGCTCGGCTCGGGCCCCTATCGGCTGGAGCGCTTCGAGCCCAACCGTTCCGTGGTGTATCGCCGCGTCGAGGATTACTGGGCGCGCGACCTCGGCGTCCGGCGCGGCCTGAACAATTTCGACACGCTGCGCTACGAGTATTTCCGCGACACCACCGTGGCGTTCGAGGCCTTCAAGGCCGGGCAGTCCGACTTCCGTACCGAGAATGTCGCGCGCGACTGGGCCACCGGCTACGACTTTCCCGCCGCGCGCCGCAACCTGGTGAAGCGCGAGGAGATCCCGCACGAGATCCCGACGGGCATGCAGTGCTTCGCGGTCAACCTGCGCCGGCCGATGTTCCAGGACGCCCGCGTGCGCCGCGCATTGATCGAGGTGTTCGACTACGAATGGATGAACGCGAACCTGTTCTACGGGGCCTATGCGCGGACATCCTCCTTCTTCTCGAATTCCGACTTCGCCGCGCGCGGCCTGCCCGAGGGGCGCGAGAAGGACATCCTGGAAGGCTTCCGCGCCCGCATCCCGCCGGCCGTCTTCACCGAGGAATACAAGCTGCCGGTCACCGACGGGTCCGGCAACAACCGCGAGGGCGCGCGCCGTGCGCTGGCGCTGCTGCGCGAGGCCGGCTGGTCCGTGCGCGACCGCCGCCTGGTGAACGCGCAGGGCCAGCGCTTCGAATTCGAGATCCTGCTTCAGGGCGCCACCTTCGAACGCGTGGCATTGCCTTATGTGCAGTGGCTCGATCGCCTGGGCATCACGGCGCGCGTGCGCACGGTGGACCCGGCGCAGTACCAGGTGCGCATCGACGCCTTCGACTACGACATGACCGTCGATTCGATGGGCCAGGGCTTCTCCCCGGGCAATGAGCAGCGCGACTACTGGTCCTCCGCCAAGGCGCGGGAGAACGGCAGCCAGAACGTCGCGGGCATCGCCGACCCGGCGATCGACGAACTGGTCGAACTGGTGATCGGCGCGCCGAACTACGACGAGCTGGTGGCGCGCACGCGCGCGCTGGACCGCGTGCTGCTGCACCACAACTTCGTCGTCCCGCACTGGCATTCCCGCGTGTTCCGCATCGCCTTCTGGGACAGGTTCGGCCGGCCGGAACGCAACCCCCGCTATGGGCTGGGCTTCCCCCAGGCCTGGTGGATCGACCCGGCGCGGGAGCGCGCGCTGGCCGAAGCGCGGCGATCGTAGCCGCGCCATGGGCGCGTATCTCCTCCGCCGGCTGCTGCTGGTGGTGCCGACGCTGCTCGGCATCCTGATCATCAATTTCGCCGTCGTGCAGTTCGCCCCTGGCGGGCCGGTCGAACAGATGCTGGCGGAGCTCCGCGGCGAGGGGCAGTCCACGCTCGGGCGCATCACCGGCGAGGGCGGCGGCGATGTGCGCATGCCCAGCAGCGAGAGCGGCGGGGGCGGGGGCGGGGGCGGCGGTGGGCCGGCCGGCACCTATCGCGGCGCGCGCGGCCTCGACCCCGCCATCGTCGCCGAGATCGAACGCGCCTTCGGCTTCGACAAGCCTGCCCATGTCCGTTTCTGGGACATGCTGGTGGGCTACGTGACCTTCGATTTCGGCCGCTCGCTGTTCCAGGACCGCCCGGTGATCGACCTCATCATCGAGAAGATGCCGGTCTCGCTTTCGATCGGGCTGTGGTCCACGTTGATCATCTACCTGATCTCGATCCCGCTCGGCATCCGCAAGGCGGTGCGCGACGGGTCGCGCTTCGATGTCGCGACATCGGGCATCGTGCTGGTGGGCTACGCCATACCGGGCTTCCTGTTCGCCGTGCTGCTGATCGTGCTGTTCGCCGGCGGGTCCTTCCTGCAGATATTCCCGTTGCGGGGCCTCACCTCCTCGGGCTCGGATGCCTGGCCGTTCTGGGAACGCGCGGTCGACTATGCCTGGCACATGGCGCTGCCGACGCTGGCGCTGGTGATCGGCGGCTTCGCCGGCCTGACGATGCTCACGAAAAACTCCTTCCTGGACGAGATCGGCAAGCAATACGTCGTCACCGCCCGCGCCAAGGGGGCGGGCGAGCAGCGCGTGCTCTATGGCCATGTCTTCCGCAACGCCATGCTCATCATCGTCGCCGGCTTCCCGGCGGCCTTCATCGGCATGCTGTTCTCGGGCGCGCTGCTGATCGAGATCGTGTTCTCGCTCGATGGCCTCGGCCTGCTCGGCTTCCAGGCGGCGACGCGGCGCGACTACCCGATCATGTTCGGCACGCTGTACATCTTCACGCTGCTCGGCCTGGTGCTGCAGATCGTCAGCGACTTCACCTATACGCTGGTGGACCCGCGTATCGACTTCGAGGCGCGGCGATGACGCTCACGCCGCTGACCCGCCGGCGCATCGCGAATTTCCGCGCCAACCGCCGCGGCTACTGGTCCGCCATCATCTTCGCGGTGATCTTCGTCCTCACGCTGTTCGCGGAATTCATCGCCAACGACCGGCCGCTGGTCGCGCGCGTCAACGACCAGTGGTTCTTCCCGGTCCTGGTCGACTATGCCGAGACCGACCTGGTGCCAGATGGCCTGCCGACCGGCGACGACTACTGGCAGGACCGCGACTTCCTCAAGGATTTCGAGACCGCCGGCGGCTGGGCGGTCTGGCCGCCGGTGCGCTTCACCTACTATTCGATCGTGCGCGACCTGGATCATCCGCTGCCCTCGCCGCCCACCGCGCGCAACTGGCTCGGCACCGACGACAAGGGGCGCGACGTGGTGGCGCGCGTGATCTACGGCTTCCGCATCTCGGTGCTGTTCGGCTTCTCGCTGACCATCATCAGTTCGGTCATCGGCATCGCGGCGGGCGCGGTGCAGGGGTATTTCGGCGGCGCGATCGACCTGTATTTCCAGCGCTTCATCGAATTATGGTCGGGCATGCCGCAGCTGTATCTGCTCATCATCCTCGCCAGCGTGATCGAACCCAGCTTCTGGGTGCTGCTGACCTTCCTGCTGCTGTTCTCCTGGATGGGGCTGACTGGCGTGGTGCGGGCGGAATTCCTGCGCGGGCGCAACCTCGACTACGTGCGCGCGGCGAATGCGCTCGGCGTCTCGCATGCCAGCATCATGGTGCGCCACATCCTGCCCAACGCGATGGTGGCGACACTCACCTTCCTGCCCTTCATCCTGGCGGGGTCGGTCACCGTACTGGTCTCGCTGGACTTCCTGGGCTTCGGGCTCCCGCCGGGCTCGCCCTCGTTGGGGGAGCTCGTGAACCAGGGCAAGGACAACCTCACCGCGCCCTGGCTGGCGCTGACCGGCTTCTTCGTGCTCGGCACCATGCTGACGCTGCTGACCTTCGTGGGGGAGGCGGTGCGCGACGCCTTCGACCCGCGCAAGCTGCCGGGGGGCGGGCGATGACGCTGCTCAGCGTGGAGAACCTGTCCGTCGCCTTCGGGTCGAAGCGCGTGGTCGAGGGCGTGTCCTTCACCGTCGATCCCGGGCAGAGCGTCGCGCTGGTCGGCGAGAGCGGGTCCGGCAAGTCGGTCATCGCGCTGTCCTGCCTGGGGCTGCTGCCGGCCGCGGGCAGCAATCCCGAAGGCGGCATCACGCTGGACGGTGTCGATGTGCTGCACGCGCCCGAACGCGACCTGCGCCGCCTGCGCGGGGGCGTGGCGGGCATGGTGTTCCAGGAACCCATGACCTCGCTGAACCCGCTGCACACGGTGGGCCGCCAGGTGGCCGAGGCGATCACGCTGCACCGGCCGCTGGCGGGCGATGCGCTGCGCGCGCGCATCATCGAATTGCTGCGCCGCGCCGGCTTCCCGAAGGCGGAGGACCGTTTGGGCGCCTATCCGCACCAGCTCTCGGGCGGGCAGCGGCAACGGGTGATGATCGCCGCCGCGCTGGCCAACGACCCCAAGCTGCTGATCGCCGACGAGCCCACCACCGCGCTCGACGTCACCATCCAGGCGCAGATCCTGGAGCTGCTGGAGACGCTGAAGCGCGAGACCGGGATGGCGCTGCTGCTCATCACCCACGACCTGAATATCGTGAAGAAGCACGCCGACCACGTGGTGGTGATGAAGGATGGCCACGCGGTGGAACAGGGCGCCGTGCGCAGCGTGTTTTCCGCCCCGCAGCATGACTACACGCGCATGCTGCTGGCGACCGAACCGCGCGGCGCGCCTGCGCCTGTCGCCGACGGCGCCGCGGAGATCATGCAGGGCGACGCCATCAAGGTGCGCTTCCCGATCCGCCGCGGCGTGATGCGTCGCGTGGTGGCCGAGGTGAAGGCGGTCGATGGCGTGACGCTCTGCGTGCGGGAGGGCGAGACGGTCGGCCTGGTCGGCGAGTCGGGATCCGGCAAGACCACGCTCGGCCTGGCGATGCTGCGGCTGGAACAGAGCGAGGGCGGGATCCGCTTCGAGGGCGCGTCGATCCAGGGCTTGAACCGCGCCGGGCTGCGCCCGCTGCGCCGGCGCATGCAGATCGTCTTCCAGGACCCCTATGGCGCGCTGTCGCCGCGCATGAGCGTGGCCGAGATCGTGGGCGAAGGCCTCGCCGTGCATGAACCCGGCCTGACCGCCACCCAACGCGGCAAGGCGGTGGCGACGGCGCTGGAGGAGGTCGGCCTGGAACCCGCGATGGCCGAGCGCTACCCGCATGAGTTCAGCGGCGGCCAGCGCCAGCGCATCGCCATCGCGCGCGCCCTGGTGCTGAAGCCGCGCTTCCTGGTGCTGGACGAACCGACCAGCGCGCTCGATGTCAGCGTGCAGGCGCAGGTGGTGGATTTGCTGCGCGCGCTGCAGGCCAGGCATCGGCTGGCCTACCTGTTCATCTCGCACGACCTGCGCGTGGTGCGCGCCATGGCACACCGGATCATTGTGTTGAAGGACGGCCGCGTGGTCGAGGAAGGCGAGGCGGCGCGGGTTGTCGAGGCGCCGCAGGAAGCCTACACGCGCGCCCTGATGGCCGCCGCATTCGACCTCAGGGCAGAAGCCGCAGCCGGGCTGCGGACGTGAGGCCCGCGCCCACCCTGCCCGGACCGACCGCAGTCTCGCCGGTCGCCCCTGCGCGATCCGGGAAGGTTCAGCGCGACCGCCTCCATCCCTCCGGCCGCCGCCGGCACGCGAGCAAGGCCGACTGCCGGCGCCTGGCGCCCGAGGGCGGGGAAGCGTGACCGAACTCGACACCCTGAAGACGCTGCTCGATTCCGAACGCGTCAAGCTCGGCGTCCATATCCGCAAGATGAACTCGCCCGGATCGCCGGTGTACCGGTCCGGGGAGAATGTCTGGCCGGCCGCGCTGATCCTCGCGCTGTCCTTCGTCGCGCTGAAATGGGGCGGGGCGCCGCTGCAGGCACTCGGCATCGAACAGGGCGCCGCCTGGGCCGGTACCATCGTGCTGGGCGTGGGCTGCTGGTGGTGGATGTATCGCATCATGCCGCGCGTGAAGTCCGGCGTCTTCGACCGCACGGCGGCCTTCGCGCTGCAATCGCCGGAGCATTTCGATGCGCTCTGGGCGAAGGGCGTGCTCAGCCTCTATGCCAAGATGCCGGACGGCACCGAACGCGCGGCGACGTCGCGCAACGCCTGGCGCGACTTCGTCACCGCCCTCGACACCGAATTGAAGGATGCCGCCTGACATGGCTGTTCTGCTCTCGACCAAGGCGCACACCATGCAGGATTGGAAGGACGCGTTGCTGGCGGTCGACCCGTCGCTCGAGATCCGCCTGTTCCCCGAGGCCGGCGAGCCCGCCGACATCGAGGCCGCGGTCGTCTGGACCGCGCACGACATGATGGAACTGCGCCGCTATCCGAACCTGCGCGTGATCGTCTCCATGGGCGCGGGGGTGGACCACCTGTTCCGTCCGCCGGGCCCGCCGCCGGGCGTACCGGTGGCGCGGCTGCTGGACACGCGCCTCACGCAGGGCATGACCGAATGGGTGCTGCTGAACGTGCTGCGCTTCCACCGGCAGGACCTGGAGTATCGCGACCAGCAGGCACGGAAGGTCTGGCACGAATTGCCCGCGCCGGAGACCTCGGCGCGGCGCATCGGCATCCTGGGGCTGGGCGAACTCGGCAGCGATTCGGCCCGCGCGCTGATGGCGCTGGGCTTCCCCGTGATGGGCTGGTCGCGCCGGCCGAAGCAGGTGCCCGGCGTCGAGACCTTCCACGGCGCCGACGGCCTGATGGCCATGGCGGCGAAGGCCGACATGCTGGTCTGCCTGCTGCCGCTCACGCCCGATACGCGTGGCGTGATCGACGCCCGCCTGCTCGGCGCGATGCCGCCCGGCGGCTACCTGCTCAACGCCGCGCGGGGCGGCCACCAGGTCGCCGCCGACGTTCTATCTGCGCTGGACAGTGGCCGCCTGGCCGGCGCCGCGCTCGATGTCTTCGAACCCGAACCCCTGCCGGCGGACAGCGCCTTCTGGTCGCACCCCAAGGTGATCCTCACGCCGCATGCGGCGAGCATCACCATCCCGTCCAGCGCCGCGCCGCAGGTGGTGGAGAACATCCACCGGGCGCGCGCCGGCCAGCCGCTAATCAACCTGGTTGATTTCTCGGCCGGCTACTGATCGCGGCTGACCCGGAATGCGCCGTCCGGCGCATTCCGAAGCATCGGGGCAGCCGCTCGCCCACCCATCACGTCTACGCCCATGAGCGGCCGGCGGGTGCCGTTCGCCCCGGAAAAGGCGCGGGGCGGGTTGCGCCGCCCCGCCGCCACGTCACACCGCGCGCAGCGTCGGCTCGGTCTGGGCCGGCAGCAGGCGGACCTCGCCGGTCGCCTTCACCGCCTCGCTCATCACGCCGCGCAGGTCGCGCAGGAAGGTCGTGCCCTTGGTGGTGCGCTGCACCAGCACCGAGCGGCGGTCGGCCGGGTCCACCTTGCGCCGCGCGAGGTCGAGCTCGCCCAGCCGGTCGAGCGCCCGCGTGATCGCCGGCTTGGACACGTTCAGGTCGTGGGCGAGCCCGCGCACGGTGTGCGGCCCCTCCCCGAGATAGACGGTCAGCAGCACCGCGAGCTGGCGGGCCGAGAGGTCCGGCCCGTCGCTGCGCACGAGCGCGACGATCGTCTCGCGCAGGATGCCGATCTGCTGATCCGGGTTGGCGTGGGTGGTCATGATGAAACTTCCTTTGTGGAACGCTTTGGGCGGTCGTGCCGCCGACGTGGTGGGGCCTCTCCCCGCGAGGGCCAGGGCAGTGGGTGTAACGATCAGGTGTGTCGTTCCGTTGCGTGCTGTCGGGCGGCTTCGGCAATCATTGCGTGCAGCGCGCGCGCGCATTGGGCCTCGCCGCCCTCGGGGCGGCCCGGACGGGTCGAATCATTCCAGGCGTAGAGATCGAGATGCGCCCACGGGATCCCCGGGGGCACGAAGCGGCGCAGGAACAAGGCGGCGATCACCGCGCCGGCCATCGGCTTCGTGGACACGTTGGACAGGTCCGCGAAAGGGCTGTCGAGCCACGAATCATATCCATCGTGCAGCGGCAGGCGCCACATCGGGTCGTCCACCGCCGCCCCAGCCGCGACCAACCGCGCCGCCAGCGCATCATCGTTGCTGAACAGCGCCGGCAGGTCGGGGCCGAGCGCCACGCGGGCCGCGCCGGTCAGCGTGGCGCAGTCGAGGATCATCGCCGGCGCCTGCTCGGCCGCGAAGGCGAGGAGGTCGCACAGCACCAGCCGGCCCTCGGCGTCGGTGTTGCCGACCTCGACCTTCAGTCCCTTGCGGGTGCGCAGCACGTCCATCGGCCGCATGGCGGTGCCCGAGACGGCGTTCTCGACCGCGCCGATCAGCACCAGCAGCCGGACCGGCAACCTGGTGCGCATGATCATCTCGGCCGCGGCCAGTACAACGGCCGCACCGCCCATGTCCTTCTTCATGCGCAGCATGCCGGCGGAGGATTTCAGGTCGAGCCCGCCGGTGTCGAAGCACACACCCTTGCCGCACAGCGCGACCAGGGGCCCGTCCTCGGCGCCGGTCCAGCGCAGCACGGCCACGCGCGGGGCGCGCGGGCTGCCCTGGCCGACCGCGGCCACGGCCGGGAAGCCCTGCTCCAGCGCGTCGCCGACGACGATCTCGCAACTGCCGCCGTGGCGGGCCGCGAGGGCGGCAGCGGCATGGGCCAGTTCGGCCGGGCCGAGGTCGGCGGCCGGGGCGTTGATCAGGTCGCGTGCGGCGCAGATCGCCTCGGCGGTTGCCACGGCGGTCCCGGCTTCCTCTGGAATCTCGAGTACGGCGGGCGAGGGCCCGGCGGCCTTGTGGCGGTGCGGACGATAGGCGCCCAGCGCCCAGCCCAGCGTCGCCTTCGCCGCGTCCTGCGGCCCCGGTGCCAGGCGCCAGGGGGTGCCCGGGGGAAGTCCGCGCGACAGGCCGCCGAAGGCCCAGGGCGAATCATCCTGGCCCAGCCCGACAACCGCGCCGGCCAGGCCATCCGCCCCCGGCAGCAGCGCGAATTCGCCGGGGCGTGCGGCAAAGCCGGTGGTGCGCAGGAACGCCGCGACGGCAGCGGGGAGATCGCCCAGGAAGGCGGTCAACCCGTCCGTGCGCACCGCATGCAGCGGCAGCGCCCCCATCGCCCTGGCCGTCAGGCCTTCAAGCATTGATCGGTATATCCTTGGGCCAATCGATGCGCCGGCATCGATTTCACGAATTCGTCACTTTTCATTTTGCTCCGGTTCACCAACGGAATCCAAGGTTTCCATTACGCAGAAGCGTTATGCATGCGGTGCAACGCCATGGGCATTGCATGCCTCGATGATTCTGCGGGTGACGCCTGTTGGCGGAGCCGCGAAATCAGCGGCGTGTCGCTGTCTGGCGGGCCGGCATGCCGGCCACCAGCGCGGCGGACAGCGCTTCAGCAATGCACGCATAGCCGCGGTCGTTGTGGTGCAATTTGTCCGAGATCAACAACGCGTCATTCGGCACGCCGGCCGCCGACCAGGCGTCCATCAACGCCGCGCGGGAGAACAGCGTGACACCCGGCACGCCGGCGGCGGCCTCGGCCAGCATGGCGTCGTAGTCCCGGTGGCCGGGCCTGGCGGTGATGCGCGGCGCGCGCTGGTTGTCCATCAGCACCACATCGATGCCCGCGAGGCGCAGCCGCTCCAGGCCTTCGCGCAAAAAGCGGCGGAACGATTCGCGGTCCATGCTGCGCAGCGCGGCATTGGCGCCGACCTGCCAGATGACCAGGTCCGGCCGTTCCGCGATCGCGTCGCGTTCCAGCCGGCCCAGCATGTGGGCGGCATCCTCGCCGCCGGCGCCACGGTTCATCACCGTGAAGGCCGGGCCGGGCAACGCGGCGCGCAGCCGGGATTCGAGCCGGCCGGGATAGGACCGCCAGGGCAGGCTCGCCCCCGCCCCGGCGGTGGAGGAGGACCCAATGGCAACGATCCGCACCTCCCCGCCGCGCGCGACCGCCGCGGCGAAGCCCGGTGCGACAATGGGCGACACCGTGACGGGCGGGCAGCCGGGGGCGTCCTCCGCGAGGCCGCACGCCGGCAGCAGCACCGTCAGCAGCGCGGCCAGCCGCAGGCGCCAGCCTGTCACGGTGCGAGGACTGCCCGCACCACCCTGTCCAGCCCCTGTTCCCAGCGCGGCAGTCTGACGCCGAAGGTATCGGCGAGGCGCCCGGTATCCAGCCTGCCATCGGCGGGCCGCGCCGCACGGGTGGGGTAGTCCGCGGTGGTGATGGGCTGCACCTCGGGACGTGGTCCGCCGAGCGCTGCGGCGGCGTCGAAGATCGCCTGCGCGAAGGCGTGCCAGGTGGTGAAACCGCCCGCCACCGCATGGAACACGCCGCGGTGGCTGGCCTGCCAGCCGGCGTCGCGCACGCGCGCCAGCACACCGGCGATGGCGTCCGCCAGGTCAGGCGCGGCGGTAGGGCTGCCCTGCTGGTCCGCCACCACGCGCAGCACCGGCCGTTCGGCCCCCACGCGCAGCATGGTGCGCAGGAAGTTGTTGCCGACCGGCGAGAACACCCAGGCGGTGCGCATCACGACCGTCATCGGGTTGGTGGCGAGCGCGGCCCATTCGCCGGCGAGCTTGGTCCGCCCATAGGCGCCGAGTGGGTTCGGCACATCGGTCTCGAGATAGGGCGCGCCCTTGCGCCCGTCGAAGACGTAATCGGTCGAGACCTGGATCAGCGGGATGCCGGAAGCCGCGCAATGGCCGGCGACCAGCGCCGGGCCGACCGCATTTGCCACGAAGGCCGCACCCTCCTGGTCCTCGGCGGCATCGACGGCGGTCCAGGCGGCGCAGTTCACCACCGCGTCGGGCCGGGTGGCGGCGAAGGCGGCGGCGATGGTGGCGGGCTGGTCGAATTCCAGTTCCGGCTGGCCGAACAGGAATGGCTCGAAGCCCTGCGCGGGCAGCGCATCGGCCAGCCCGGTCGCAAGTTGCCCGCCGCGTCCGGTGACCAGGATGCGGCGCATCACCACGAGCCCTTCGGGAAGGGGGCCGGGATGTCCGCCAGGCGCGGCGCGGCGCGGTCCTTGTCCGACAGGATCGGGGCGCCGGCGGGCCAGGCGATGCCGAAGGCCGGGTCGTCCCATGCGATGCCGCCATCGGCGGCGCGGTCATAGGGCGCGTCGGTCTTGTAGAGCACCTCGGTATCGGGCTCGATCGTGACGTAGCCATGCGCGAAGCCGCGCGGCACCCAGAGCTGGCGCCAGTTCGCGGCACTCAACTCCAGCGAGACATGCTGGCCGTAGGTGGGCGAGCCCTCGCGGATATCGACCGCGACATCGAGGATGGCGCCGCGTGCGACGCGCACCAGCTTGCCCTGGGCCGAAGGCGGCCGCTGGAAATGCAGCCCGCGCAGCACGAGCGGCGCGGCGGAGAAGGCGTGGTTGTCCTGCACGAAGTCGATGTCGAGCCCGTGCTGCGCGAAGGCGCCGCGCGACCACACCTCGCTGAAGAACCCCCGCGCATCGCCATGGCGGGCGGGTTCGATCAGCAGCACATCCGGGATGGCGAGGCGTTCGACCTTCACGCGTGCCGCCCCGCCGCCAGGTCGCGCAGATAGGCCCCATAGGCGGTCTTGCCGAGCGCATCGGCGCGCGCGCGCAATCCTGCGGCATCGATGAAGCCCATGCGGTAGGCGATCTCCTCCGGGCAGCCGACCTGCAGGCCCTGGCGGTCCTGCACGGTCTGCACGAACAGGGCGGCCTGCAGCAGCGACCCCGGCGTGCCGGCATCGAGCCAGGCGCAGCCGCGGCCCATCTGTTCGGCGCGCAGCGCATTCAGGCCGAGATACACCTTGTTGAGGTCCGTGATCTCCAGTTCGCCTCGCGCCGAGGGGGCAAGGTCGTGTGCGATCTGCGTCACGCGCGAATCGTAGAAATACAGCCCGATCACCGCCCAGTCGGATTTCGGCTGGGCGGGTTTCTCCTCGATGGAGAGTACGCGGCCGGAGGCGTCGAATTCCGCCACGCCGTAGCGCTCGGGGTCGGCCACGCGGTAGCCGAAGACCGTCGCCTCGCCATGTTCGGCGCGTGCCGCGGCGGCCTGCAACTGCACCGACAGACCGTCGCCGTAGATGATGTTGTCGCCGAGTGCCAGCGCGCAGGGCTGCCCGCCGATCCAGTCCGCGCCGATCTGGAAGGCCTGGGCGATGCCCTCGGGCTTCGGCTGCTCGGCATAGGCGATCGAGACGCCGAACTGGCTGCCGTCGCCGAGCAGGCGCTGAAAACTCGGCAGGTCGGTCGGCGTGGAGATCAGCAGAATGTCGCGGATGCCCGCCAGCATCAGCGTGCCCAGCGGGTAATAGACCATGGGCTTGTCGTAGACCGGCAGGAGCTGCTTCGAGGCCGCCAGCGTCATGGGGTGCAGGCGCGTGCCGGAACCACCGGCGAGCAAGATTCCCTTCACGCCGCGACCCCCCCGAGGCGCTGCCCCGCGTAATGCTTCTCGCGGATCGGTCGCCACCAGGCCTCGTTCGCCAGGTACCAGGCGATGGTCTGCTCGAGGCCGCTCTCGAAATCATGCCGTGCGCGCCAGCCCAGCGCCGCCTCGGCGCCCGAGGGGTCCATCGCGTAGCGGAAATCATGGCCGGGCCGGTCGCGCACATAGGTGATGAGGCGTTCGCGCGGCCCCGCGGGATCGGGGCGCAGCCGGTCGAGCGTGGCGCAGATCGCGCGCACCACCTCGAGGTTGGTGCGTTCCTGCCGCGGGCCCAGGCAATAGGTCGCGCCGGGCACGCCGCGGAACAGCGCCAGCACCAGGGCCTCGGCGTGGTCCTCGACATGGATCCAGTCGCGGATGTTGGAGCCATCGCCATAGACCGGCAGGGTGCGGCCATCGAGCGCATTCAGCGTGACCAGCGGGATCAGCTTCTCGGGAAACTGCCAGGGGCCGTAGTTGTTCGTGGTGTTCGAGACGAAGTTCGGCATGCCGTAGGTGTGCTGCCAGGCGCGCACCAGGTGATCGGACGCGGCCTTGGACGCCGAATAGGGGCTGCGCGGATCGTAGCGCGTATGTTCGTCGAAGGGCTTGTCGTCGCGGCTGTCCAGCGAGCCGAACACCTCGTCGGTCGAGACATGATGGAAGCGGAACGCGTCCTTGGCGCCAGCATCCAGCGCCGCCCAGTACTCGCGCGCCGCCTCCAGCAGAACCTGGGTGCCGACCACGTTGGTGCGGATGAATTCCGCCGGGCCGTCGATCGAACGGTCGACATGGGATTCGGCGGCCAGGTGCATGACGCGCGAGGGGCGGTGCTGCGCGAAGGCCGCGCGCACCGCGGCGCCATCGCAGATGTCGGCGTTCACATGCACGTGTCGGGGATGCGTCAGCCACTCGCCGAGGCTCGCCGGGCTCGCCGCATAGGTCTGGCAGTCGAGGTTCACCACCACCTCGTCGGTCGTCGAGAGCAGGCGACGCACGACCGCGGAACCAATGAAACCAAGGCCGCCGGTGATCAGAAGGGGCATGAAGGGGTCCGGGGTGGAAGGGTGGATGCTGGCCGCCTGCGCGGTTGCAGCATGTGGCCCGTTCTATGGTTAACGATCAAGGCAACATCCGGGCGGTACCGGAAGGTTGAGTACCGTCACCCCCGCAACGACGCCTGGTTGAGAAACCAGCGATACGTACCTTCGAGCCCTTCGGCGAAGCCGATGCGTGCCCGCCAGCCCAGCGCCGCCAGGCGCGACACATCCATCCGCTTCAGCAACGTGCCATCCGGCTTGGTGTGGTCCCAGGCGATGCGCCCGCTGAAGCCCGTGACGCGCGCGACGTCCCGTGCCAATTCCGCGATGGTCATGTCGGTGCCCGTGCCGATGTTGAGGTGCCCCTCGTCGGAATACCGCGCGAGCAGGAAGGCGCAGGCATCGGCCAGGTCATCCACATGCATGAATTCGCGCCGCGGCTTGCCGGAGCCCCAGCAGGTCACGCCCTGCGTCCCCGCCTGCGCAGCGTCGTGGAAGCGCTGCAGCATCGCCGGGATGACGTGGCTGCGCTCAGGGTGGAAGGTGTCGCCGGGCCCGTACAGGTTGCACGGCATGGCGGCGATGTAGTCGCGCCCGTATTGC
This sequence comes from Rhodospirillales bacterium Ga0074136, assembly GCA_001464375.1. Lineage (GTDB taxonomy): Bacteria > Pseudomonadota > Alphaproteobacteria > Acetobacterales > Acetobacteraceae > Neoroseomonas. The sequence goes on along the minus strand of LNEW01000129.1, from coordinate 7,024 downwards.
CGGCGGTAGGCCTGACACAGCTTGATGCCGGCGATCTTGGCGACGGCGTACCACTGGTTGGTCGGCTCCAGCGGGCCGGTCAGCAGCGCCTCCTCGGTGATCGGGTTCGTCGCCTGCTTCGGGTAGATGCAGGACGAGCCGAGGAACAGCAGGCGGTTCACGTCGGCGCGATGCGCCGCCTCGATCAGGTTCGCCTCGATCATCAGGTTGTCGTAGAGGAACTCGGCCGGCAGCGTGTCGTTGGCCAGGATGCCGCCGACCCGCGCGGCCGCCACCACCACGGCGTCGGGCCTGGCCTCAGCCATGAAGGCCTCGGCTTGGTCCTGGCGGCGCAGGTCCACCTGCGCGCGGTCGGCGGTCAGCACCGTCGCACCCGCTTCCGCCAGCCGCCGCGCGCAGGCCGAGCCCACCATGCCGCGATGGCCCGAGACATAGATGCGCGCGCCGCGCAGCGCGAAGGCGTCCGGGGCGTCAGGCATGCGCGCGTGGCCCGGCCGCCGGGGCGCGTTCGTCGCGCATCACGGCGATGTCGGCGGCGACCATTTCCCTGACCAGCTCGGGCAGCTGCACGGTATGCGTCCAGCCGAGCCTGCGCTGCGCCTTGGCGGCATTGCCGATCAGCAGGTCGACCTCGGTCGGGCGGAAGTATTCGGGGTCGACGCGCACCAGGGTGCGGCCGGTTGCACGGTCCAGGCCCACTTCGTCGACACCCTTGCCGCGCCATTCGAGGATGATCCCCGCCTCGGCAAAGGCGAGGTCGCAGAAATGGCGCACCGTATGCGTCACCCCGGTCGCGAGCACGTAGTCGTCCGGCGTGTCCTGCTGGAGGATGCGCCACATGCCATCGACGAAATCCTTCGCGTGGCCCCAGTCGCGCTGCGCATCGAGGTTGCCGAGCCACAGGCAGTCCTGCCGCCCCAGGTGGATGGCGGCGACCGCACGGGTGATCTTGCGGGTGACGAAGGTCTCGCCGCGGCGTGGGCTTTCGTGATTGAACAGCACGCCGTTGGATGCGTGCAGCCCGTAGGCCTCGCGGTAGTTCACCGTGATCCAGTAGGCATAGAGCTTGGCGGCGGCATAAGGGCTGCGCGGGTAGAAGGGCGTGGTCTCGTCCTGCGGCACGGCCTGCGCCTTGCCGAACAATTCGCTTGTCGAGGCCTGGTAGAACCGCGCGGTCTTCTCCATTCCCAGGATGCGCATGGCTTCCAGCAGCCTGAGCGTGCCGATGGCGTCGGAATTGGCGGTGTATTCCGGCGTCTCGAAGGACACCGCGACATGCGACTGGGCGCCGAGGTTGTAGATCTCGTCGGGCTTCGCCTCGGCCAGGATGCGGATCAGGTTGGTGGCATCCGTCAGGTCGCCATAGTGCAGGAAGAAGCCAACGCCGGGGTCGTGGCGGTCCTGGTACAGGTGGTCGACGCGGCCGGTGTTGAAGGATGACGACCGGCGCTTGATGCCGTGCACCACATAGCCCTTCGCGAGCAGCAGCTCGGCCAGGTAGGAGCCGTCCTGGCCGGTGATGCCGGTGATCAGGGCGACCTTGCGGGGTTCGGGCATGCGCGACCTTCTCCGATCAGGCGGGATCACGGCCGGTCCGTAACACCGACGCAGGGCGGGCGGAAGGCGCCGGCGCCGCGCGCCTAGGGGCCCAGCGCGGCCAGATGCGCCTGCATCATGGGCACCGGACAGGGCGAGTCCGGCGGCACCAGGGCCGGCCAGTTCTCGACCTCCGGCAACTTGCCCGGATTGCGCCGGACAAGCTCTGTCTTGATGAAGGGGCAGCCGGCCGGCCCGCTGAGCACCCGCCAGAGGTGATGCGCCGGGTTCAGCGGCCGTTCGGTCAGGATCGCCTCCTGGTGGGCAGGGTCGATGCCGGCGAACCAGGCCGGCAGGGCGCGCGCAAGGTATTCTCGCTCCAGCGGGTCGGCCAGCGCCGTGCGCACCAGATCCTGGTACCCATGCCATGCGGCCACCCGATGTCCGGCGGCCTGCATCGCCCGCCCGAGGCGCAGTTCGCCGCGCTGAATGATCTTCCACTTCGACCGGCTGAGCCTGAGCCGTGCGAGGAACCGCGCCACATCCGCGATCGCCGCCTGCCCGCGCACCAGGATGAACCAGGATTGCAGGTGCGGCCCACCTTGCACGCTTTCGAGCAGGCCGAACACGCCGGGGCCGGCCGCGCGCATCGCATCGACCACGGGCGCGAGCGGGCGGATCGGACCGATCACGCTGTCGTTGACGATCAGCAGTTCCTCGGCCGCGGGCCAGCGCGCCAGCGCCACCGGGACAAGGTCCTTCCACGCGCCGAAGTCCAGGCCCCCGTTGCGCCGGTGCACGACCAGCGACGCGACCTCCCGCGCCGCCTGCCAGGCCGGTTCCGGGAAGTCCGGGCTGTTCGACACCAGCACCACCGCGAAGCCGAGCGCCCGATAGGTCTCCACCTGCCGGCGCACCATGGCGCTGATCGCGCCATCGGGGCTGAACTGCACGAAGACCGCGACGGAGCGCGCATCGGCTGCGGCATCCTGCCCGGGTTCGAGGCGCAGGATCGGGTCGGCGCGACCGCGCAGGACATCGATGGTGTCGAGGACGGAAACGACCGTCAGGTCCCACAGCCGTTCCACCAGGCGTCGCACCAGGTGCCACGCCACCCGGGCGATCCGCACGGGCACGCGCACCACGCCCAGAACCACTCTTGCGATGACGACGACGGTGGCGACCAGCAGGACCGGCAGCTGCTTCTCGCGCAGCACCCGCCGCAGGGTGCCGAACGAGCGGGACGGCAGGCGCAGCCGGAACGACCGGAGTGGCGGCAGCACGGTGAGGCCATGCAGCCAGCGCCACAGGCCTGGCCTGCGGCGCGAGAGATCGACCAGCACGCTCAGGACCCGTGCGTGCTGCGCGGGCAGCAGCCTGCGCTGCGCGTAGGTCTGCGGTGCGCCCGACCCGGCCGCGCAGTCCTCACGGGATACGCCCGCGCAATCGGGCGATCAGCGTACGCAGGCCGAGAGGTACGATCGCGCGGATCATGCCATGCAACGGGGCCACCGGCGGTTCGGGAGGCGGCGGCGGTGGCGGCGGCGGTGGTGGACCTTCGACGAACAGCTTCGTCTGCTCGTGCAGGTCATGGAGGATGCGCGCCATCAGGGCGCGCCGCCGATCCTCCAACGCCTCGGTGGTGGCGAAGTGTTCGCGGCCGCGCCGCAGATGCACCAGGAATTCGACGCCCGATTGCGGTTCGATGCGTTCGACCCGCAGGTCGATCAGCCCGACCGCCGCGATCTCGAGGATGGCGAGCTCGAAACTGGCGGGGGTGAACATCCAGGCGTGGCAGTCCCGGTAGTCGCTGGCGGGATCCTCGGACGCCTCCTGGAACGCCTTGTAGCCGCGCGCCAGGCCGCCATCGGCGCGGGCACCGGCCGTCGGCTCGGTCCAGCCCCAGGCGATCCGCCCGTCCAGCTGGGAGAAATAGGCGCTGTGGTCGAACATGTTGCCGTAGGTATGGCGCGTCCGGCCATCGCGGTGCGCGGCCAGCAGCTGGCCGGTCGTGCTGTGCGGGCGGAAGAAGTCGAAGCAGACGCGCTTGTCGGGCACTGCCAGGCTGACCAGGCCGCCATCGGCGCGCAGCAGCCGCTCGGCCGACCGCAGCACGCCGATCGGGTCCGGGAAATGCTCGATCACGTGGCTGGCGATCAGCAGGTCGAAGCGGCCATGCAGGTCCGCCGGGACGGCGGCGTCTAGCGGACCGCCCGTCCAGACCACGTCGACCTTCTCGATGCGGCTGGTGTCGAACAGCGGGTCGGTCGCGTATTTCGCGATCAGCCCGGCCTGGTCGGCATGGTCGACGACGGTGGTGTCCCAGCCGGCCGAACGCGGCGCGATCGGCGCATGGCTGGGGCCGATCTCGATGATGCGCCAATCGGGCGTGGCGCCGGCCAGCAGCATGCTGACGCGCTCCGAAGGCTGGTCCTCCGGCGGCGCTTCGCCGGGGTCTGCGTCCTGTGCAGCAAGGCCCGTCATGTCTCGCCCTTTCCCCGTATCATCGTGGCAAACCGTCGTAGCGGGCCGGTGACGCGCCAGCTCGTGCTGGCCTCCATCGCGGCGATCCGTGCGCGGGCCGCCTTGGCTTCCGCTTGCGCCTGGTCACGCGCGGCTTCCGCCGCGGCGCGCGCGGCATCCTGCGTGCCGACCACGCCGGCCGCGGAAACCGCGCCGGCGGTGGCGGCGGCCAGCACCAGGCTTCCGGCCTGCGCGGCCAGCGCGGCGGGCAGCACCGCCGCGCCGCCCACCACGTCGGCGACGGTGCCGCTCAGGATGCGGCGATAGGGCGTGGTCTTCGGTTCCGGCGGTTTCTCGATCACGGCGACCGAATCGTAGAAGGCCACGCGCGCGACCTCCCTGTTCAGTGCCGCCAGCGCCCCGCGGGTGGCACCGTCCACCGAGGGTTCCAGGTGGTCGGCATGCAGGGCATCGACCAGGCCCTTCAGCCATTCGACCGCCGCGCCCTCGGCGCGGAACCCACCGCCATGCGAGGCCCAGTAGCTCGCGTGCAGGTCCTCGATCAGGAACAGCCCGCCGGGGGCGAGTCGCGGGAAGCAGGCCTCGAAGGTGGCGATGATGTCGCGGCTGACGTGCGACCCGTCGTCGATGATGATGTCGAAGGCGCGGTCGCCGAGCAGGCGGTCGAGCGCCGCAGGGTCCGCCGCATCGCCAATCAGGACGGTGATGTCGCCGGTGAAGGCCAGCGCGCCGCAGCGCGGGTCGATATCCATCCCGACCACGCTCGACCCCGGCGGCAGGTACTTCGACCAGACCTCCAGCGATCCGCCGTTCTGCACGCCGATCTCGAGCAGCCGTACCGGCCCGGCCGCGTCGCGGAACCGCGCGAGCTCGCGGTCATAGATTGCAAGATACTGTTCCCACTTGTCGGAAACGCGGCCGGCATGGGCCAGGAACAGCTCGGAGAGGGACGGGCGCATGGCGTGTCCTACAGCTTCCCGCGGTGAACGAACCGGCGGCGGGGTGGCGCTCTGGGTCGTTGGTGCCCCGACGGCTGGAATGGCCGTCAGGCATGGTCGGCTTGCATGTCCCGGCGGGCGGCGCCTGCCTGGCCGGCCGCCCGGCATCGCCGGTGCGCTATATGGCAGCCCCGAAGCCCTGGCAATCATTCCGTCCCGGCCGGCGCGCCCCCTGGTCCCGGTGCCGCCGCCGCGCGATAAGCGGCCTTCGGTCCGGGACTTCTCCCGCACCCCAGGATGCCGCCCGCCGCCATGCGCCGCGCCCCCGCCCCGCCCCGACCATGACCGACGGGCACGCCTATCGCGCGCAGCTCACGCTGCGCCGCCTCCTGCCGGAGAAGGTCAAGATGCTCGGCCGGCTGGCGCGGCTCGCGTTTCAGCCGCCGCCGCCGCCCGCGCCGGCCATCGCGCAGGCCCAGCTCGAAGGCTGCGTATTGCTGACCGACCGGCTCGAGATGCTGCGACGCCTGCCCAAGGGCGGGCGGGTGTGCGAACTGGGCACCTATCGCGGCGACTTCGCACGCATGATCCTCGAGGCCGTGCAGCCGGACGAGCTGCACCTGGTCGACGTGTCCTTCGCGCTGTGCGGCCAGGACGTGCTGGATCATCCCGCCGTGCGGCTGCACCAGACCACGACCACGGCCTTTCTGGGCGCCTCGGCGGTGGCGGATTTCGACTGGATCTATGTCGATGCCGACCATGGCTACGAGGCCGTGGTGGCCGACATCGCTTGCGCGAAGCGCCGCGTGAAGCCCAGCGGGCTGCTGGTGTTCAACGATTTCGCGCGGATCGTGCGGCCGGGCTTCGGGGTGTTCGGCGTCCACCAGGCGGTCTGCGAATTCGCCGCCGCCGAGGGCTGGGCGGTGGCCTACCTCTCGATGGGCGGCGAGGCGCTGTACGACATCGCGCTGCGGCGCCCGGTGGGCTGAGCGACCCTATGGTGACTGCGCCTTGGCGCGCGTCTCTCGTTCGCCCGGCCGCCCGGCGACCGCATCCTGCAGGGGGGGCCGGGTGGCAAGCGGGGCGTGCCGGCATTCTCCAACGCTCGCTGACTGGCCCCGCGGCGCGGCCTGCGCCTATCCTGCCCGCCCCGGAGGATGCGCCATGACCAGCCCGACCGCCTGCCTGCTCATCATCGGCAACGAGGTGCTCTCGGGCCGCACCCAGGACGCCAATCTGAGGTTCATCGCCACGCGCCTCGGCGAGATCGGCATCCCGCTGCGCGAGGTGCGCGTCATTCCGGATGTGCGCGCCACCATCGTGGCGACGGTGAACGCGGTGCGCGCGCAATACGACCATGTCTTCACCACCGGCGGCATCGGCCCGACGCATGACGACATCACCAGCGAATGCATCGCCGAGGCCTTCGGCGTGCCCTGGGAACCGCAGCCCGAGGCGTGGCGGCGGCTCGAATCCCACTATGCGCGGCAGACCCCGCCGGGGGATTTCAACGCGGCGCGCCAGCGCATGGCGACCATGCCGCGCGGTGTCACGCTGATCGACAACGTGATCTCCCTGGCGCCGGGATTCACCATGGGCAACGTGCATGTGCTGGCCGGCGTGCCGCGCATCATGCAGGCGATGTTCGAGGCGCTGGCGCCCTCGCTGAAGGGAGGCCCCCCGGTGGTCTCGGCGGCGGTGCACGCGAACGGGCTGATGGAAGGGCGCATCGCCGAGGGCCTTGCGGACATCCAGGCGCGCTACCCGGATCTCGATATCGGGTCCTACCCCTACTACCGGCCCGGCGGGGGCGGCGTGGCAGTGGTCGCCAAGGGCACCGATGCCGATGCGGTGCAGCGCGCGGCGCATGACGTGCTGGTGTTCATGCGCGCCTGCGGGGCGACACCGGTGATGGGCGAGCCGGGCTGACCCGCGCGCTCAGCCGCGCCATTCGAACAGCAGCATCAAGCTGCGCTGCAGCCGGCTGTCATTGTCGTCCGCCACCATGACCACGATCGTCCGCCCACCATGCCGCGCGACGGCGATCCCCTCCCAGTTCTCGGCAG
>LNEW01000128.1 GCA_001464375.1 Rhodospirillales bacterium Ga0074136 | reverse complement strand
GGCCCTGGCGCCGATACGCTGCGCGCCATCTGCCAACACGCGCCGGTGGGCGGCGCGACGCTGGAGCGGGCCGGGCGGGAGGCCCTGCCGCTTCTGGCGGCTGCGGCGGCCGAACTGCGCCGCCATATCGCCCTGGCCGAGGAAACCTCGCCAGCCCACGCGGAACCGATTGCACGGCGCATGGTCCATGAACTCGCCGACCTCTACGCCGAGGCGTTCCGGTATCGCGGGCGGGGATTGGAGGAAGCGGCGCCTGCCCGCGCCACGCATGGGGATGCCGTGAAGGGCTCGCCGTTCGCGCGATGGGTCGAGGCGCTGCTGGCCGCCCGCGCCGCCGCCTTCACTGAGGCGCACGGCATCGCAGCGCCGACGCTGGCAGTCACGCCGAAGATGCTTCGCCTGGCTCCTCGAACGCGTCGCCGCTCGGCATCGAGATGATGCGCGCGTACTGGCGCATCGGCGACAGTTCGCGCAGGCGGTTCGAGATGGAGGTGTTCACGACAGGCATGGTCAGATACCCGCCGTCCGGGTCCACCGATACCTGCATCGCCTTGGATTCGGTCAGCGTGCGGACGTCGCCAGTCCGCATGAAATCCCGCAGCGCACGGTTGACGGCGGCCTTGGTCTCGAATGCTTCGCCACCGCCGAGCGCGCCGCCGCCGGTTCATCTTCGCCTCGAGCTGGTCAACGCGCGCGATGTGCTCGGCCTTGAAGGCCTCGATGCCGTCGCCGAAATCGTGCATCAGGTTTTTCAGTTCGGTCGGGTCCATGGGCGGGTGCCTCTGGCTTGAGAAGCGCCCGCCTCACGCGGGCCAGCGCCCGCCCGATGGCGAGGCCATCTGCCCAATACCGGCACCGCGCCGCCACGCGCCACAACGCGCTTGGTGCCCCGGAAGCATAGGCGAGGGCACTATCCCGCAGCACTCCGCTCGCCGGTCCATACCGTCCTGTCCGGCGCGGTTTCGAGCGCCATTCGAGGCCGCGGATTCCGTGGCCACCTGGGCCGGCGAAACCGCCCCCCGCCCCGAGACGCAGGCGCCGACCCTCGGCATGACGCGCATCCCGCTGCACGAACTCTACGCCCAGCCGAAGATCTCGCAGAAGCTGCTGGATACGAGCGCATTCGACGTTGCCGCGTGGCTGTCCGAGCGCATCGCGAACAGGTTTGCCCGGAGCGAAGGCGCCGGCTTCGTTGCCGGCGACGGCATAAACAAGCCCCGCGGCCTGTGCGACTACCCGACCGCGGCGACCGCCGACGACACGCGCGCATGGGGCACCTTCGAGCACGTCGCCACGGGGTCGAGCGGCGCGTTCCGCACGCGGTCCGGCGATGTGAACTCGGCCGACGATCTGCTCGACCTCATGGGCAAGCTCAAGACCGGCTACCTCGACAACGCGTCCTGGTACATGTCGCGCGCGACCGCCGCGGCCGTGCGCAAGCTGAAGGATGGGCAAGGCAATTTCGTCTGGCAGCCGTCCGCGATTGCCGGCCAGCCGCCCAGCCTGTTCGGGCACCCGGTGGTGCTCATGGACGACATGCCGGCCATCGGCGCCAACAGCCTGTCCATCGCGTTCGGCGACATGCGCGCCACCTATACCGTGATCGAGCGGCCGGGCCTTCGCATGGTCGCCGACCCCTACACGGCCAAGCCGTATGTGCTGCTGTACTGCTACCGCCGCATCGGCGGGGGCGTGGCCGATTTCGAGGCGCTGAAGTTCCTGAAGTTCGGCACGTCGTAAGGCGCACCGGACACCCTGCATGAAGCCGCCCACACCATCGGCGGTGGATTCGGTCTGGCGCCGGGCCGATAGAACTGGCGAACCTAGGAGAGAGTTGCGATGGCGCCGCCGGGGGAAGCCCTGGCGGCGTTTCGCAACGACCGCCGGCAACGGCCAGCACGCAGCGGCGAAGGGCGAGCCTGGCCTTAGATGCGTCGCCGATCCTGGCGCCGGGCAGCCCACGCAAGGGCGCTACCGAGGCCGCGCAGGAATCCCCACACGCCGAGCAGCCCCACCATCACCAAGCCCCCAACGATCCAGTGCGACACCGTCACCTCCATTGGCCCGCCGGTTGCGCGCCAATGTTTATCGCTCCCGGCCATGGGGAACTGCCACCAACCGGCGGGCATGGTGCCGCACACGTGATTCGTCCTTCAGCGTCGGCAGGCGCGGCCTCTGCACGCGGGGCGCCGCGTTCTCGCGCCTTGCGTGTATGTCGCGCAGCCCGTCGCCGGGGGGGGGGGATAAATCTCTGGAACGACTTACCCCTTTGGCCCGCATTGGGGCTCACGCGGAGGTTTTAGACCCCGTATGAAAATCCAACTGAATTACGCGGAATAGGAGGCGACGATGCCGAGAGGTGGAGCACGACCGGGCGCTGGTCGCCCGCGGAAGCTGGTGCCGGTGGACACCCCCGCGCCGCGTCCCCGTTTCGACACGGCGCTGGATTTTGCGCGATGGGCGCTGAACGCTCCGGATGCCGAAGTGCCGATGGACGCGAAGTTGCGCGTTGCGGTCGCGCTGCTGCGCGAGAAGCCGATGCCAGGAAAGCGGGCGATGGCGGCCGAGGCGGCGCAGGATGCCGAGAAGGGCACCACCTGGGAGCGGCTTTTGCAGAACTGAGGCGACCAAGGGAGAAGCCATCATGACCGATGCCGCCAACATTACGACCGCTGCCAACCCGCCGGCGGCCCTGCCCCAGCACCCGGACGACCTCGGCCCGCTGGATCGCGCAGCGTTTCAACTCGCGTTCGCGGAGGAACTGGCGACGGCCGATGCAGCCGAACCCATCCCGCACATCACCGAGCGCGCCATGATGCGGGTGCGCTTGTTCCTGGCAGAGCGGGCGGCGCCGTCGCGGCACGCCGCATAGGCCCCGCCTAGGCCCCGCCCGACCCCTGCGCGTGACCGTCGCCTGTTGGACGCCCTCGCCCTCGCCGCGGGGGCGTTTGGCGTTTGGGGCAACTTGCCCCGAGCGGGATGGCTAGCCTCGTGGCGCTGGCCGAGCCGCGCGACGAAAGAAGGCCGGCGCCCGTCTGTCCGGCCGCGTGACTAGGGGTCGCGCCTCGCCATACTGTGCGCCTGGGTTGCGACGTCGGCGGCGGCGGTCAGCATCCGCACCAGCGGACCGGCCGCGATGCGCCCTTCGGCTGCGGCCGTGGCGAGGTCGGTGACGCCAAGACGTTTGACCACGAGCGCGATGGTGGGCTCGGTCAGCAGGCGCACCAGCACGGTGCGTTCGGCACGGGCTTCCTGGTCGGCAAGCGACTGAGCGCGGCGGGCGAGTGCGTCGATAGGGTCGGGCGTCATCATGGACACTATGTCCCTCGGCCCTGGCGAGCCGCCACCAACCAGCGGGAACTGTGGCGCGGATGTGATGATGCCCGAAGGCTGCACCCGCGCCTTCGCTGCACGCGAGTTCGATCAAGCCTCGCGCGCGAGGTGCATGCCCTGGAATGCGCCGAGCCCTACTGTGCGGCGAACACCGCCCGCGCTTCCGGCGCCAGCAAGGTGCGCCACCTGCCGCTACTGGTCACGCCCCCGCCTTCCCGGTGGGGGCGTTCTGCGTTTTGGGGTGGTGGTTGCCCCCGGCCGAGAAACTTGCCCCCGGGTTGCCCCCGAGGGGGCCTAGATGGTGTGCCCGGTGGGACTCGAACCCACGGCCCCATGATTAAAAGTCACGTGCTCTACCGGCTGAGCTACGGGCACGCCGGACCCCGGCGCCGGCTGACGCTGGCGCCGGGGTGATAGCCTCAGGCGGCGTCCGATGCCACCCGCATGGCGCGGATCTTGTCCGGCCCCTGCACGGAACCGGACATGCCGGCGCCGCGCTTGATCTTGTCGACCACGTCCATGCCCGACGTGACCTGGCCCCAGATGGTGTACTGGCCATCGAGGCTCGAGGCCGGTGCGAACATGATGAAGAACTGGCTGTTCGCGCTGTTCGGGTCGGAGGTGCGCGCCATGCCGCAGGTGCCGCGCTGGAAGCGCGCGGTGCCGGGCTGGCTGAACTCGGCCTCGATGTCCGGCAGGTCGGACCCGCCGGAGCCGGTGCCGGTCGGGTCGCCGCCCTGGGCCATGAAGCCATCGATCACGCGGTGGAACGGCGTGCCGTTGTAGAAGCCGCGGCGCGCCAGCGTCTTGATCTGCTCGACATGCTTCGGCGCCAGGTCGGGCCGCAGCGCGATGGTGATGGTGCCGTGCTCGATCTCGATGATCAGCGTGTTCTCGGGATCGGCGGCGGTCGTGTCGGTCATGGGAAGGTCCTCAGCGGATATCGGCGGCAATGCGCGCGGTGCGGATGCGATCGGGCGGCGCGGGCACCGCGCCGGACTGGCCGACACCGCGCTTCAGCCGGTCCACCGCGTCCATGCCGGAAATCACCCGCCCCCAGATGGTGTATTGGCCATCGAGGCTCGGCGTCGGCGCGAACATGATGAAGAACTGGCTGTTGGCGCTGTTCGGGTTCTGCGAGCGCGCGGCGCCTACCGTGCCGCGGATGAAGCGCGCACGCGTCGGCGGGGTGAATTCCGCGGGCAGGTCGGGCAGGTTCGATCCGCCGGTGCCGGTGCCGGTCGGGTCGCCGCCCTGCGCCATGAAGCCTTCGATCACGCGATGGAACGGCGTGTTGTCGTAGAAGCCACGGCGCGTCAGCACCTTGATGCGCTCGACATGGCGCGGTGCCAGGTCCGGCAGCAGCTGGATGCGCACCTCGCCCGCGGGCAGTTGCAGCACCAGGATGTTCTCCGGGTCGGGCGGCGTGGCCGGCGTGGTCTGCGCCGGCGCGTCCTGCGCGCAGGCGGCCAGGCCGAGTGCGGCAATGCTGCCGCCCAGAAGCGTCCTGCGGTCCATGTGTGCGTGTCCCTTCAAGCCTGTGTTGCGCGCAGCTTCGCCATGGTGCGCTCGAGCGTCGTCTTCGGCACGAAGCCGGAGATGTCCCCGCCGAGCTTGGCAATTTCCTTCACCAGGCGGGAGGCGATGAACTGGTTGGTCTCGGATGCCATCAGGAAGACCGTCTCGATCTCCTGGTCCAGCCGGCGGTTCATGCCGACCATCTGGAATTCATAGTCGAAATCGGACACCGCGCGCAGGCCACGGATGATCATGCGCGCGCCCACCTCCCGCGCGTAATGCACCAGCAGCCCCTCGAAGGGCCGCACCTCGATGATGGTGCCGTGCCGTTCGGCGATGGCGATGGTCTCGGCCTTCACCAGTTCGACGCGTTCCTCGAGGTCGAACAGCGGTCCCTTGCCGATATTGATCGCGACGCCGACGATCAGCCGGTCGACCAGCCGCGCGGCGCGGCCGATCACATCCAGGTGGCCGTTGGTGACCGGGTCGAAGGTGCCGGGATACAGCGCGACGCGTTCAATCATGGGTCTCGGCGACCTCCTCGTCCTCGCCCTCGTCGGCGATCGGGAAGCAGGAGATCACGCGCTCCCCGTCGGACAGGCGCATCAGCGTCACACCCATGCCCTGCCGGCCGGTGATGCGCACGTCGTCGGCCTCGATGCGGATCAACTGCCCGCCATCGGTCACCAGCATCAGGTGGTCGCCGGGACGCACGGGGAAGGTCGCCACCACCTCGCGCCCGGTGCGCGACGTGAGGGTGATGCCGTTCACGCCCTGCCCGCCACGGCCCGTCACGCGGTATTCATGCGCCGAGGTCCGCTTGCCGAAGCCGCCATCGGTGACGGCGAGGATGATCTCCTCGGCGTCCTCCAGTTCGGTGAAGCGTTCGGGGGTCAAAGCGATCTCGATGACCGGTTCCTCGGCATCGTCGGCGGGGGCCGCCTCGGCCTCCTCATCGCCGGCACGACGCTTCGCGGCGGCGGCCTTGAGATACGCCGCGCGCTCCGCCGGGCTGGCTTCGATGTGCCGCAGCACGGACAACGCGATCACGCTGTCGCCCTCGCCCAGCCGGATGCCGCGCACGCCATCCGAATCGCGCCCGGCGAACAGCCGCAGCGTGTCGGGTTCCGCCTGGAAGCGGATGCACTTGCCCAGGCGCGTCGCCAGCATCACGTCGTCACCCTCGCGGCAGGTCGCCACGCCGATCAGGCTGTCGCGCTCATCCAGCTTCATGGCGATCAGGCCGGAGGATCGCACGTTGCGGAAATCCGACAGGCGATTGCGCCGCACATTGCCCGTGCGCGTCGCGAAGACCAGGTGCAGCCCTTCCCACAGGCTCTCGTCGAGCGGCAGCGGCAGCACGGCCGTGACCGTCTCGCCATCCTGCAGGTTCAGCACCTGGCGCAACGAACGCCCGCGCGCGGTCGGGCTGGCCTCGGGCAACTGCCAGACCTTCTCGCGGAAGGCGATGCCGCGGCTGGTGAAGAACAGCACGAACTGGTGGGTATGGGCCACGAAGGACCGGATCACCACGTCGTCCTCGCGCGTGCCCGCGCCCGTGCGCCCCTTCCCGCCGCGCCCCTGCGCGCGGAAGGTGTCGAGCGGCGTGCGCTTCACGTAGCCATCGCGCGTCAGCGTCACCACCATGGTGCCGGGCTCGATCAGGCTCTCGTCATCCACATCGGCGACATGGTCGACGATCTGCGTCATGCGCGGGGAGGCGATCTTCTCGCGCACCGCGCGCAGTTCCGCGTCCATCACTTCCATGCGGCGGGTGCGGCTGCCCAGGATCTCGAGCAGGTCGCGGATACGCTCGCCCACTTCGCCAAGTTCGGCGGTGATCTTGTCGCGCTCCAGGCCGGTCAGGCGCTGCAGGCGGAGATCAAGAATGCCGCGCGCCTGTTCTTCCGTGAGCCGGACCGTGCCCTCGGGCGTGACGACGTTGCGGTAGTCGTCCACCAGCGCCAGCAGCACGCTGATGTCGCCGGCCGGCCAGGCGCGGTCCATCAGCGCGGCGCGCGCCGACGCCGCATCGGCGCTGGCGCGGATCACGCGGATCACCTCGTCGATATTGGCGACGGCGATCGCCAGGCCGATCAACAGGTGCCCGCGTTCGCGCGCCTTGGCCAGGCGGTGGCGCGACCGCCGCAGGATCACCTCCTCGCGGAAGGTGATGAAGGCCATCAGGGCGTCCTTCAGCCCCATCTGCCGCGGCCGCCCGTTGTCGAGCGCCAGGAAGTTCACCGCGAACGATGTCTGCAACGACGTCATGCGATAGAGCTGGTTCAGCACCACCTCGGCGGTGGCGTCGCGCTTGAGTTCGATGACGATGCGCATGCCCGAGCGGTCGGATTCATCGCGCAGGTCGGAGATGCCCTCGATCGCCTTGGCGCGCACCAGTTCGGCGATCTTCTCCAGCAGGGTCGACTTGTTGACCTGGTAGGGGATTTCGCTGACCGCGATGCACTGGCGGTTGCCCTTCATCTCCTCGATCTCGGCGCGCGCGCGCAGCGGGATGGAGCCCCTGCCCGTCTCGAAGGCCGACCGGATGCCCGCACGCCCGAGGATGATCCCCCCGGTCGGGAAATCCGGCCCCGGGACGATCTGCATCAGGTCGTCGAGCGACAGCGCATTGTCGGCGACCAGCGCCAGCGTCGCGTCGATGATCTCGGTCGGGTTATGCGGCGGAATATTCGTCGCCATGCCGACCGCGATGCCATTGGCGCCATTCACCAGCAGATTCGGGAAGGCGGCGGGCAGCACGCGCGGTTCTTCCGCGCTTTCGTCGTAATTGGCCTGGAAGTCGACCGTGTCCTCGTCGATGCCTTCGAGCAGCGCCATCGCCGCGGGCGCGAGCCGCGCCTCGGTGTAGCGCATGGCCGCCGGCGGATCGCCGTCGACACTGCCGAAATTGCCCTGCCCGTCGATCAGCGGCACGCGCATCGAGAACGGCTGCGCCATCCGCACCATGGCGTCGTAGATCGAGCTGTCGCCATGCGGGTGATACTTGCCCATCACGTCGCCGACCACGCGGGCCGACTTGCGATACGGCTTGTCGGCCGTGTAGCCGGCCTCCTGCATGGCGAACAGGATGCGCCGGTGCACCGGCTTCAGCCCATCGCGCGCATCCGGCAGGGCGCGCGCGACGATCACGCTCATGGCGTAGTCGAGGTAGGAGCGGCGCATCTCCTCCTCGAGCGCGACCGGCTGCGTGTCGAAGGGGGGCTGCTCGGGGGTGCTGGAGTCGCTCACGCGGGGGATGTCTCGATCCGATATCGTGGGTCACGCGGCGCGGCAGCGCGCGGGTTTCAGCGCCATAGGCCTCGCGCGGCGGGCTGCGTCAACCGCCGCGCCGGAGGCGCGTCAGATCCGCCGCGCACAGGCTGCGTCAGAACGGGATTTCGTCGTCGAGGTCGGTCTTCTTGGAGTCCCAACCGCCGCCCCCGCCGCCGCCGCCGCGGGACGGCGCGCGAGAGGACCCGCCGCCCTCGTTGCGCGCCGGCGCCGGTGCACGGTCCTGATAGCCCCCGCCGGCGTCGTCGCTCGCCCCGCCGCCACGGCCACCGATCAGTTGCAATTCGCCGCGATACTGGCGCAGCACGATCTCGGTCGTGTAGCGGTCCTGGCCGTCCTTGTCGGCCCATTTGCGGGTCTCGATCTGGCCCTCGATGTAGACCTCGCTGCCCTTGCGCAGGTACTTCTCGGCCACCTCGCCGAGGCGATCATTGAAGATCGCGACGGCGTGCCACTCCGTCCTCTCCTGCTGGTTTCCCTCGCGGTCCTTGTATCGCTCGCTGGTTGCGATGCGCAGGTTCACGACCTTCCCGCCATTCTGGAAATTCCGCACCTCCGGGTCCTTGCCCAGGCGCCCGAGGATGATGACCTTGTTGATGCCCGCCATGCCGCGAATTCCCGTGGTTTCCGGTGATCACATTAGCCCGTCGCGGCGCGACGGGCCACCCGTCGCCCGGTCACGGGCGCCTGCGGCCCTGCCCCTTTGCAGGTTGCCCAGGCCGACGCATATATGGTGAGAACATCACCAGAACACCAGCGGTGCCCCCGGAGTCTCCCCTTTCAATGACCGGCCATATCCGAATCCGCGGCGCGCGCCAGCACAACCTGAAGGATGTCGACCTCGACATCCCGCGCGACACGCTCACCGTCGTCACCGGCCTGTCGGGCTCGGGCAAGTCATCGCTCGCCTTCGACACGATCTACGCCGAGGGCCAGCGCCGCTACGTCGAGTCGCTCTCGGCCTATGCGCGCCAGTTCCTGCAACTCATGCAGAAGCCCGACGTCGATTCGATCGAGGGCCTCAGCCCCGCCATCTCGATCGAACAGAAGACCACCAGCCACAACCCGCGTTCCACCGTCGGCACGGTGACCGAGATCCACGACTACATGCGCCTGCTCTGGGCGCGCGTCGGCGTGCCCTACAGCCCCGCCACCGGCCTGCCGATCGAGGCGCAGACCGTCTCCCAGATGGTCGACCGCGTCATGGCCATGGAGGAAGGCACGCGGCTGCTGCTGCTCGCCCCCATCGCGCGCGGCAAGAAGGGCGAATTCAAGAAGGAACTGGCCGAACTCCAGCGCCGCGGCTTCGAACGCGTGAAGGTCAACGGCACGCTGCACGCCATCGCCGATGCGCCGAAACTGGACAAGAAACTGAAGCACGACATCGAGGCGGTGATCGACCGCATCGTGGTGCGGGACGGCATTGCCCAGCGCCTGGCCGACAGCTTCGAGACCGCGCTCGCCCTGTCCGAAGGCATCGCCTACGCCGAGAACGCCGATACCGCGGACCGCACCGTGTTCAGCGCGAAATTCGCCTGCCCCGTCTCCGGCTTCACCATCGAGGAAATCGAGCCGCGGCTGTTCTCCTTCAACTCGCCGCATGGCGCCTGCCCGGCCTGCGACGGCCTCGGCACCGAGACCTTCTTCGACCCGCAGCTGGTGGTGCCGCAGGACGATGTCTCGCTGAAGGACGGCGCCATCATGCCCTGGACCGGGGCGCAATCGCCCTATTACACGCAGACGCTGGAGAGCCTGGCGCGCCACTACAAATTCGCCATGACGACGCCCTGGCAGGACATCCCGGCGGCGACGCGCCAGGCCATGCTGCACGGCACCGGCGATGAGGTGGTGACGCTGCGCTACAAGGACGGCCTGCGCGCCTATGAGGTGAAGAAGCCGTTCGAAGGCGTCATCCCGAACCTGGTTCGCCGCTTCAAGGAAACCGACAACCCCTGGGTGCGCGAGGACCTGTCGCGCTACCAGGCGGACAAGCCCTGCGCCACCTGCACCGGCTTCCGCCTCAAGCCGCAGGCCCTGTCCGTGAAGGTGGCCGGCAAGCACATCGCCGAGGTCAGCGAGCTGTCGATCCAGCGCGCCCGCAACTGGTTCGCCACGGTGATGGAGACGCTCACGCCGCAGCGCCGGGAAATCGCGCGGCGCATCCTGCGCGAGATCGAGGACCGGCTGCAGTTCCTGGTCGATGTCGGGCTGGATTACCTCAGCCTCAGCCGCTCGTCGGCCACGCTGTCGGGCGGCGAATCGCAGCGCATCCGCCTGGCCTCGCAGATCGGCTCCGGCCTGACCGGCGTGCTCTATGTCCTCGACGAACCGAGCATCGGCCTCCACCAGCGCGACAATGAACGCCTGCTGGTGACACTGCGGCGCCTGAGGGACCTCGGCAACACCGTGCTGGTGGTCGAGCACGACGAGGACGCGATCCGCCAGGCCGACCACCTGATCGATATCGGCCCTGCTGCCGGCGCGGGCGGCGGGCGCGTCATCGCCCAGGGCACGCCAGCCGAGGTCATGGCCAATCCCGCCAGCCTCACCGGCCAATACCTGTCGGGCGCGCGGCGCATCGAGGTGCCCACCGCGCGCCGCAAGATCGACAGGAAGAAGCAGCTGCGCGTGGTCGGCGCGACCGGCAACAACCTCAAGGACCTGACGGCCGCCATCCCGCTCGGCACCTTCGCCTGCATCACCGGCGTCTCCGGCGGCGGCAAGTCCACGCTGGTGGTCGAAACCCTCTACAAGGCCGCGTCGCGCCGGCTGATGGGCGCGGCCGAAGTGCCCGCCCCGCATGACCGGATCGAAGGGCTGGAGCACCTCGACAAGATCATCGACATCGACCAGTCGCCGATCGGCCGCACGCCGCGGTCGAACCCCGCGACCTACACCGGCCTTTTCGCCCCCATCCGGGACTGGTTCTCCGAAATGCCGGACTCCCGGGCCCGCGGCTACAAGGCCGGCCGCTTCTCCTTCAACGTCAAGGGCGGCCGCTGCGAGGCCTGCCAGGGCGACGGCCTCATCAAGATCGAGATGCACTTCCTGCCCGACGTCTACGTCACCTGCGACACCTGCAAGGGCAAGCGCTACAACCGCGAGACGCTGGAGGTGAAGTTCCGCGGCAAATCCATCGCCGACGTGCTCGACATGACGGTGGACGAGGGCGTGGAGTTCTTCTCGGCCGTCCCCGCCATCCGCGACAAGCTGAAGGTGCTGAAGGAAGTCGGCCTGGGCTACATCCACCTCGGCCAGCAGGCGACCACGCTGTCGGGCGGCGAGGCGCAGCGCATCAAGCTGTCGAAGGAACTGAGCCGCCGCGCGACCGGCCGCACCCTCTACATCCTCGACGAACCCACCACCGGCCTGCATTTCGAGGATGTGCGCAAGCTGCTCGAGGTGCTGCACGCGCTGGTCGACCAGGGCAATACGGTGGTGGTGATCGAGCACAACCTCGAAGTCATCAAGACCGCCGACTGGGTGCTCGACCTCGGCCCCGAGGGCGGCGAGGGCGGCGGGCGCCTGGTGGCCGAAGGCACGCCGGAGGACATCGCCGCGACCCCCGAAAGCCACACCGGCCGCTTCCTCGCACCCCTGCTGGCGCGCACCGAGGCACCGGCGCGCAAGCGCAAGCGCGCCTGAACCAACGGGCGCGTGCTCAGCGCGCGCCCGGCCCCGCCGTCCAGCGCGCCGCCTCGATCCGCGCGCGTTCCTCCGGCGTCAGCGTCACGAAGCGCAGCTTCTCGTCCAGCGGAAAGGCCGGTCCGCCCGCCGGGTCGCGCAGCGCCAGCACCAGGCCGCGCGCCTCGTCCAGCACCAGCGGCTTGTCGGATTTGCGCACCGGCCATTCGAAGACCTGGCCCTGCTCATCCGCCACCAGCCAGCTCGGGCCATTGCCCCAGCCGCGGAACTGCACCGGCACCGCCACCAGCGACCGCCCCGCCAGCGCCTTGGCCTGGCCGCCCTTCGCCTGCCCCTTCCAGGCCGCGAGGAAAAGCCCGCCGATCAGCAGCAGCGCCAGGACCAGCCCGCCCGCCGCCGTGCCCATGCGGTTCCACAGCCGGTCCAGCCCAAGGTCCGTGGTCACCAGCCCGGGCCGCGCCGGGTCCATCATCGGCACCGCCGTCCAGGACCCCATATGCGGCTCGACGAACATGTAGGACATCTTGCGCGTGCGCGCGCCGTCCTTGTCGCGCCAGGCGATCGTCAGGTCGCAGCTCTGGAACAGGAACAGGCGCGACCGGCAGCGGCCTTCGCTGACGCGCGCCGCCGGCGCCTGCCGCGCCCGGTCGCGCACCGAGAAGTCATCGCGGATCGCCGGCCCGATATCGATCGCCAGCATCGCGATGAAGGCGCCGAACAGCAGCGTCCCGCCGACCGCCGCCAGCCAGCCGCCGGCGCTGCCGCGGCCTGGTTTCAGGACAAACGGGCGGCGCGGAAAGGCGTCGAGCAGGGGTGTCATGCACGGTCTCCGTCGTCAGCACACAGCGATGCACACCGACGCAAAGCGCATCGCGATGCGTAGCGGCATCCATCACGCATGCCATGCCGGCGCCGCCGCGCCCGCGAAGCGCTTCACATCGGCGCGGGCATCCTCGCGCCTGCCACCCTACGGCGCGGTCGAGCGTTCGAACTCGCTGCGCCGCACGATCTCGCGCCGCACCGCGCGGATCGTGCTGCGCCCCGCATGGCGCGCCAAATAGGGGGCCGGAACCTCGCGGCGGTCCAGCAGCAGGTGCCACAGGGCGCGGATCTCGGCCTCGGTCGCCAGCCGGTCCGGATCGTCGCGCTCCGCATCCATCGTCGCGATCGCCTGCTCCAGCCCATCCTGGCGGAAGGCCGCATGCATCGCGAAGGCGCGCGCGGCGATGCGATCCACCTGCGCCGCGGTCAACGGGCCGAAGGTGAAGTGGTCGCCCTCGGCCCAGGACGCGCCCTCGAAGCCCAGCTTGCGGAAGATGCCGGGCGAGAAATGCTGGCCTTCCTGCCCGATGTAGCGCCCGAAGCAGACATCGGTGCCGATGCGCGCGAGGCCGAGGTCGGCGCAGGCCAGCTCGGTCGCGGCATCCTGCGTGGCCGCGTCCCGCGCCACGCGGCGCGACCGCCACAGTTCGAGCAGCCGCCGCTTGTTGCGCGCCCGGTAGTCGTTGCGGCGGATCTCCTCCCACCAATCGGGCAGCCAGGCCTGGATGCGCCGCCACGCGTCGCGCCGCAGCCCGAAGGCCCAGTGATGGCCGAGCGGACGAAACCCCACCTGCGGCCCCGGCGGCCGCGCGCGGTGGTCGCCATAGGCGGCGAACAGGCCGACGCGGTCGGCGAAGGGCTCGGTGGCGCGTCGCACCGCCTCCAGCGCCGCCAGGTAGAACGGGCCGGGCTCCAGGTCGTCCTCGAAGAAATAGCCGAGCGGGGCGCCCAGCGTCTCGAAGACCAGCGCCTGGCCGCGCAGGATGTTCTCCGCGATGCCGAGGTTGTGCTCCGCGGCATGGACATGCCCGTCGGGGAAATGCGCGCGGAACACCGCGATGCTGCGCGCGATCAGCGCGGGGTCGCCGTGCCGCCGGCCGGTGCGCGGCGATACGGCGCCATCCTGCATCAGGTGGACGCGCGCCGGGTCGGGCCGCAGCTGCGCCTGCGCCGCCAGGCCGCGGCACAGTGTCTCCAGGTAGTCCGGCCGGTCGAAGGAGAAGATCACGATCGGGACGTCGGTGGTGCCCGCGGGGATCGACTCTATCGCCATCGCTTCCTCCCCTGCCGCGGCAATCTGGATGCGCGTGCAGGGCCACGCAAGCGGCCCGCCAGGCGCATCGCGGCGCGACGGACGGCGCGGCCGCGCCGGG
The DNA here is from genome assembly GCA_001464375.1 of Rhodospirillales bacterium Ga0074136. Taxonomy (GTDB): domain Bacteria; phylum Pseudomonadota; class Alphaproteobacteria; order Acetobacterales; family Acetobacteraceae; genus Neoroseomonas. Next base: position 8,477 of record LNEW01000128.1, on the reverse strand, counting down.
TCATGCCCTGCCGTGCCACCCGGCCCAGGCCACCGCCAGGCGATCCGCCACGCCACGCCCGCCCACGGCACCCGGCCTGCCCGCCGCGACGCGCGCCAGGTCGCGCCGCGCCAGCACCGCCGGCAGCGCCGCCGCGATGGCGCCTGGCGGGATGTCGCGCCCCGCCCCAGCCAGCGCCACCAGCCCCTCCGCGGCCATGTCGCGCAGCAGGCCGCGCAGCGCCGGGGCGCCGGGCGCCGCGACGACCGCCTCGGCAGACAGCCCTGCCTGCGCCAGGCGGTCGGTCGGCAACAGGCAGCGCCCCTGCGCGGCATGCACCGCCACGCTGCGCAGGACGCCGGCCAGGCCATAGGCGGCACCCAGGCCGCGCAGCGCCTCCGCCTGCGCCGGCGCCGCGCCCAGCGCCAACCCCGCCGCGGCCGACCAGCCGCCCGCGGTGCCGCGCAGCCAGGTGACGAAATCCTGCTCGGTGGCGATGGCGTCCTGCGCCTCGGCCTCCCGCGCATCGGCCATGGCCAGCAGGGCATCGGGGTCGAGCGCGCGCGCGGCGATGGCGGCATGCAGGGGTTCGGCTACCTCGTGCCGGCGGGGCGGGTGGCCGGCGCGGGCTTCGTCGATCGCGTCGCGCCACCATTGCAGGCGGATCAGCGCGGCCATCGGGTTGGTCGTGGCCTCCCGCGCGCGGGCCAGCTCGTGGTTCAGCGCGATCAGCGTGAACAACGCCTCACGCGACGGTGCCGGCGCGAACAGCGCGCACAGGAAGCGATCCGGGTCGTGCTGGCGCGCAAAGGCACCGATCGGGGAGAGGGGCACGCCGCGTGGTATGCCTCGCGCGCTGGCGCGCGGGAAGGTCAGGCTGCGCTGGCGCGCGGGAAGGCCAGGCCGCGCTGGCGCGCGGGCAGGTCAGGCCGCGCCGGCGCGCGGGAATGTCAGGCTGCGCCGGCGCGCGGGAAGGACGGTCTGCGCCGGCGTGCGGGAAGTTCAGGGCCTGCCGCGCGCGGAAAGGCCACGGGGCGCGCCGGCGCGCGGGCCGATCGGGACCTGTCGGCGGGCGGGACGGTCACGTCCACCCGCTGGCGCGCGGAAACACAAGACATCGCCCCGCGCGGAAACCCTACGCGGTTGACGCCCGTTGCACCCCCGCCTACCTCGACCACCAGCGCGCCCCCGCGCTTCGTCGGATTTTCGGGAGAGACCCCCATGGCCTTCAGCCTGCCCCCGCTGCCCTATGCCACCGCCGCGCTCGCCGCGAACGGCATGTGCCAGGAGACGCTCGAGCTCCATCACGGCAAGCATCACAACGCCTATGTCACGGCGCTGAACGGCCTGGTCGAGAGCAAGGGCCTCGCCGGCAAGTCGCTGGAAGCCATCTGCGCCGAGGCCGGCAAGGCGGGCGCCGATGGGCTGCCGGTGCTGAACCAGGCCGGCCAGCATTGGAATCACTGCCTGTTCTGGCAGGTGATGGCGCCCGGCGGTTCGCACGGCGAGAGCCTGCCGGCGGCGCTGGCCGCGAAGATCGACAGCGACCTCGGTGGCCTCGCGGCCTTCAAGGATGCCTTCAAGGCGGCCGGTGCCACGCAGTTCGGCTCGGGCTGGGCCTGGCTGGTGATCGGCGGCGACGGCAAGCTGAAGGTGACCAAGACCCCCAACGGCGCGAACCCGCTCTCCAGCGGCGAAGGCCAGCCGATCCTGGGCTGTGACGTGTGGGAACACGCCTACTACCTGGATTTCCGCAATGTCCGCCCGAACTACCTGGCGAACTTCCTGGACAAGCTGGTGAACTGGGACGTCGTGGCCGGGCTGATGGCGAAGGGCGGGTTCACCGCCGGCCAGTCGGCCTGATCGCATACGACGAAAACGGGCGCCGAGGGGAAACCCCGGCGCCCTTTTTCATGCCTGGCGCGCGGCGGATGTCATGCCAACGGCGCAGGGGCCCATTCCACCGCCAGCGACGCTGACCGAGCCCGCGAACGCGACCCGCCGGCAGCCCGCCGAGGCCAGCGCTCCATGGCCGCCTGTTTCAGGCCGGCTTCTCGTCATTGGCCGCCTGCGGGCGGATCACGCTGGTGATGGTGCCGCGCACCAGCATCACGCGCACATTGGGGGCGATCTCGGCCTCGATCTCGTCGGAGCCTTCCTTCACCTTGGTGATGGTCGCGACGATGCCGCCGGCGGTCACCACGCGGTCGTTGCGCTTGATCTGCGTCAGCATTTCCCGGTGATCCTTCATCTTCTTCTGCTGCGGGCGGATCAGCAGGAAGTAGAAGACGACGAAGATCAGGATCAGCGGCAGCAGCTGCATGACGATGCCCGCGGCACCGCCGGCTCCGGCGTCCTGGGCATGGGCGGTCGAGATCCCGAAGGGGGTCCACATGGGCTTTTGATTCCGTCTTCCGGCGTGAAGGCGCGGAACCTACAAGCCCGCCCCTTCCCGTCAATAGCATCCCGGCCTATTGCGCCCCTGCCATGGATGATCCCGCCCTGCTGCCCGCCCTGACCCGCATCGCCGAGGCGCTCGAACGCCTAGCCCCGCCGCCTGCCGGCGCACCGGCGCTGACCGGCGCCGATGCCTTCGTGTGGCACCCCGAGCCGATCGCGCGCCTGGTCCCGGTGCCGCGCGTCGCCGCCGTGCCGATCGACCTGCTGCGCGGGGTCGAGCGCCAGAAGGGGCTGCTGCTGGAAAACACCATGCGCTTCGCGCGCGGCTTCACCGCCAACAATGCCATGCTGTGGGGCGCGCGCGGCACAGGGAAATCCTCCCTGGTGAAGGCCGCGCACGCCGCCGCGAACACGGAACTGCCGGGCAGCCTCGCGCTCATCGAAATCCACCGGGAGGACATCCGCACCCTGCCCGACCTGCTCGGGCTGCTGCGCGTGCAGGACCGCCGCTGCCTGGTGTTCTGCGACGACCTGTCCTTCGAACGCGAGGATGCCGACTACAAGGCGCTGAAATCGGTGCTGGATGGCGGCATCGAGGGGCGGCCCATGAACGTGCTGTTCTACGCCACGTCCAACCGCCGCCACCTGATGTCGCGCGACATGATCGAGAACGAACGCTCCGGCGCCATCCACGGCAACGAGGCGGTGGAGGAAAAGGTCTCGCTGTCCGACCGCTTCGGACTGTGGATCGGCTTCCACAATGCTGACCAGGACACCTTCTTCGCCATGCTCGATGGCTATGCCGCGCATTTCGGCCTGCCGATCGGCACGGATGAGTTGCACGCGCAGGCGATCGAATGGTCGGTGACGCGCGGTGGGCGGTCGGGGCGCGTGGCCTGGCAGTTCATCCTGGACCTGGCGGGGCGGCTCGGGATCAGGATCACAGCCTGACCTCACGAAGGCTTGACTGAAGGAAATCCACAGGCGCACCGTCTCGTTTCCGATACCAACCGGACGGGACGCCGCCATGTCGGACACCATCACGAACACGACCGCGACGACCGGCGCGGTGCGGGTCAACGGCATCGCGACGTCCACGGTCAACACCGCGCTGGACGAGGACTGGTTCCGGGTCACGCTGATCGCGGGGCGGACCTACCAGATCGACCTGCTGGGGGCGGCCTTCGGCTTCGGCACGCTGGCCGACCCCCTGATCTTCGGCGTGTTCAACAGCGCGGGCACGTTCATCGCGAACACCATCGCCGACGACATAGATCCGGCGAACGGCATCCTCGATGCCCAGCTGCTGTTCACGCCCACCACCACCGGCACCTACTACATCAACGCGGCGAATGCCGACGAGGTGTCGCTCGGCTCCTACGTCCTCGCCGTCACCGACCTCACCGCCCCGGATATCGCGGCCACCGCCGGCGGCGCCGCCCTTGTGAATTTGGGCGCCCTCGGCGTGCAGGGACGCATCAACACGCCCGGCGACGCCGACTGGTACCGCGTGGCGCTGACCGCGGGGCAACTCTACCGCATCGAGATGCGGGGCCTCGACACGCTGAACGGCACCCTGATCGACACCGTGATCCGCGGCATCCGGGACGCCGGCGGCGTGCTGCAGCCCTTCACCGCCAATGACGACGCCAGCGTCAACACGTTCAATTCCTCGGTGGACTTCTTCGCCGAGACCACCGGCAACCACTTCATCGACGTCGCCGGCTACCTCGCCGATACCGGCACCTTCAACCTGCGCGTGCTGAACATCACCCCGGCCGACCTCGCCGCCAGCATCGCCACCACCGGCACCGTGACCGTGAACGGCGCGCCCGTCGTCGGGCGCATCGGCGCCGCCGCCGACCGGGACTGGTACAAGGTCACGCTGACCGCGGGCGTCACCTACGGCATCGAGATGCTGGGCCGCGACACCGGCCACGGCACCCTGGCCGATCCGCTGATCGCGGCCATCCGTAACGCCGCCGGTACCACGGTGGTCAATGCGGGCGACGATGATTCCGGGCGCGGGCTCAATGCGCGCCTGACCTTCACGCCAGGTGCCACGGGCACCTATTTCATAGACTTGGCGGATGCGACAGGCGACCTCGGCACCTTCCGCCTCTCGGTGCGCAGCGTGGCGACGCCGCTCGACGTCGCGGCCAACGCCACTACCATCGCCCAGGCCGTGACGGGCGGCGCCGTGCTCGGGCGGGTGGATTCCGCCAACGACGTGGACTGGTTCCGCGCCGCGCTGCTGCCCGGCCGCACCTACCGCATCGACCTGCAATCCGACGCTTCCGACGGGGTGGGCACGGGCCTCGCCGATCCTTTCATCCGCGGCCTGTTCTACGGGGACGGCACCCTCATCGAGGGAACCGCCAACGACGACTTCGGCACCGGCGCCGATTCGCGCGTCACCTTCACATCGCCGGGCGGCACCGTCTTCATCGCCGCCTCCGGCTTCGGCACGGGCACGGGCAACTACCGCCTGACCGTCACCGACGTGACCCCGCCCGACCGTGCCGCCAACACCACCACCCTCGCCTCGGTCCTGGTGAACAACGTCGCCAATGGCCGCATCGAGACCGCCGGCGACCAGGACTGGTTCCGCGTCTCGCTCACCCAGGGGCAGATCTACACCATCGACCTCAAGGGCAACGGCTCGAGCCCGCTGCCGCTGTTCGATCCGCTGATCACGGGCATATACACCAGCGCCGGCGCGCTGATCCCCAACACCACCAACGACGACTACGGCGAGACGCTGGACAGTGCCGTCATCTTCACGCCCGGCGCCACCGGCACCTACTACATCGGCGCCGCCGCCTTCGGGGAGGACATTGGCGACTACGTGGTCTCGGTGCGCACGGTGACCAACGTGGTGGACACCATCGCCAACACCATTGCCACAGCCGGCGCCGTCGCGGTCGGCGGCGCGGTGGTCAACACCGTCAATTCCGCCTTCGACGAGGACTGGTTCGCCGTCCCGCTGCTGGCCAACACCACCTACGCCGTGAATCTCCGCGGCCAGTCGAGCGGCAACGGCACGCTGGCCGACCCGCGGATCGTGGGCATCTTCGACGCGCTGGGCAACCTTGTCCCAGGCACGCCGAACGACGACGCACCAGGCACGCTCGATGCGCAGACGATCTTCCGCCCGACCGTGAGCGGCATCTACTACATCGGCGCCGGCGGCTTCGGCAGCGACGATGGCAGCTATCGGCTCTCGGTCGAGGTGGTGGCCAACCCCGGACCCGACGTCGCCGCCAACTTCACCACCACCGCGAACGTCACCGTGAACGGACTGGCCTATACAGGGACCATCGATACGGTGGGCGATGTCGACTGGATCCGCGTCGCGGTCACCTACGGCACTTCCTATGTGGCGGACATGCGCGGCGCGCCCTCGGGCAACGGCACGCTCGCGGATGCTCGCATCATCGGCGTGTATGACGGCCAGGGCGTGTCCCTGCAGACGAACGTGACGCCCGACATCGCGGGCTCCCTCGACAGCCGGGCCACCTTCCTCTCGGGCTACACCGGAAACGCCTATGTCGCCGTGCGAAGCGGCAATTCCGGCACCGGCACCTTCAGGCTCGAGGTGGACACCGCGAACGGATCCGACACGACCGCGCCCTCGCTGATGTTCACGAGCCCCTTCGACAATGCCACCGGCATCGGCGTGGGGGTGAACCTGTCCTTCACCTTCGACGAGCTGGTGCAGGCCGGCTCCGGCAGCATCCGAATCGCTCGCGCTGGCTTCAGCGACATCGTCATCCCGGTCACCAGCCCGCAGGTCAGCTTCGTAGGCGAGACCTTGGTGGTGAACCCGACCGCCAACCTGGTCGCCGGCGCCACCTATCGCGTGAGCATCGACGCCGGCGCGGTAAAGGACCTGCCGGGCAACGCCTTCGGCGGCATCGGCGGCGCGACCGCGCTCGACTTCACGACCTCCGCCGCCGCCCCCGCCGACACCTGGACGCTGATGGTCTACATCGCCGGCGACAACGACCTCGAGACCTTCGCGCTGTCCGACCTCAACGAGATGGAATCGGTCCTCGGCCTGCCGTCCAGCGTCAACATCATGGTCATGGCAGACCGCGCGCCGGGCTTCAGCAGCGCCAGCGGCAACTGGACCGACACGCGCCGCGGCCAGATCGTCTATGACGGCGCCAACACCACCGTCACCACGCTGTCCAACGTCGCCACCTCGGTGGGCGAGCTCAACATGGGCGTCGGCGCCAACCTCACCGGCTTCATCGACTGGGCCAAGGCCGCCGCCCCGGCGCAGAACTACGGCCTGGTCGTGTGGAACCACGGCGGCGGCCTGTCCGGCGCCGCCTGGGACGACACCAGCAGCGGCGACCGCCTCACGGTCAGCGAGATCGCCGCCGCGGTCGATGCCTCGAGCGTCGCGAAGTTCGACATCATCGGCTTCGACGCCTGCCAGATGGCCATGGCCGAGGTCGCCTTCGCCCTGCGCAACCTCACCGACGTGTTCATCGCCTCCGAGGAGAACGAGCCCGGCGACGGTTGGGCCTATGACGACTTCCTCACCCTGCTCGCGGCCAATCCCAACATGACGGACACGCAACTGGCACACGCCATCGTCACCACCTATGGCCTCGAATTCGCCGGGCAGAGCGACATCACCCTCTCGGCGCTGCTGACGTCGAAGCTCGGCGCGCTCGACACCGCGCTCGACACCTTCGTCACACGCGCGCTGGCCGCGAGCCCCGCCGACCAGGCGGTCTTCGCCGCGGCGGCCGCGGCGACCAGGCCCTTCCCCAGCGACGACAGCCAGCCCTGGCGCGACATCGTGGACTTCATGGACCACGTCATGGTCCGCTCCAGCACCGCGCTGATCGACAGCGCAGCCGCGGGCGTGATCGACGCGGTGCGCGACGCGGTCTTCGCACGCACCGGCACGGTGGCCGAGGCCGAGGGCCTCAGCATCAACCTTCCCACCACGGTGCAGCCCACCTACACGCCCGCCAACTTCTCCTTCCTGAACCAAGTGGCCTGGGACGATTTCCTGGCGCTGATCTAGGTGCGCGCGGCGGCGCTGCCGCGGCTGGCCCGCTTCCTGGCCAGCCATCCGCTGGTCCGGCGCGACCCGTTCGGCGCCGCCGCGCGGTTGCTGCGCTGGCAGGCCATCGCGCGGCGCGGCGGCACGCTGGACGCCCCTTGGGTCCATGGCCCCGCTGGGCTGGTTCGGCTGCGCCTGAAGCGCGGGCTCTCCTCGGCCACCGCCTGCTGGTACGCCGGCCTGACCGACCCGGCCGAGATGGGCTTCGTGCTCCAGGCCCTGCGCGCCGATGACCGTATGGTCGATGTGGGAGCCAATGTCGGCGTCTATGCGGCGCTCGCCGCCGGAGCCGTGGGCGCGCGCGTGCTGGCGCTGGAACCCGCCGCCGAGACGCTGCCCGACCTGCAGGCGATGATCGCGCTCAACGGCATCGAGGATCGCGTGGACATCCGCGCCGTCGCGGCCGGCGCCGCGGCAGGGATGCTGCGCTTCACGGCGGGGCGCGGCACGACGAACCGCGTCGCGCCGGACGGCACCGCGGAGGTGCCGGTCGCCACGCTGGACGGGCTCTGCGCCGGCGCCCCGCCACTGCTGCTGAAGGTTGATGTGGAAGGCGCCGAGCCCGATGTGCTGGCGGGTGCGGCCGCGCTGCTGGCCGGCGATGCGCTGCAGGCCGCGATCCTGGAGACGGCTGGCGCCACCGACGCCGCGATCGAGGGCACCATGCGCGCCGCCGGCTTCGCGCCCTTCGCGCATGACCCGTTCCGCCGCCTGCTGACACCCATGCCTGGCCCGGCGCGGCCGAACACGCTGTACCTGCGCGATGCGGGGTTCTGGCAGGCGCGCATCGCGACGGCGCCGGAGATCCGCGTGTTCGGGCGGCCGTTGTAACGCGAGCCCGTGTTGCGGCCCGGCTTGCGCCGCAGCCCAGCGCAGCCAGGCGGTCCGATGCGACCGTGCCTCAGCGCCCCATGCGTTCGATACCGCCCATCCAGGGGCGCAGCACCTCGGGAACCAGGACGCTGCCGTCCTCCTGCTGGAAGGTCTCCATCACCGCGATCAGCGCGCGCCC
>LNEW01000127.1 GCA_001464375.1 Rhodospirillales bacterium Ga0074136 | reverse complement strand
CGGCGCCGACACGCTGACCGGCGGCCCGGGCGCCGACAGCCTCGTCGGTGGTGCCGACAACGACCTGTATGTCGTCGATGCCATCGACACCGTCGTCGAACTCGCCGGCGGCGGCATCGACACGGTGCGAAGCGCCGGCAGCCACGTCCTGGCCGCCGAGGTCGAGGTGCTGGAACTCACCGGCGCGCTGAACGTGAACGGCACCGGCAATGGGCTGGCCAACATCATCCTCGGCTCCACCGGCAACAACCTCCTGTCCGGCGGCCTCGGCAATGACACGCTGGTCGGCGGCGCCGGCAACGACACGCTGATCGGCGGCGCCAACATCGACAGCCTGGCCGGCGGCAGCGGCGCCGACGTGTTCCGCTTCGACGTCGCGGCACAGGGCGGGGATGTCGTCGCCGACTTCCTGGCCAGCGACGACCAGGTGATGATCCGGGCCGCGGGTTTCGGTGGCGGCCTGTTCGCCGGCATCGACCTCGCGGCGACCGGCCGCTTCGCCGAGAATGCCACCGGGGCCGCAACCTCCGCGGCCGGCATCGGCCAGGTCGTGTTCAACACCTCGACCGGCCAGCTCCTGTGGGATGTGGACGGCACCGGCGCGGCCGCGTCGGTGGTGATCGCGACCTTCACCGGCGTCGGTGCCGGCGGCCTCACCGCCGCGGACGTGACGGTCATCGCCTGAGCAGGCCGGCGCAGCGGCGCCCGGCGCTGCGCGGCCCTGCCGGGCTCACGCCGGCATCGGCTTCACCCCTTGCGGAAGAACGCCTCCGCCGCCGCCCGGTGGCCCTCCCGCGCTTCGATCCCGGCCTCCGCGCGCGCGATCTCCGCCTGCAACTCCGCGATGTACTCGCGCAGCTGCCCCACATCCCAGCCGTCAAAGCGCGGCTTCTCGAGCACCTGGCGCTTGCGGGGCAACTCGTCCTGTTCCGGGCCGACCATTGGGGCGCCTCCTTTGCGATCAAGGCCTTGACCCTGCAACCGCGGCCCATTTCCCGCAATCAGGGCTTTGACCCTGCCCTGCCGCGTCATTATAGGGGGTCGCACATTGTCGCGGGGGTTCGCTCCTGCCCCCCGGCCACCGAGGTCCGCCCATGCCCCAGCCATTGATGCCGAAAGCCACCGCCGTGTGGCTGATCGACAAGACGTCCCTGTCCTTCGACCAGATCGCCGATTTCGTCGGCATGCATCCGCTTGAGATCCAGGCCATCGCCGATGGCGAGGTCGCGCAGGGCATCGTCGGCTTCGACCCGATCGCCACCGGGCAATTGACGCGCGAGGAAATCGCCCGCTGCGAAGCCAGCCCCGAGGCGCGGCTGGTGCTGCAGGAAAGCACCATCGTGCTGCCCAAGCAGCGCGCCAAGGGTGGCCGCTACACGCCCGTCTCCAAGCGCAACGACCGCCCGGACGGCATCGCCTTCCTGATGCGCAACTACCCGACCCTGCCCGATGCGGTGATCGCCAAGCTGCTCGGCACCACCAAGGACACCATCGCCAAGGTGCGTGACAAGACCCACTGGAACAGCGCCAACATCAAGCCGCGCGACCCGGTGATCCTGGGCCTGTGCAGCCAGGGCGACCTGAACGCGGTGGTCGCCGCGATCGGCGGCGTCGCGCCGCTCGAAGCCCAGCCGACGGACGACGCCGCCTGACCGCCTGTTTGGGAATGCGCCTGCCGGCGCAGTCTCGAACCCGGCATCCCAAGCGGTCAATGAAACGCGGGACACGCGTATGCCGGCAGCCCGGGGGGCCGCCGGCATACCATGGGCCTTCGCCCCGACGGGCCGCGCGCCTCAGTGGCGGGTGGCGGCCCTCAGGCGCTCCATCTCCTCCTTCAGGCGTAGTTTTTCGCGCTTCAGCCGGGCCAGTTCCTGCCCATCGGGCATCGGGCGTCGGTCTTCGTCCTGGATACGACGGTCGAGCGCCGCGTGGCGGGTCTCGAGGGAGGCGATCCGGGCATCAAGCGGCATGCGTTGCGCATCCTATCCGGCTTCGGGCCGCGGCCTTCAAGGCCGAGACCTGGGTTCGGGGCCGGTATCCCGGCCCCCGGAAAACCGCGGGTGCGACGACCGGGAATGGCTGTCGCGCCCCGGCCCTGGCATGATAAGGGCGATGCGAGCAGGAATGCATCCCACATCTTCGTTCCCACCCATTCCGCCTCGGGGCCGACGGCCATGATCGCCGACCGTGACGCCATGCTGCGCCGCCTGCACGAATTGCGCAGCGAGCACCGCGACCTCGACACCGTCATCGCGCGCCTCGACGGGTCGGCGGTGGACCAGTTGCAGTTGCAGCGGCTGAAGAAGCGCAAGCTGAAGTTGAAGGATGAGGTCGCCTGGCTCGAAGGGCGGCTGGTGCCGGACATCATTGCTTGAGGGGTTGTTTTGACCCTCGGACGCCGGGCGCCGCGCATCCGCGCGGCTCGATGATGTCTGTCCGTCCCTCGGGCGCCGGCCTTGGCTTGGCGCCCCGCACTGGCGTATCGGCTGCGGCCGATGGTCTGGGCGCGGTCGCGCCGTTCGCTCCCGGCCCGCCGCGCCGGCCAGAGTTTGTGGGTGTTTCGCTTGGGTAGGGTCGCATGACACAGGTTCCGGGCGCTTCGCCCCTGGTCGGCATCATCATGGGCAGTCGGTCCGACTGGGAGACCATGCGCCACGCCGCCGAGACACTCGAACGCCTCGGCGTGCCGCACGAAACCCGCGTGGTCTCCGCCCACCGCACGCCCGAACGGCTCTTTGCCTATGCGCGTGGCGCCGCCCCGCGCGGGCTGCAGGTCATCATCGCCGGTGCCGGCGGCGCCGCGCACCTGCCCGGCATGGCGGCATCCATGACCGCCCTGCCGGTGCTTGGCGTGCCGGTCGAATCCCACGCGCTGAAGGGCATGGACAGCCTGCTCTCCATCGTCCAGATGCCCGCCGGCATCCCGGTCGGCACGCTGGCCATCGGCCGCGCCGGCGCGGTGAATGCCGGCCTGCTCGCCGCCGCCATCCTTGCCCTGGCCGACCCCGACCTGGCCGCCCGCCTGGCCGCCTGGCGGGCCGCGCAGACCGACAGCGTGCCGGACCTGCCGGCATGACCGCGACCCCCCTGCCCCCGGGCTCCGTCATCGGCATCCTGGGCGGCGGGCAACTGGGCCGCATGTCGGCGCTGGCCGCCGCACGGCTGGGCTACGCCTGCCACATCTACGCGCCCGAGCCCGATTCGCCCGGCATGCAGGTCGCCGCGCACCGCACCGTCGCGGGCTATGAGGACCGCGACGCCCTGGCACGCTTCGCCGCATCGGTCGCCGTCGTCACCTTCGAATTCGAGAACGTCCCCGCCGCCGCGCTGGAGGCCCTGGCCCCCCTGGTGCCATGCCGCCCGGGCCTGGCCGCGCTGGCCACCTGCCAGGACCGCGTGGCCGAGAAAGCCTTCCTCGGCCGCATCGGCGTGCCCGTCGCCCCCTGGCGCGCGGTCGAGACCGAGGCCGACCTGCGGGCCGCCGTCGCCGAATTGGGCCTGCCCGCCGTGCTCAAGACCACCCGGCTCGGCTATGACGGCCGTGGCCAGGCGGTGCTGCGCACGCCCGGCGACCTGGCCCCCGCCTTCGCCCGCCTCGCCCCGCGGCCGCTGGTGCTGGAGGCCTTCGTGCCCTTCGCCGCCGAGATCTCCGCCATCGCCGCGCGCGGTGCCGATGGCGCCATGGCGGTCTACGACCCGGCGGAGAACCGCCACGCGCACCACATCCTGGACCTGTCCTTCGCCCCTGCCCGGCTGCCGGCCGCCGCCGCCGCCGCGGCGCGCGCCCATGTCGCGGCCGTGGCGGACGGACTCGACCTGGTCGGGGTGGTGGCGCTCGAGATGTTCCTGCTGCCCGACGGCACGCTGCTGGGCAACGAGATCGCCCCCCGGCCGCATAATTCCGGCCACTGGACGATGGATGCCTGCGCCGCCTCGCAGTTCGAACAGCATATCCGCGCGGTGGCCGGCCTGCCGCTGGCAGACCCCGCCCGCCACCACGACGCCGTGATGCGCAACCTGATCGGTCCCGAGGGCATGGAAGCCTGGCCGCGGCTGGTCGCGACTCCGGGAATCGTCGCGCATCTCTACGGCAAGGATTCGGCGCGGCCGGGCCGCAAGATGGGCCACGCGACACGCCTCCTGCCCGCCGGCAGCCTGTCGGGCATGACCGATTCGCAGGCCCTGGAGGGCTTGTGACGGATTTGCCACCCCTGCCCGTTGCATCCGCGCCACAGTCACCGATGAACCTTCACACGAGGTATGGCGCGGCCGTTTTTGAGTGCTAGAACAACGATGTTCCGGCGCGGCACCACGTGGTTGCACAGCGCAGGTCTCATTTTCCGGTCCCGAGGGGCCACGAGCAGGAGAATTCCCATGAGCCTGAAAAAGGCGCTTCTTGCCGCGACGCTGCTGTCGTTGCCGATGGCTGCGACCGCTCAGGCGCAGAGCTGGGATCCGCGGGTGCAGGGCATCTACGTGGGTGCCGGC
>LNEW01000126.1 GCA_001464375.1 Rhodospirillales bacterium Ga0074136 | reverse complement strand
TTGACGGTCGCCGAGAACATCGCCTTCGGCCTGCGCTTCGTGCCGAAGGCCGAACGCGGCGCGCGGGTGGCGGATGCGCTGGCGCGGGTCGGGCTCGGCGCCCACCGGGATGCGTTTCCGCACATGCTCTCGGGCGGCCAGCAGCAGCGGGTGGCGCTGGCCCGCGCGCTGGCGCCACGCCCGGCGGTGCTGCTGCTCGATGAGGCCTTCGCCAGCCTGGACGCACGGCTGCGCGAACAGGTGCGCGACGATACGCTGCATGTGCTGCAGACCTCCGGCATCGCCACCCTGCTGGTGACGCACGACGCCGAGGAAGCGATGTTCATGGGCGATCGCATCGCCCTGATGCGGGAGGGGCGGATCCTGCAACTTGGCCCGCCCGAGGCGCTGTATTTCGACCCGGTGGACCCCTATGTCGCGACCTTCCTGGGCGAGGTGAACCGCCTGCCTGGCCGGGTGCGGGCCGGCCTGGCGGAGACCGCGATCGGCGCCCTGCCGGCCGGCGCGGCGGCGGAGGGCGCGGCGGTCGATGTGCTGGTGCGCCCCGAGGGGCTGCGCCTGGGCGGCGGCGATGCCCGGGAGGCCGAGGTCGAGGCCTGCCGCCTGCTCGGCGCAACCACCATGGTCCACCTCGCCTTGCCCGATGGCGCGGGCGGCCTGCTGCACCTGCATGCCCGCCTGCCGCCCGGGCGGCGCCTGGCGCGCGGGGAACGCGTGACGGTCGCGCTCGATCCGGAACGGGCCTTCGTCTTTCCGCCCGAGGCTCCCTAGATAGGGGAGGGCCGCATTGGCGGCGTGCCGGCTTCCTGCTAACGGGGCGTCCCCCGCGGGCAGTGGAGCCGGGGGACAAGGAACCCATGCTGGATCTTGCCTGGACAGAGATCGCGCTGATTGCCGTGGTGGCGCTCGTCGTCATCGGGCCCAAGGAGCTGCCCGAGGCGATCAAGGGCCTTGCGCGCGGTATCCAGGGGATGAAGCGCAAGGTCGCGGAATTCCAGCAGCAGGCCGACGAGCTGGTGCGCGAGGCCAAGCTGGACGACGTGCGCAACCAGATCGCGGATGTGCGCAACACCATCAGCGACATCCGCAACTTCGACATCAAGGGCGAGATCGAAAAGCACGTTGATGGCGACGGGTCCGTGCGGAAGGCCTTCGACGACCCGATGAAGGACAGCTACACGGCGCCGGCCTACACGCCGCCGCCGGTGCCCGACAACGCGCCGTCCTTCGTGCCGCCGGACGTGGCGCGATGGGCGCCGCCGCCCCCGCCGCCGCCGGCGCCGCCGATCGATGCGCCGGCCTTCGTTCCGCCATCGACCCCGCCGCCGATCGCGATGGCAACGCCCGCCATGCCGGAGCCCGCCTTGCCGGAGCCCGTGCCCGAGCCAATCGCGGCACCGCCCGCGGAACCCGCGCCGAAGCCGGCCACCACCACCAGCCCGAGCGTGTAGGGAACCGGCGCCGTGTCCTCCAACACCGACGAAGACGTCATCGACGACAAGCCGATGCCGTTGATGGACCACCTGAAGGAACTGCGCACGCGGGTCCTGTGGTCGGTCGGCGCGTTCATCATCGCCTTCGCGGTCTGCTATTATTTCTCGCAGCAGATCTACGCCTTCCTGGCGCAGCCGCTGGCCGACATCCTGGTCCAGCAGGGCGGCGGCGAGCGGCGGATGATCTTCACCGCGCTGTACGAGGCGTTCTTCACCTACCTGAAGGTGGCGTTCTTCGGCGCGGCCTTCATCAGCTTCCCGATATGGGCGACGCAGCTCTGGCTGTTCATCGCGCCGGGGCTGTACCGGAGCGAGAAGCGGGCGATCTATCCGTTCCTGCTGGCATCGCCGGTGCTGTTCGTGATGGGCGCCGCGCTGGCCTACTACTTCATCTTCCCGCTGGCCTGGCAGTTCTTCATTTCGTTCGAGACGCCGCCGGGGTCGGGCGGCATCCCGATCCAGCTGGAGGCGAAGGTCGGCGAATACCTGTCGCTGGTCATGCACATGATCCTGGCCTTCGGCGTGGCGTTCCAGATGCCCGTTCTGCTGACTCTGCTGATCAAGGTCGGCATCCTGAACGTGGAGACGCTGCGCAAGGGGCGGCGCTATGCCATCGTGATCATGTTCGTGGTAGCGGCGATCATCACGCCGCCGGACATCATCAGCCAGATCGGCCTCGCGATACCGCTGATCCTGCTCTACGAGATCTCGATCTTCGCGGCGCGGTGGGTGGCGCCGAAGCGGGAGGAGTGATTGATGACCGGCGCCGGGTTCGAAGAGGAACAGGCGCGGCTCGGTGCGTCGCAGGCTGCGGATGACTTGGTCGAGATGGTCAATCTTCCCACCAGGTATACCGGGCTCGCCGGGACGGTGTTCATCTCGACGGCGATGGGGTCTCACGGGCCTCGGGTTAAGTGGTTTCCAGGCAGGGCGGGGCGCGATCTGCCGTGCCTCGTGATCACGCTGGAGGCGCCGCCGCGCGCGGTGAACGAGGGGCTGACGGCGCCCGTCGCGCGCGACGGCGAGCGGCTGGTCGGTCCGTGGGTCGACAGCAATCGCGCGGCGCTGCTGCGGTTCTGGCGCGAGGGGACGAGTTGGGACGTGGACGAGGTTCGAGACTTCGTCGCCGGCCTAAGCCGGATGGGCTGAGGCTGGGTCGCGCGGGACGGGACTGGGAACAAGGCGATGCACGATATCAGGGCGATCCGCGCCGATCCGGCGGGATTCGATGCGGCGTTGGCGCGGCGGGGGTTGGAGGCGCAGTCGACGGCGATCCTGCGCTGTGACGAAGCCCGCCGCAGCGCCCAGACCGCGTTGCAGGACAAGCAGTCGCGCCGCAATGCGATTGCCAAGGAGATCGGCATCGCCAAGCGCCAGGGCGGCGATACCGTGGCCCTGGAAGCAGAGGCTGTGGCGCTGCGCGACGAGATGACGCAGTTGGAGGCCATCGCCGGCGCCGCGGAACGCGAGCAGGTAGCGTTGCTCGAAATCCTCCCCAACACCCTCGACCCCGAAGTCCCCGACGGCCGCGACGAATCCTCCAACGTCGTGCTCCACCAGCACGGCGACATTCCCGCCTTCGCCTTGACGCCGAAGCAGCATTTCGAACTCGGCGAGGCGCTCGGCCTGATGGATTTCGCGATCGCGGCGAAGATCGCCGGCAGTCGCTTTACCGTGCTGAAGGGCCCGCTCGCGCGGATGGAACGCGCGCTCGGGCAATGGATGCTCGCACTTCACACCGACCAGCACGGCTATACCGAGGCCTCGGTCCCGCTGCTGGTCAACGACGCCGTCGCCTATGGCACCGACAAACTTCCAAAGTTCGCCGACGACCTGTTCCGCACCACCGATGGACGCTGGCTGATCCCGACCGCCGAGGTGCCGCTGACCGGCTTCGCCATGGAGGAGATCTTCCCCGAGGCCGACCTGCCGCTGCGCCTGACCGCGCTGACGCCCTGCTTCCGCTCCGAAGCGGGCAGCGCGGGACGCGACACCCGCGGCATGCTGCGCCAGCACCAGTTCGCCAAGGTCGAGATGGTGTCGATCACCACCCCCGACGCCTCGGCCGCGGAGCACGAACGCATGACGCGCTGCGCCGAGCGCGTGCTGACCGACCTCGGCCTGACCTGGCGCCGCGTGTTCCTGTGTGCCGGCGATACCGGGTTCGGCGCGGCGCGCACCTATGACCTTGAGGTGTGGCTGCCGGGGCAGGGGGCGTGGCGGGAGATTTCGTCGTGTTCCAACTGCCGGGACTTCCAGGCGCGGCGCATGAACGGGCGCTTCAAGCCGAAGGAAGGCAAGGGCAACCAGTTCCTGCACACCCTGGGGCGCGCGCTGATCGCGGTGATGGAGACCTTCCAGCAGGAGGACGGCAGCGTCCTGGTTCCCGAGGTGCTGCGCCCCTGGATGGGCGGTATCGAACGGCTCGGCTGAGCGCGTCGCTGGTGGACGCGCCCGCCAGCCCTTAGCGGCGTCGGCGCTTGGCGGCGGCGAGCCCGAGCAGGCCGGCGCCAAGCAGAGCCAGGGTCGCGGGCTCGGGCACCGGGACCGATGTCACCTCGAACTCCGCGATGTCGAAGCCGTCGCGGGTCGCTCCGTCATTGGGCGAGATGTCCTCGAGGCGCAGGGAATTGAAGGCACCGCTGGTCACCGTCAGCCCGAAGATGTTGTTGGCGCCCACCGTCGAGAAAGACAGCGTCGCGACCGAAGGATTGACGTTCACCACTGCGGCGCCGCCGGCAAACTCGCCGTTCACCAGGTTGCCGATGTAGGTGTAGCTGCCGCCGTTGATGCCGAGGAACAGCTTCGCAGCCTCACGGTGGCCGGACCGTATGTTGGTCAGTTCGATGACGGACCCGCTGGCGATCAGGTTGGTCAACGGGGAGATCACGAAGTCGATCGTACCGCCAGCGCCGGTCCCCCCGAGGCCGAGCGAGAACATGGTCGTCATGTCATTGTCGAACATGTTGCCGATGTTTGAGCGTGCCGCGGAGACAGGGCCGCCATTCCCCATCACGCCCTGATTCGCGGTGATGCTGGAGAACTCGGCGATCGTGTCGTGCACGATCGGGGCGGCCATCACGGGGGTGGCGAGAAGAACCGCCGTCAGGCAAACGGGAAATGACAGCTTCAAGATACAGGCTCCTTTGGCGCAAGAATGCCGGCTCGGGCGGATGCTCCGGCCTTCACCGCTTGCTGACGCGATTGGGAGCAAGCCTTGTGCCGCTCTCGTAAGGCATTGTCTTGAAACGAGTCATGGCCCTGCCCGGGCCGAGCCTTCGGGCAATGTGTCAAGATTTCCGACGCCTGCCCAACGCGATGCCGCGGCCCCGGTGCCTACGCCGATGAATCTCGCGGGCCGCTACAGCAGCCGGCCAAACACCCGCACCGGCGGGGTTGTGGCCAGGCGCTGCTCCCAGAAGCAGAGGTCACGCAGATACAGCGTGTTCGGTCGCCCAGGGCCGTTCCGCGCGCTGAGGGCGCGCCGGAAAGGATC
Source organism: Rhodospirillales bacterium Ga0074136 (assembly GCA_001464375.1). Lineage (GTDB taxonomy): Bacteria > Pseudomonadota > Alphaproteobacteria > Acetobacterales > Acetobacteraceae > Neoroseomonas. The sequence goes on along the minus strand of LNEW01000126.1, from coordinate 675 downwards.
GTAGGCGAAAGGCGTGAATCCGGCTGCACGCATAAGGGCCTCGACGGGACCATCCGTTGAACCCGCCGTCTCCAGTACCACCGCGCGCAGGTCTGCGCCGGCGAGCAGGCCCGCCGCCCCGGCCAGCACTGCCGGCTCATCGCCCTCCACGTCCACCTTGATGAAAAGTGGCGGCGCGCCTGCGGCCAGCCTGTCGAGCGTCTCGACCGGCACCTCGACCGCGCCATCCGTGGCTGCGTGGTTGGTGGTGCCGCGCCCCGTGGTGAACCGCAGCACGCCGGGTGCGGCACCCGCCGCGACCGCACGGATCCCGACGCGATCCGCGATGCCGTTCAGCGCCACCATCGCCCGCAGGTCGGGCAGCGTCTCCGCCGCCGGTTCCAGCGCCAGCACCTGTGCGCCGACCGCGCCGGCGGCGAGTGCCGCATAGACGCCGACATTCGCCCCGACATCGACCATGCGGTCGTGCGGCCGCAGCGCCTGCAGGACGAAGCCCATCTCGGCCGGATCGGTCAGGCCCGCATACCAGCAGGCGGTGGCGGAGGAGAGGCCGCGCTTCAGGCGCAGCCGCACCAGGCCGGCCGGGCCTTCCACCCAGGGCGCTTCCAGCACCTGCCCGCGCCGCGCCGCCATCTGCCAGCGCAGCAGGCGCGCGGCGGCACCCAGCGGGTCCCG
>LNEW01000125.1 GCA_001464375.1 Rhodospirillales bacterium Ga0074136 | reverse complement strand
ATCAGCCCCGCACGCGCCGGCCCGTCCCCAACCACCACCTTGGTGCCTGGCAGGTCGAGCGCGAGGAACGCCTCGATCCCCTTCTCCACCGCCACGCGGCCGGCATACAGGAACACCGGCCGCGCCAGCCCCTCCCACGGGTCGCGCGGCTCGGGGCGGAACCGCGCCAGGTCCACCCCGCGTGTCCAGGCGCGCACCTTGGTGAAGCCGCGCGACACCAGTTCCTCGCGCAACGACCGCGTGGCGGCGAAGGTGCCCGCGCCGGCATTGTGGAAGCGCCGCATAACCGCCCAGGACCACGCCACCGGAATGCGCGTGCGCGCGTGCAGATAGTCAGGGAAGCGAGTGTGGAAAGCGGTGGTGAAGGGCCAGCCGCGCTTGCGGCACAGTCCGCGCATCGCCCAGCCGAGCGGCCCTTCGGTGGCGATATGCACCACGTCCGGCGCGAAGGCCTCGACCAGCGCGCGCAGCCGCCGCCCCGGTGCGATCGCCAGGCGGATCTCGGCATAGCCGGGCATCGGGATGTTCACGAAGCGGTCGGGGCCGATCACCTCGACCGTGTCGCCGCCGGCGCGCAGCTGGTCGGCGACGATGGACATGGTGCGCACCACGCCGTTCACCTGCGGGAACCAGGCGTCGGATACGATGAGGATGCGCAAGGGCGCGGTGCGCGAACCGATGCTGTCGGCCGCCAGGGGCGCATCATCCATGGCGGGTCACGCCACCGGCAGCGCGGCCGGCGCGCGCTTCGGCGCGCGCGCGAAGGACAGCCGGTTCTCCTGCACCCAATCCACCAGCTCGAACCGCCCATCGGCGTGTTCGACCAGGGCGGTGCAGGATTCCACCCAGTCGCCGTCGTTCATGTAGAGCACGCCTTGCACCACGCGCATCTCGGCATGGTGGATGTGCCCGCAGATCACGCCATCCAGGCCGCGGCGCTTTGCCTCGTTCGCCAGCGCGGTCTCGAAGCGGTCGATCGCCTTCACCGCTTCCTTGACCTGGCGCTTCAGCCACTGCGACAGCGACCAGTAGGGATAGCCCAGGCGCCGGCGCGCCGCGTTGAACCAGCGGTTCAGGAACAGCGCCCAGTCATAGGCCCAGTCGCCCAGGTGCGCGATCACCTTGGCGTAGCGGATCACGCCGTCGAATTCGTCGCCATGGATCACCAGGAAGCGGCGGCCGTCGGCGGCGGTGTGCTCGGCCTCGCGCACCATCTTCACGCCGGCGAATTCGAGGCCCAGCCAGTCGCGGAAGATCTCGTCGTGGTTGCCAGGGATGTAGATCACCTCGGTCCCGTGGCGTGCCATGCGCAGGATCAGGCGGATCGCCTCGTCGTGGTCGGCATCCCAGTACCAGGATTTGCGCAGGCGCCAGCCGTCGATGATGTCGCCGACCAGGTACAGGCGCTCGCACTCCACCTTCTTCAGGAAATCCACCAGGAAGTCGCCACGCGCTCCCTTGGTGCCGAGATGGACATCCGACAGGAAGATGCTGCGGTAGCGGCGGCGCGGGGTGACATCGTGCATCCGAAGCTCTCCGGAACGGCGCCCCGTCGCGCGGGGCGCCCGCGCGACTCCGGCGGCGTGCTGCAAGTGCGGTGGCGGATACAGTGCGGCCGCGGTGCCGCGTGTGAATCCTGCATGAAGCATGCGGCGCAAAGGCTTCGCGCGCCGCCATGTCATGCTGTGGTCGTCGAAGCGTCGCCGAATCGTCACCACCCCGCTGCCAGAAGGCCCGCCCGATGGCCGTGCGCATGATGATCGTCTTCAACCCCGCCGCCGGCGCCCGCCGCCGACGCCGGCTGCTCGTGGCACTCGACCTGCTGCGCGGCCTGGGCATGCGGCCGGAGGTGGCCGACACCGCGCGGCGCGGCCATGCGGTCGAGATCGCGCGCGATGCGGCGCGGGACGGCGTGCCGATCGTGGTCGCCGCCGGCGGGGACGGCACCATCGCCGAGGTCGCGGCGGGGTTGTCGGGATCGGAGACCGCGCTCGGTGTCCTGCCGCTCGGCACCGCCAATGTCCTGGCGCTGGAACTGGGCCTGCCGCGCACGCCGGCGGGCGCGGCGGCGGTGCTGGCGATGGGGCGCACGGCGCTGCTGCATCCGGGCCTGGCGCACTACGCCGATGGGCGCGAATTGCTGTTCGTGCAGATGCTGGGTGCGGGCTTCGACGCCGCGGTGGTGCACCACCTGCGTACCGGGCTGAAGCGCGTCATCGGCAAGGGTGCCTATGTGGCGCAGACGCTGCGCGAGATGCCGCGCTACCCCTTCGCACCGATCCGCTGCGTGCTGGATGGGCGGGAGGATGCGGCGGCCAGCGTCATCGTCACCAAGGGGCGGCTGTATGCCGGGCGCTTCCTGCTCGCCCCCGGCGCCGACCCGCGGGAGGAAGGCTTTCACGTCGCGCTGTTCCGCGGCGCCGGCGCCCTCGCCGCCATGCGCTACGGCGCGGCGCTGCCGCTCGGCCTGCTGTCGCGCCTGACCAGCGTGGAAATCCACCGCGCCGCCGAGGTGCGGCTCGAGGGTCCCGACATCCCGGTCCAGGCGGATGGCGATCCGGCGGCGTGCCTGCCCGTCGCGGTCGGCCCGGCGCCAAAGCCGATGCGCATCGTGGTGCCCTGATCGCGGGGGCGCGGATGCGCGCCTCCCGCGGGAGCACCCCCTGGTTGCCTGCGCACGGCCATGCTGCCATGCGTGAGCCCACAGACCAGGACCAGCGCATGACCATCGGCTTCCGCATCGCCCCCGTGACGCAGCGCGTGGCACCAGACCTCTGCGCCCGCGCCCTGAAACTCCCGGCCGCCAACATCGGCGACGTGATGAACCGCATCCAGACCATGCGCGGCGGCCTGCGCCCCTTCGGCGGCCGCAAGGTGATCGCGGGGCCGGCCTTCACCGTGAAGGCGCGCTCGGGCGACAACCTGCTGCTGCACCGCGCCTGCGACATGGCCGCGCCGGGCGACATCATCGTGGGCGATGGCGCGGGGGATCTCTCCATCGCGCTGATGGGCGAATTGATGATCGGGCACGCGCAGAAGCGCGGCGTGCAGGGCATCGTGCTCGATGGCGCGGTGCGCGATGTCGATGCGCTGGCGGCGATGGACATCGGCGTCTGGGCCTGTGGTGCGACGCCGTCCGGGCCCTACAAGGACGGCCCCGGCGAGATCGGCCACCCGATCGCCTGCGGCGGCCAGGTGGTGATGCCGGGCGACCTGATCGTGGCGGATGCCGACGGCGTGGTGGTTGTCCCGCGCGCCCATGCGGAAGCCGTCATCGCGGCCGCCGAGGCGCACAACGCCAAGGAGCAGAAGGCCCAGGCGGCGATCGATGCCGGTACCTATGACCGCGCCTGGGTGCTGGAAGCCCTGCGCGCCAAGGGCTGCGAGGGCGCCTGATGCGGCGGGCCCGGCGCGTGCTCGCCTGGATCGGCGCGGGGCTTCTCATTCTGGTGATCGGTGCCGCGATGTGGCTCTACACGCCTGACGAGGACGCTGCCGTGTTGCGCGCCGCGCATGCCGGGCCGCCCTCGGCGTTCCTGGATGTGGCGGGGCTGCGCCTGCACATCCGCGACACCGGCCCGCGCGACGGGCCGGCCGTCATCATGCTGCACGGCTTCGGCGCCAGCCTGCACACCTGGGAAGGCTGGGCGACGCTGCTGGCCGACCGCTTCCGCGTGGTGCGCATCGACCTGCCGGGCTTCGCGCTGACCGGCCCCGACCCGACCGGCGACTATTCCGACGCGCGCGCGTCGGTCGTGCTGGCCGCGCTGATGGACAGGCTCGGCATCGCGCAGGCTGATGTGGTGGGCAATTCCATGGGTGGGCGGATCGCCTGGCGCTTCGCGCTGGCGGAACCGACGCGCGTGCGGCGCCTGGTGCTGGTGGCACCCGACGGCTTCGCCAGCCCCGGCCGCCCCTATGGCGCGCCGGAGCCGGTGCCGCCGGTGGTCCACCTGCTGCCCTGGATGATGCCGCGCAGCATGGTGCGCGCCACCCTTGCCCCCGCCTATGCCGATCCGTCGCGCATGGCCGAGTCCGATGTGAGCCGCGCGCACGACCTGCTGCGCGCGCCCGGCGTGCGCCCGGCGATTCTGGCGCGCATGGCGCAGCATGTGCTCGAGGACCCGCGCCCGCTCCTGCCGCGCCTCACGCAACCCGTGCTGCTGTTGTGGGGCGAACAGGACCGCATGATCCCGGCGAGCCATGGCCAGGACTGGCTGGCCGTGCTGCCGCGCGCCGACCTCGTGGTCCTGCCGGGCCTCGGCCATGTGCCGCAGGAGGAAGCGCCGGAGGCGTCGCTGGTGCCGGTGCGGGTGTTCCTGGAGCGTTGACGGGGCGCCGGGGCGCCCCAGCCGCCAAGCCGCGCTCGGCGCCGGCTACGCCACCGCGCATGAAAAAGGCCCCCCGCCAGGGCGGGAGGCCTTTCTCCGTTCGATCGTGGCGCCAGGCCCTCAGGCGGTGGCGGTCTGCTGGATCGCCGACAGCATCCACCGCCCGCCCGGACCCTTGCGCACGAAGGTCCAGACCTCGGTTGCCTCGGTCCGCTTGACCGTGCTGCCCTCGACCACGTCGTTCGTCGCGTTGTCGAAGGTGGCATCCAGCATCGAGATGCGCATCGCGACGGTGGCGTAGTCCTCGCCATCCTCGCTCCAGGCCTCGGCCAGGTCGCCCTGTTCGAGGCGCACGTCGCGCGTCTCGTTGCGCCAGTTGCGCGCTTCCAGGTCGCGCAGGTCCTGCGCGAAGTACGATACCATCTCGGGCGTTGCGACGGCGCGCAGGGCAGCCAGGTCGCGCTTCGACCAGGCGGCATTCACCTCGACCAGGGTGCGCTCGAAGCCCTGGTAGTCGGCCGGCCCGATCGCCACCGGCGCGGCCGGGGCGGCGGCCTTCATGCCGCCGGCACCACCGAACTGCTTGGCCTCGGGCTGCGGCTGGAAGGCATGGGCCTGCGGCCCATTGGCGAGTGCCGGCTGCTGGCGGCGGCGGAAGAACCGCACCACCAGCATCACCAGGATGCCGACCAGCGCGACCTGCAGCAGCATGCCCAGGATGGCGCCGAAGCCGGCACCACCGCCGAACAGGCCGAAGCCCAGCAGGCCGCCGATCAGCCCGCCCATCAGCAGCGCGCCGCCGAAGGAACCGAAGAAGCCGCGCGAGGCCGGGGCCCCGCCGGGCGCCGCACCCGGGCGCGAGACGGCGCCGGGGCTGGCCGGCTGCGTCGCCGTGCGGTCCATGCGCTGCGCGCCGCCGGGCGCGGTCTGCGTGGCGGGCGGCGCGGAGTAGGTGCGGCTGCCGCGGCTGCCCGAGGATCCGCCGCCACCGGGCCGGGCCTCGGCCAGGATCGGTGTGAGAACGAAGGCCAGCGCGGCCATCGCGGTCAGGAGGGAAGCGGTTCGGCGCATCTTGGTTGGCGTCTCCGGCAGGGGTTCGTTGGCATACATATACGATGTCCTGGCCCCGATTTCGATGGGGTGAATCGCAAACGCTTCCTTCATCGCCCGGTGTGATCCTGCGGGATGCGCGCGGGCGCCACCGCCGCGCCCTCGCAGGATGCAGGGATGCCGTCGCAGGTTTTCTCCACCGCCGATGGCCCGGCCGGGCCGCTGGCCCTTGCCGTGCCGCCCGGCCCCGCCGCCGGCCCAGGACCCGAGGCCATCCGCCGGGCCCTGCGCGGCCCGCCCGGCCGCCTGGCGCTGCACCTGCCCGCCCCAGGCACCGATGCGCGCCGGCGCGTCGCCCTCGCCCTGCTCGAGGAAGCCGGCCGGGCGCGCGGCGGCGCCCTCCTGGAGACCGCGACCGGCGACCTGCTGCTGACCGAGACCGACCCGCCCGACGCCGCCCGTGCCGAGGCCGCGCTGCTGCGCCTGTTCGGCACCGCCCCCGAACGGCTCCACCTGCCCGAAGCCATGGCGGTCCTGCTGGCCCTGCCCGCGCCGGTGCCCGCCGCGCCGCGGCCGCCGCCCGCCCCCGCGCCCGCCGGCCTGGAGACGCTGGCCGACGCCGCCCCGCTGCCCACGTTGCTGCGGCGCGACGGCGTGCTGCACATCGCCGCCGGCCAGCCACGGCGGCTCGCGCTGCTGCGGTTGCGGCTGCCGGCGGCGGCGCTGGCGGCGCATCTCGGCCCCGCCGCCGAGGACCCCGATCTGCTGCGCCATGCCTGCGACCGCCTGCGCGCCCGGCTGCCCGGCCTGCTGGCCGACCCCGCGGGACGCGAGGCGCTGCTTGGCCTGGCCGCGCCGGTGCCGTTGCTGCTCGACCTGCCGGCCGCGCTGTTGCCCGACCCACCGGCCCCTGAGGGCGAACCGCCCGGCGCCCCGGCGCTGATCGCCGCGCTGTCGCTGCGCGAAGCCCTGGCGGATGGCCTGTCGGGCCGGCGCCGCGCCCTGCACCATGCCGGCTGGGGGCTCGCCACGCGCGGGATCGACGCCGGCGCGCTGGCGTTGCTGGCCCCGGAAGCCCTGCCCACCGACCTGCTGCTGCTCGCCTGGTCACCCGCCCTGGCCGGGCGCGGCGCCAGCGCGGCGCTGCGCCGCATCGACCCCGCCCGCCTGGTGCTGGAAGGCGTGGACGGCCAGGAGGCGCTGGAATGGGGCATCGCGCTCGGCATTGCGCGGTTCGCCGGGCCCTGGATCGACACCGTGATGGCCGCCACGCGCATGGCGGCCTGCGCGCAGGCCGCCGGCTGCACACGCGCCCAGTGCACCACGCGCGCGGCCGCTGCCACGCCCGAGGGACGCGCCGGCTGCGCCGACCCGGCGCTGCTCGGCGCGCTGGTGCCGGCGTGATCCTCGCCGAGGTCCCGGTGATCGGTGCGCTCGGCGCGCCACCCGGCGCGGCGGGCGCGGTCAGCCTGGCGGCGCTGGTGCGCGAGACCGTCGCCGCCGGCGTCGAGCGCCGCGTGCTGGTGTTCCGCCCTTCCCGCCTGTCGGCGCAGCACCGCCGCCCAGCGCAGCTCGCGCTGCTGCGCGAGGGGTGGGAGGGGCTGCGCCGCACCTCCCGCACCCGCGTCTTCGACCTGCCGCGCGCCGCGCTGGCCGCGGTGGAAGGCCTGCCCGGCCACCATCTGGCGGCCGCGCACGACGCCATCGCCGGCATGCTCGACCCGCAGGAGGCCGCCGCGCTCGAATTGCTGCGCCTGCCGGACCAGGCGGCGGCGGTGCTGGCGGCGGTCGAGGAGGCGCTGGGCCTCGATGCCGCCATGCGCGTGCCGCCGCCGCCGGCCGCCGGGCGCGCGCCGGACGGGGCGGCGATCGGCCAGGCGGAACGCGCGCTGCTGTCCGCCGACCTCACGGCCTTCCTGCGCCGGCGGAAGGTCTGCCGCCTGGTGCCGGGTGGCGGCGCGCCCGACCCGCTCTGGGAGGACCGTCGCGTCGCGCTGGAGGATGTCTGTGCGGCGCTGCTGCCGGGCTGCGACCTGGCGCGCACGCCCTGGCTGGCGCGGCGCTTCCGCCGGAGCATCGATGCCCGGCTGCTGGCCGGCCTGTCGCATGCCGGGGAACTGCGCGGGCTGGGCCCGCTTTCGCTGACGCTGGGGATCGATGCGGTGACCGCGCCGGAATTCCTGCGCCTGGATGCGATGTGGCCGGCGGCGCTGCGCGGCGCGCTGACCATCGCGATCGGTGCCGAGGAAGCCGCCGCCGACCCCGCCGGCTTCGCCTTCGCGCGGGAGGTGCTGCTGTTGCGCGGGCACCGGCCGATGCTGGACGTGGCAGCGCCCGGCGCGTTGCAGGCGCTGCCGCCGGCTCGCGCGGGCACCGCGCTGCTGCGGCTACGCTGGTCCGAGGGGCTGCCGCCGCTCGGCACGCCGGGTGCCGAGGCCCTGCGCGCCGCCTTGCCGGCGGAGGCGGAGGCCGTGGTGCTGGCCGGCGTGGACCGCCCCGCCGCCATCGCATGGGGCTGGGAGATGGGCATCACGCTGTTCCAGGGCCGCCTGATCGAGAGCCGACGGCCCGGCGCGTGAGGATCGCGGCGCGCGCCCATTCACCGGCGCCGCAGGGCCGACCCAACGGATCGCGCCACCCGCGATCCGCGAGCGCACGGCGCGACCGCGCCCAACCCAATGGCCGCGCCCGGTGCCCGAGTGTACGGCGCGAAGCCAAGGCCGGCGGATGCCGGCCGCCCGGCGCCTGAGGGTCACACCAAGACTCTGGTTGGCGCGGCAGGCGGCAACCCCGATATGCACGGCATGGAACCGCCCGCGCTGATGGTTGAAGGCTTGTCGAAAACCTACGCTGCCGGCGCCCCGCCAGCGGTCGACGCGCTGTCGTTCACCTTGCCGATGGGGCAGACCTGGGGGCTGCTCGGCGGCAATGGCGCGGGCAAGTCCACCACCATCGCCATGCTGCTGGGCCTGCTGGTGCCGAGCGCCGGGCGCGTGGTCGCCCTTGGCCATGACATGGCGCGCGACCGCTTCGCCGCGCTGGCGCGGATGAATTTTTCCTCGCCCTACATCGCGCTGCCGCACCGACTGACGGTGGAGGAGAACCTGCGCGTGTATGCCCACCTGTATGGCGTGCCCGACGCCACGCGCCGGATCGCCGAACTGGTCGAGGAATTCGCCCTGGGCGATTTCGCCAAGCGCCCCGCAGGGCAGCTCAGCGCCGGGCAAAAGACGCGCGTCGCGTTGGCCAAGGCGCTGGTGAATCGCCCGGCGCTTCTGTTGCTGGATGAACCGACGGCGAGCCTCGATCCCGACACCGGCGACTGGGTGCGCAGCACGCTGGAACGCTACAGCGCCGCCAGCGGCGCGGCGATCCTGCTGGCCAGCCACAACATGGCCGAGGTCGAACGCCTGTGTTCCAACGTGCTGATGCTCAAGGGCGGGCGCATGGTCGATGACGGCAGCCCCGCCGCATTGCTGGCGAAATATGGGCGCGACGACCTGGAGGAGGTCTTCCTCGACATCGCCCGCGGACGGTCGAAGGCGGAGAGCGCGGCATGATCGCGCCCAGCGCGCGTGGCGGATCGTCGCGCCGCATCTGGGGGCTGATGTACCGGCACCTGGCGCTGTACCGGCGGTCCTGGCCGCGCGTGCTGGAGCTGATGTATTGGCCGGTGCTGCAGATGGTGGTGTGGGGCTTCGTCACCGCCTACCTGGTCGGCGTGCAGGGCCATGGTCTGGCGGGCGCGCCTGGCGGCGCGACGCCTTCAGGTTTGGGCGCGCCTGGCGGCGCGACCATCGCCGCCGGCGTGCTGCTCGGCGGGGTGCTGCTGTGGGAGGTCACGCTGCGCAGCCAGATGGGCTTCGCGATCTCCTTCCTGGAGGAAGTCTGGTCGCGCAACCTGGGGCACCTGTTCGTCTCCCCTCTGCGACCATGGGAATTGGTGGCGGGGCTGGCGGCGATGAGCGTGCTGCGCACCGCGATCGGCGTCGGCGCGGCGATGGTGCTGGCCTTCGTGTTGTACGGCTTCGGCGTCTGGACCATGGGGCCGGTGCTGGTGGCCTGGATGGCGGCGCTGATGGCGATGGGCTGGGCGGTCGCGCTGGCGGTCACCGCGCTGATCCTGCGCCACGGCGCGGGGGCCGAGGCGCTGGCCTGGGGCGTGATGTTCGGCCTCGCACCCTTCGCGGCGGTGTTCTACCCGGTCGCGATCCTGCCGGGCTGGCTGCAGCCGGTGGCGCTGGCCATCCCGGCGGCGCACGTGTTCGAAGGCATGCGCGCAGCGTTGATCGAGGGGCGGATCGCCTGGGATCACCTGGCCTGGGCGGTGGCGCTGGATGGCGTGTGGCTGGCGGTCGCGGCCTGGGTGTTCCTGTGGCAGTTCCAGCAGGCACGGGTGCGCGGCGCGCTGCTCAACATCGGGGAGTGAGCGGCAACACCAGGCGCCGCTCCGTCACGCTGCGGCCCCACTGTTCCGCCGTCACCTCCCGGTCCAGCACGAAGCCGGCGGCGCCGTACAGATGCGCGGCGGCGTCGAGGCCGGCGAGCGTCCACAGATGCACTTCCGGCATGGCGACGAGCCGCGCCCGGCCGATCGCCTCGTCCAGCCAGCGCCGCCCCAGCCCCCGCCCGCGCAACGCCGGGTCCATGATGAACCAGCGCAGATGCGCGCTGGCCGGGTCCTCCCCGCAATCCAGCGCGATCGAACCGAGCACCCGGCCATCGCCCACCGCGCAGCGGAACAGGTCCCGCGCGGGGTCGAGGCGCAGCAGGAAGTCACCGAGTTCGCGCGCCACCTTCGCCTCGAAATAGGCGCCGAACCCGTGGCTGGCGGCATAGGTGCGCGCGTGCAGCGCGGCGATGTCGCCGATCGCGCCGGGGGCCCAGGTGTCATGGATGGCAATGTCCATGGCGCGATCCTCCCGCGCGCCGCGCCATCTGGCCAGCGGCGCGGTTCCGCCGTAGAGGGCTGCCCGTGACCCCGACCCGCTTCTTCCTGGTTCGCCACGCCCTGGTCGAACCCTCCGCCCGCGCCGTCCTGTATGGCTCGATGGATGTCGCGCTATGCGACCTGGCGCTGCGCCAGGAAGCCGCGGCGTATCGCTGGCTGGCGCAGCGCCTGCCGCAGCCGGCGCGCTGGTGCGTCACCAACCTGTCGCGCACGCGCTTCACGGCCGCCGCCATCTTCGCCGCCGGCTATGCCGAGGCCGAGCTGGAGGCTGAACCCGACCTCGCGGAACAGCACCTGGGCGATTGGCAGGGCATTCCGCACGAAGCCCTGCCGGCCTTGCTGACCCGCCCCGCCCACCCCTTCTGGCCGCATGGCGGGGAGGAACACCCGCCCGGCGGCGAATCCTTCCGCCAGGTGCAGGCGCGCGTCGCCGGCGTGATGGAGCGCATGGCGACGCTGCTGGAAGGCCAGGATGTCGTGATCATCGCCCATGGCGGGTCGATCCGCGCCGCGTTGGCCCATGCGATGGGCCTGACGCCCGACCAGGCGCTGGTGTTCAGCATCAAGAACCTCTCGCTCACCCGCATCGAGAAGCACGGCGCCGATTGGCGCGTCGCGGCGGTGAACGAGGAACCCTGGACGCCGGTCGCCGGCTGACCGCCCGCGGCTGTTCACGCTTCTGCCATCGCGAAACCTTTGTCTTGCCCCGCACCCAGGTCTAGAACAGCGTTCACTCAAAGGCTTGGGAGGCTCGCCTCATGCGCCGTCTCGTTATCTTCGCCCTTGCCGGCCTTGGCCTGGCGCTCGGTCCCCGCGATGCCCGCGCGCAGGCGGAGGAGCAGGCGCTGGTCGACCGAGCCACGCTCTCGCTGACCGAGGTCTTCGACATCGGCGACCTCAGTTCCGATGCGCGCTCGGTGCTGGGCCGCGCCCGCGCCGTCATGGTCTGCCCGCGGGTGATCCGAGGCGGCTTCGTCATCGCAGGGCAAGGCGGCGACTGCGTGCTGGTGGCGCGCGACGGCGGCGGATCCTGGTCCTCGCCGGCCTTCTACACCATGGGCGGCGGGTCCATCGGCTTCCAGGTCGGCATCCAGGACGCGCAGGTCGTCATGCTCATCATGAACGACAAGGCGCTGGATGCGGTGCTGGACAGCCAGTTCCGCGTGGGCGCCGATGCCGGCGTGGCGCTCGGCACCCTGGGGCGCGGCATCGCGGGGTCCACCACCGCGGCGGTCGGCGCCGACATCGTGACCATTGCCCGCGCGCGCGGGTTGTTCGCCGGCGTCTCGCTCGATGGCAACATGCTCTCGGCGCGCAGCGCGGCGATGCGGGCGTATTTCGGCCGCGACGTCTCGGCGCGCCAGGTCGTGGTGGGAATGGAGGCGCACAACCCGGCCGCGGACCCGCTGCGCGCGACGCTGATGCGCGTCGCGCAGGCGCCGGCCGCCGCACCGGCAGCGGCCGCGCCGGCGCCGCAGGGTTCGGCCCCGCCGCAGGCCGTGATCACGCCCGGCCCGGGCCCGGCGACCACGCCGCGCGTGCAGACCGAGAGCCTGCCCTCCCCGCCGCGCGGCACGCGATAAGGCGTCTGACGGCGGCGCCAGGCGCATCGCCCGGCCCAATATCGCGGGCTTCGAGGTGCTGCAGGAACACTCCGCCTTCCGCGCCGCTGCGCTGCGGGGTGGTGGACCGAATGGGGCGCGGTCGCGCACCTGTCGGGCGAGCCGGCAACGTGCATGACTGGACGGCAGGCGCCCCGAATTCATGCGTCCGCCCGCATCCGCGTGATAGCCTCCCGCCGCGGTCCCGCCAGAGGACTGCGCGAGGAAGGAACGCACCATGCCCATGCAACGCCGCGCCCTGCTGGGCGCTGCCGGCAGCGCCATTGCGCTCGCCGCGACGCCCGCCTTCGCCCAATGGCAGCCGAGTGAGCGCTACCCGGACCCGTCGGTCCAGGTGCTCGACCCGTCCTTCAACCGCTATCGCCTGGTGCTGGCGGGCGTCGAGCGCCTGTACACCGGCGCGCGCTGGTCGGAAGGCCCGGTCTGGATGGGCGATCAGCGCGCCCTGATCTGGTCCGACATCCCGAACAACCGGATGCTGCGCTGGCACGAGACCACCGGCCGCACCGACGTGTTCCGCGGCCCGTCCAACAACTCCAACGGCAATACCCGCGACCGCCAGGGGCGGCTCATCACCTGCGAACACCTGACGCGGCGCGTCACCCGCACCGAACCGGATGGCTCCATCACCGTCATCGCCGACAGCTTCGAAACGACGTGGTGGTGAAGCGCGACGGGTCGATCTGGTTCACCGACCCGCCCTTCGGCATCCTCGGCTTCTACGAAGGCGAGATGGCGACGCCGGAACTGCCCACGAATCTGTATCGGGTGGATGGCCAGACCGGTGCGATCCAGGTGATGACGGGCGATGTCGGGCGGCCGAACGGGCTCGCCTTCAGCCCGGATGAACGGCTGCTGTACGTGGTGGAGGCCGCCGCCACGCCGCGCGTGATCCGCGCCTTCGACGTGACGGGGGAGGGTGCGCAGACCCGCCTGGCCAACAGCCGCACCTTCTTCCAGTGCCGTGACGGCGAGACGCCGGACGGCTTCCGCGTGGATGTCGACGGCAATCTGTGGTGCGGCTGGGGCATGGGCACGGCGGAGCTGGATGGCGTGCGCATCATCAACGCGGCGGGGGCAAATATCGGCCATATCCGCCTGCCGGAGCGCTGCGCGAACGTCGCCTTCGGCGGGCGGTTCCGCAACCGGCTGTTCATGACGGCGTCGCGCGGGCTCTACAGCCTGTACGTCAACACGCAGGGCGTCGCCGGCGGTTGAGCCCCGCGTCGCGGCGGGCCATGCTGCGGCCCGCCGCGAATGCCGAGGAAACGCACCATGACCGACGACCCGCGCTGGCAGCCGAGCCTGCGCTACCCGGACCCCGCCATCGTCGCGCTCGATCCGTCCTTCAAGCGCTACCACTTGGCGCTGTCGGCGGTGGAGCGGCTGTACCACGGCACGCGCTGGGGCGAGGGCCCTGTCTGGCTCGGCGATGCGCGCTGCCTGCTGTGGTCCGATATTCCCAACAACCGCGTGCTGAAATGGGATGAGGAGACCGGCGCGGTCAGCGCCTGGCGCAAGCCGTCCAACAACGCCAACGGCCATACGCGCGACCGCCAGGGCCGCATCATCGCCTGCGAACATGGCGGACGGCGCGTGGTGCGCTTCGAATACGACGGGTCGATCACCGTGCTGGCGAGCCACTACCAGGGCAAGCGGCTGAACAGCCCGAACGACGTCGTGGTGAAGTCCGACGGGTCGGTCTGGTTCACCGACCCGCCCTTCGGCCTGATGGCCTTCTACGAGGGCGAGAAGCAGGCGCCCGAATTGCCGCACACCAACATCTACCGCGTCGATGGCGCGACCGGCGACATCACGCTGGTGGCGGATGACGTCGACCACCCGAACGGCCTGGCCTTCAGCCCGGATGAATCGCTGCTGTACGTGATCGAGAGCCGGTCCGAACCGCGCAACATCCTGGCCTATGCTGTGGACGGCGCGCGGCTATCGAACCGCCGCGTCTTCATCGCCTGCAAGACCGGCGAAACGCCGGACGGCTTCCGCGTTGATGTCGACGGCAACCTCTGGTGCGGCTGGGGCATGACGCCGGAATACGACGGCGTGCGCGTTTTCAACGCGGGCATATCCACCTGCCGGAACGCTGCGCCAACGTCGCCTTCGGCGGGCGGCACCGCAACCGGCTGTTCATGGCGGCGGCGCAGTCGCTCTACAGCCTGTATGTCAACACGCAGGGGGTGGCGGGGGGTTAGCGACCGCCCGCAGCGCTGCGGCCAGTTCGCGCAGGTCGGCATCATCCAGCGCGATCGGGTTCACCGCGAGCACGCCGCGCCGGATTCGCGACGCATCGACATGCACCGCGGGGTCGCGCGCACGCAGCGCGGCTTCCGCGCGGCCGGCGGCGGCGCGGTCGGCGAAGCGGAGTTCCAGCAGCGGCAGCCCGGGCTTGGCGCCATCGGGCACCAGCACCGCGCCCGGCACGGCATCGCGCAGCGCCACCAGGCGCGCCGTCCAGCGCGCGGTGCGCGCGGCGGGGTCCTCGGCCGCGAAGCGGCGCAGTGCGGCGACCAGCCCGGCCACTTCCTCCTTGCCCACCTTCGCCACGCGGCCGATTCCATGATGCGGCAGGAAGCGCAGCTGGTTGAGCGGTGCGAATTCCGGCGGTGCCACGAATTGCGCCTCCGGCAGGTCAAGGTCGAGCATCTGCGCCAGCGCGCTGCTCACCAGGTCCTGCCGCCCCGCGAGGATGCCCGAGGCCTGCGGCCCGCCGATCGCCTTGCCGCCCGAGAAGCACACCAGGTCCGCGCCCTGTTCGATGAAGCGCCGCAGGTTGCTGGCCGGCGGCAGTTGCGCCGCGGCATCGACCAGCACCGGGACGCCGCGCGCATGGGCCACGCGCACCACGTCATCCAGGGTCGGCTCGGCGTCCTCACCAGCGAGGTGGAACACCGCGGCGGTGCGCGGCGTGATGGCGTCGGCGATTTCGCCGGCGCTGGCGTCGCGCACGCCCGGGCCGGAGAGCCGGTCGGGGATGCCGACCTCGATGATCCGTCCGCCGGCGACGCGCAGCGAGCGGTCGTACATGTTGCGCTGGCTGCGGCTGACGATGAATTCGTGGGGCAGCCCGTCGGTATCCGGCAGGCGGTTCATCGCCGCGGGATCCAGCCGCGCCATGCAGGCCGCGGCACCCAGCATCAGCGCCGCCGCGGCACCCCCTGTCACGATGCCGGCCTCGGCCCCCGTCGCCTCGGCGATGGCGCGCGATGCCGCGGCCTGCACGTCGGGCATCTCGAAGCAGGCGCGCGCCGCCTCGGCCATCGCGGCGACCACCTCCGGCGCCATCATGCCGCCGGACAGGCGCGTGTTGGTGCCATAGGCGTTGATGATGCGTCGCGGTCCGTCGCTCATGTTGCTGTCAGCCCCTCGGGATCGGCCAGGCGTGAGGCGCGCAGCGCGCCGATGCGCTCCAGCAGCGGATGCGCCGTCGCCGCCAGGTGACCGCCCACGCGCTTGAGGTCGCGCACCACTTCCAGCAGCAGGCCGGCGGCGGCGATGCCGGCGGGTTCCACAGCGAGCGAGAAGCGCTGCGCGGTTTCGGCTTCCTCGACGCGCATGCGTTCCTTCTCCTCGATCAGGCGGCGGGCGGCGGCGACGTCCTCGCGCATGAAGGCGGCGATCGCGAGCTGGAGCTGTTCGAGCCCGCGCAGGTGCACGTCCTGGATCGCGGCCATCATGGCGTCGGACAGCGGCATGCCCTCGCGCGCCCAACGCGCCGCCACGCGCGCCAGGCTGCGTTCCAGCACATCCCCCGCGCTATCCAGGTTGATGGCGAAGGCGCGGATCTCGCCGATGCGGCGGCGCTCCTCCTCACCCAGCAGGTCGGTATTGAGGCCCGCCAGATACGCCTGCACGGCACGGTTCAGCCGTTCCACCACATCATTCAGCCCGGCGATGCGGCGCGTCAGGTCGCGGTCCTCGGTGCGGAAGCCGATGGCGATGGCACGCAGCATTTCCTCCAGCGCATCGGCCTGGCGCAGTGCCTCGCGCTCGGCATTCGCCAGCGCGACGGGCGGCGTGCTCAGCGCCGCCGCATCAAGGTAGCGCGGTGTCGCGGGATCATCCGCCAGCGGGCGTTCGGGCAGCGCGCGCTGCAGCAGCCGCGCGAAAAGCGGCAGCAGCGGCAGCGCGAACAGCGCCAGCGCCAGGTTGAAGGCGAGGTGCGTGTTCGCCACCAGGCGCGCCGGCGCGGGGTCCACCCAGGCCATCGCCTGCGCGAACCACGGCAGCAGCGACAACGCGAGCAGCGCGCCGACCACCCGGTTCACCAGGTTGCCGATCGGCACGCGCATCCGCGCCCATTCGCTGCGGTCGCCTTCCAGCACCGGGTTCAGCGCGCTGCCGAGGTTGGCCCCCACCACCATGGCGATGGCCGCTTCCGCCGGCACCACGCCGGCGCCGTGCAGGGATGCGACGAACAGCACGCCGGCCACCGAGGAATGCATCGCCCAGGCGATCACCGCCGCGATCATCAGGTTCGGCAGTGGCTGGTTCACCAGCGCGGCCAGCACCGCGCGCAGCACGGGGGATTGTTCGACCGGCGCCATGGTGGTGGACATCAGGTGCAACGACAGCAGCATCAGCCCAAGCCCGATGCCGGCCCGCCCGAGGTCGCGCTGGCGCGTGCGCTGGCCCGTGCGGAAGGCCACGACGCCGATCAGCACCAGCACCGGCGCCAGCGCATCCACGTTGAACGACACCACCTGCACGATCAGCGCGGTGCCGACATTGGCGCCGAGCATCGCCGCCAGGCCCGGCACCAGCGCCACCGCCCCGCCGGCGCAGAAGGACGCGACCATGAAGGCGGTGGCCGTGCTGCTCTGGAGCAAGGCGGTAACCGTCAGACCCGCTGCGAAGCCGCGCCGGCGGTTGGACAGCCCGCTGCCCAGGCGCTGGCGCAGGCGGCTGCCATAGGCGCGCATCACGCCGCTCTGCACCATGTGCAGGCCCCACAGCAGCAGCGCCGCTTCCCCCGCCAGTTCCAGCAGCAGCCAGGCTTCGTTCATGCCGTTCCTCTCGGCGCGCCGGCGGATGATCCGCGAAGGCGGAACCGCCGAAGCGGTGAAACAGTCTCTCTACACCGTGATCCGGCGCGGGGGATCATGCCGTAGCGTGCGCCGCACCGCATCCTGCCACAGGGCATGGCGGCGCGCGGCCTCCCCGCGCGGCATCGCCGGCGTGAAGCGGCGTTCGAGCCGCCAATGCGTGGCACCGCTGACGCCGGGCGGCGGCAGCAACCCCGCCTGCAACCCTGCAAGATACGCGGCACCCAGCGCGGTCGTTTCGCGCACCGCCGGCCGGTCGACCGGCGCGCCCAGCACATCGGCCAGGAACTGCATGGTCCAGTCGGACGCCACCATGCCGCCATCCACGCGCAGCACCGTATCCCCGGCGGTCGGCCAGTCCGCCAGCATGGCATCGACCAGGTCGCGGGTCTGGAACGCCACGGATTCCAGCGCGGCGCGGCAGATCTCCGCCCGCCCGCTGCCGCGCGTGAGGCCGAAGATCGCCGCGCGGGCCTCGGCATCCCAGTGCGGCGCGCCCAGGCCGGTGAAGGCCGGCACCAGCACCACCTGCTGCGCCGGGTCCGCCTGCGCCGCCAGCACGCCGGCCTCGGCCGCGTCGCGGATGATGCCGAGCCCGTCGCGCAGCCACTGCACCGCCGCACCCGCCACGAAGATCGCCCCTTCCAGCGCATAGGTCCGCACGCCATCCAACTGGTAGGCGATGGTGGTCAGCAGCCGGTTGCGCGAGGCGACCGGATCCGTGCCGGTGTTCAGCATGGCGAAGCAGCCGGTGCCGTAGGTGGATTTCACCATGCCCGGCGCGAAGCAGCCCTGGCCGACCGTGGCGGCCTGCTGGTCGCCGGCCATGCCGCGCACCGGCACCGCGGCGCCGAGCAGCGCGGCATCCGTCGTGCCGAACTCCGCGGCGCAGTCACGCACCTGCGGCAGCAGCGCGCGCGGGATGCGGAAGATGCGCAGCAGATCGTCGTCCCAGCACCCGCGCCGGATGTCGAACAGCATGGTGCGCGCGGCGTTGGTGGCGTCCGTCGCATGCACGCGCCCGCCGGTCAGGCGCCACAACAGGAAGGTGTCGACCGTGCCGAAGGCCAGTTCGCCGCGCTCCGCCGCCGCCCGCGCGCCTGCCACGTTATCCAGCAGCCAGGCGAGCTTGGTGGCTGAGAAATACGGGTCGGCGAGCAAACCGCTGCGTTCGGTGAGCAGCGGTGCCAATCCGTCCGCCCGCAGCCGGGCACAGTCGTCTGCCGTGCGGCGGTCCTGCCAGACGATGGCGCGATGCAGGCAGCGGCCGGTGGCGCGGTCCCACAGCAGCGTGGTCTCGCGCTGGTTGGTGATGCCGATGCCCGCGACGCGCCGCGCATCGCCGCCGGCCCGCGCCAGCGCGCCGCGCAGCGTGGCCAGCGCGCCCCGCCAGATGTCCTCGGGCTCATGTTCGACCCAGCCGGGGCTGGGGAAGTGCTGCGGCAGTTCCTCCTGCGCGGTGGCGATGGGCGCCAGCGCGGCATCGAAGGCGATGGTGCGCGTCGAGGTCGTCCCCTGGTCGAGGGCGAGCAGGATGTCGGCTGTCATGCGGTGGCGGTCCTCTCGGGCGCCAGGATAGCCCCGGATTGCCGGTACGGTCATGCCCACCGGGTCTTGCGCTGCGGCCGTGGACAGGGAGGAATGGCACCTTGAATTGGGGAGACCGGTCCATGACACGTCCCGCATTCCTCGCTGCCTTCGCGGTGGTGGCCGCACTCGGCTCCGCCGCCATGGCGCAGACCCGCCCATATGCGCCGGGCGCGCACAACATCGAATTGCCGGCCGACTGGCAGCAGCGCTTCATCCGCTACACCACGGTCGACCGGCCGGACCGCAAGATCATCCGCAACATGTATGTGAACCCGGAGGCCTATGCCGCGCTGCGGGCGGGGCAGCCGCTGCCCTATGGCACGCTGGCGATCATGGCCGACCAGCGCGCGCGGGTGGATGCCGCGGGCAATGTGCTGCTGGACGGCAACGGACGGTTGATCCCGGAACCCGCCTTCATCGCCATCGCGGCGCAACAGAAGGAACGCGGCTGGGGCGAGGGCTACGGCCCCGAGCTGCGCAACGGCGAATGGGAATATGCGCGCTTCAGCCCGGCCAACGGCACGCGCGTGGAAGGCCCGCTCACCGCCTGCTTCACCTGCCATCTGCAGGCCCGCGCGCAGCAGGATTTCAGCTTCTCCACCTGGGACTATGCGAACCGCTCGCGCTGAAGGGAACCGTACCATGCCGACACCCCTGCTGATCCGCGACGCCGCCTGGGCGGTCGTGTGGGACGCGCCCGCCAAGCGCCACGCCTATGCGCGCGGCATGGATGTGCTGATCGAGGACGGGCGCATCGCCGCCATCGCCCGCCACGATCCCGACGCGCCACCGCCACCGGGCGCCGAGGTGGTCGATGGCACGCGCCTGCTGGTCATGCCGGGGCTCGTGAACATCCATACGCATCCGACGACGGAACCGGCCTCGCGTGGCGTGCGCGAGGATCACGGCGTGCCCGAACAGCAGATGACCGGGCTGTTCGAACGCCTGCAGGCCTTCCGCATCGACCAGGCCGGCCAGGCGGCGGCGATGCGCCTGGCCTATGCGGAGCTGATGTCGGCGGGGGTGACCAGCGTGGTCGATCTCTCGCCGCCCTTCCCCGATTGGCTGCCGATCATGCGCGAGAGCGGGCTGCGGGTCTGGGCCGGGCCCGGCTTCGCCGCTGCGCATTGGGGCATGTCGGCGCCGCAGACCGTGACCTACCTGTGGAACCGCGAGAACGCGCGCACCCAGTTCGACGCCGCCAAGCAGGTGATGAAGGAGGCGGAGGCCGACAATTCGGGCCGGCTGCACGGCATCGTCTTCCCCGCCCAGATCGACACGGTGGAAGAAGACATGCTGCGCGAGGCCATCGCCTATGCCGGCGAAACCGGCCGCGGCTTCACCACGCATATCGCGCAGGCGGTGGTCGAGGTGCGCGAGATGATCCGCCGCCACGGCACCACGCCGATCCAGTGGGCGGAATCGATCGGGCTGCTGACGCCGCGCAGCATCCTCGGCCACGCCATCTTCGTGGATGAACATGCCTCGATCGGCTGGCACACCGCGAAGGATATCGGCCTGGTGGCCGACAGCGGTGCCACCGTCGCACATTGCCCGACGCCCTTCGCGCGGTACGGTGAGCACCTGAAGCACTTCGGAAAATACCGCGCGCGCGGCGTGAACATGGGCTTCGGTACGGATTGCGCGCCGCACAACCTGATCGAGGAGATGCGGCTCGCCATCATCCTCGCGCGCAACGCGGTGCGCGACGTGGCGGCGGCGGATACCGGCAGCGTGTTCCATGCCGCGACGGCGGGCGGCGCGGCGGCGCTGGGCCGGCCCGACCTCGGGCGGATCGAGAAAGGTGCGGCAGCCGACGTCGTGCTGGTGGACCTGTCGCATCCGCTGATGAACCCGCCGCGCGACCCGCTGCGCGCGCTGCTGTTCCACGCCGCCGACCGCGCGGTGAAGCGCGTGCTGGTGGGCGGCGAGACGGTCTTCGCGAATGGGAGGCCGACACGGCTCGATGTGACCGAGGCGGCGGGCATCCTGGCGGAGAGCCAGGCGAAGATGCTGCGCGATGCGCGGGGCCGGGACTATCGGGGCCGCAGCGGGGACGAGATTTCGCCGCTGGCGCTGCCGATGCACTGACAGACTGTTTGAATGCGCCTGCGGGCGCATTCGAAATTCGGCACCCGGCCCGCTCCCCACCCGGCCACCCAGCGACAGTGTCCTGGATGGGTAGCCAGGTGGGCGGCACGCGCCGGTGCCGCCATTCTCAAGCGGGCTCCTGGCCGCTATTCGACCACCGCAACCTGGCGCGGATCAATGCGCAGCCAGACGTGGGCACCCACATCATGCGCCTCCAGCGGCGGCGCCGCCGCGCGCAGGGTCAGCGCGGTGCCCTCGGGCTTCAGCACATAGTCCCAGGCTTCGCCCAGGTAGGTGCGCTCGGCGATGGTTGCGCGCAGCAGCAGCCCGTCATTCGCCGGCGGTTCCTCGGCCAGGATCGCCATGGCCTGCGGGCGCAGCGAGACCAGCACGGCGCCGGTGACACCATGCGCGATTCCGGCGCGTGCCGCGGGGCCGAGGTTCACGCCGTCCAGCAGCAGGTCGCCACCCTCGACGCGCGCTTCCAGCAGGTTCGTGCGGCCGACGAAGCCGGCCACGAAGCGCGTGCGGGGGCGGGTGTAGAGCAGGTGCGGCGCGTCCACCTGTTCGATCCGCCCGGCATTCATCACGGCGATGCGGTCGGATGTGGCCATCGCCTCGGCCTGGTCGTGGGTGACATAGACGGTGGTGATGCGGAATTCATCGTGCAGGCGGCGGATTTCGAAGCGCATTTCCTCGCGCAGGTTGGCATCCAGGTTGGACAGCGGCTCATCCAGCAGCAGGACGGACGGCTTGACCACGATCGCGCGGGCCAGCGCCACGCGCTGCTGTTGCCCGCCGGAAAGTTCGGCCGGGTAGCGATGCGCGAGCTTGTTCAGCTGCACCACCTCGAGGATCTCGCCGACGCGGCGCTTCACCTCCTCGCGCGGCAGTTTCCGAAGTTCCAGGCCGAAGGCGACGTTCTGCTCCACCGTCATGTTCGGCCAGATGGCGTAGGACTGGAAGATCATCGACATGCCGCGCCGTTCGGGCGGCACCACGGCGCCCGGCGCCGACAGCACGCTGCCATCCACCGCGATCGTCCCGCCGGTCGGGTCCACGAAGCCGGCGACCATGCGCAACGTCGTGGTCTTCCCGCAGCCCGACGGGCCGAGCAGCGAGACGAACTCGCCCTCCTCCAGCGTCAGGTCCACGCGGTCGACGACGGTCAGCTTGCCATAGGCCTTGGTCAGGCCGGTCAGCGTGAGGCGCGGCACGCTATTCCCTCCGCAGCATGAAGTCGCGGCCGACCAGCTTCATGCCGATGCCGACGATGACCATGGTGATGAACAGCAGGATGCCGCCGAAGGCGGACACCACCTCGAAATTGCCCTGCTCGCTGAGGTCGTAGAGCAGCACCGACATGGTGCGCGTGCGCGGCCCGACCAGGAAGATGGCGGCGGACAATTCGCGCGACGCGACGATGAACACCACCAGCCAGCCGCCGAGCAGCGAGGTCTTGAGCAGCGGCGCGGTGATGCGCCGGATCGCATGCAGCCGGCCGGACCCCAGGATGCGCGCGGCCTCCTCCATCTCGGGATGCACCGCGCGGATCGCCGCCTGCGAATTGGCATAGGCGATCGGCAGGAAGCGCGCGGTGAAGGCCAGGATGATCAGCAGCGCGGACCCGTACAGCGACAGCGGCGGCCCGGCATAGGCGGCGTAGAAGCCGATCGCCATCACGATGCCCGGGATGACGAAGGGCGCCATGGCGATGAAGCCCAGCACGTCGGCGAAGCGCATCAGCTTGCGGATGACGATGTAGGCGACCAGCAGCGCCAGCACGATCGCCATGGTGGCCGAGGCCGCCGAGAACCACACGGTGTTCCAGGTCGCCTGCGGCGCCACGTCGTGTTCGAACAGCAGGAAGCGGTAGTTGCGTAGCGTCAGGTTGTCGAAGGAGAAGCCGCGCCCCCAGGCCTTGGCGAAGGACGCCTGCAGCAGCACCGTCAGCGGCTTGATCACGGCCAGCAGCCCGACCAGCAGGCACCAGCCGAACAGCACCCAGCGCCAGGGGCCGAGCTTCACCTGGCGACGCTCGCCGCCCTTGCCGGTCTGCGAGACGAAGCCCTTGCGCGACAGCATCAGCTTCTGCACGCCGATCATCGCCACCGTGATCAGCAGCAGCGGGATGGCGTAGGCGGCCGCGACCTCGACACGAACGGGGTCCTCGAAGAATTGCCACAACTGCGTGGTGACCACGTTGATGCGCGCCGGGATGCCGATGATGGCCGGCGTGCCGAACAGCGCGATGGTCTCGAGGAAGATCAGGATGAAGCCGCCCAGGATGGACGGCCAGACCAGCGGCAGCGTGACGCGGCGCATGGTGGTCCAGGTGCCGCCGCCCAGGATGTTCGCGGCGTCCTCCATCTCGGACGAGATCAGGTCCAGCGCCGACTTCACGAAGATGAACACCAGCGGGAAGGAATGCAGCGCGATCACGAAGGCCATGCCGGTGAAGGTGTAGACATTCACCAGCGGGTCCGTGGCCCCGGTCAGCGCCCGCCAGGTCACGTTGATCCAGCCGGAATTCGGCCCCGCCAGCAGGATCCACCCGATGGCGCCGAGATACGGCGGCATGATGAAGGCCGCCAGCACCATCGCCCAGGTGAAGCCCTTGCCCGGCATGTCGGTGCGGGAGACAGCCCACGCCATGGGCACCGCGATGACGGTGGAGATGGCGGCGGACAGCGCGCCGAGGAGCAGCGAATTGCGCAGCGCGTCTATATAGCGCTGGCGTCCATAGGCAGTCAGGTAGTTCTCGAAGGTGAACTCGCCGGTGTCCTGCATCTCGAAGGAGATCAGGAGCATCTTGATCAACGGGGCGGCGACCAGCACCAGCAGGGCCGCGATCAGCGCGACCCACAGCAGCATCACCGGTTCCAGCAGGCGGAAACGTGCCGGCCGCACCGCGGCGGCCGGCAGGGCGGCGTCGCTCACGTCAGACGCCGAAGATCTCGCGCCATTGTTCGCGCACCTCCGGCACGCCGCGATCGGCCTGTTCCATGGTCGGCGCCAGCATCGTCACCTGGTCGAGCGGGCGCGCGCCCTCGGGCGGCGGCACGTCGGGGCGGATGCTCTCGTTGAACAGCAGCCGCACCGCGGCGGACAGCGCCGGGCCGGTCTGGAATTCCTGGAACAGCTTCGCCGCATTGGGGTGCGGCGCATTGGTCGGGATCGCTGAAGGCGACAGCGCGGCGATCACGCCCTCGGTCGGGTAGATCAGCTTCAACGGATTGCCGCGCGACATCGCGAACAGCGTGGAGGCGGAGGGCACCGCCACGCCGACCGAGCGTTCGCCCGCATTCATCATCGTGACCGGGTCGATCGACGACCGCCCGACCTGCGGCTTGTTGCGCTCAAGCCGGCGCAGGTAGTCGGGGCCGAACATGGTGCGCATCTGCAGCGCCCAGAGCCCGATCGCGCCGCTGAAGCCCGGATGGCCGACCGCGAGCTTGTCCTTCCACTTCGGATCCAGGATGTCGGTCCAGGATTTCGGCGCCTCGGCCTCGGATACCAGGCGGGTGTTGTGTCCCATCAGGTAGATGCCGAGGAAGGAGGACTGGAAGAAGTCGTCCGGATCGGCCTGGCGCAGGATGGGCAGCAGCCCGTCGGCATTGACCGGGCGGAACTTCACCAGCCGGTTCTGCCGCTTCAGCTGGACATAGTGCCCGCCATTGGTCGAGGAGAACACGTCGCACTGGCCCACGCCGGCCCGGAAATCCTGCGACAGGCGCTGGAAGGCCACCTGCGAGGTGCTGCGCACCACGTTGCAGCGCACGCCCGGGTAGCGTTCGTTGAAGGCGCGCCCGGCGGCTTCCGAGGCATCCGCGCTGTATTGCCCGGTGTACCAGGTGATCTCGCCCTCGCGCTTGGCGGCCTCGTAGAGCTGGGCCTCCTGCGGGTTCATCGGCGCTTGCGCGAAGGCCTTGGTCGCGGCCGCGGACCACGCCGCGAGCGCCAACATCTGTCGCCTGTCGATCAGGAACATCCGGCTTCCTCCCACCTGCGATGGTGCCGGCCGCCTTGGGCGGTCGCGGCGGATCTGTCTTTCTTGGACGCGATGACGTTGCCATCGCCTCCAGGGGATGTAAACCGGGCGACAAGGCTCAAGGAGGAAACCATGTCCCTGATCGATCGCATCGGCGTGGATGTCGGGCGCAAGCTGAAGCTCGAGGACGCGATCGAGTGGGCGGCGCGCAACCAGGTGCGCCACATCGACATCCAGCTCGACACCGGTGCCAACGCGGTCACGTTGTTCGACGATGCGCGCTGCCGCGACATCCGCGCGCGGGCCAAGGCGAACGGCGTTCACATCGCGCTGCACACGCTGTCCGCGGTGAACGTCGCGGAATACTCGCCCTTCCTGAGCGAGGCGGTGGACGCCTACCTGCGCGCCTATATCGAGGTCGCACCGAAGCTCGACGCGCACTGGATCGTGGTGCATGCCGGCTACCACTTCACCGCCGACGTTCCGATGCGCATGGAGGCCGGGCGCGACCGCCTGCAGCGCATGGTCAAGCATGCCGAACAGCACGGCGCGCTGCTGCTGCTCGAGAACCTCAACCGCGAACCCGACAATGCCGAGGTCCACTACCTGGCCTGCAGCATCGACGAATGGCGCTACTGCTACGAAGCCATCCATTCGCCGGCCTTCGCACTGTCCTTCACCGCCAACCACGCGCACCTGCTGCCGCCGGGGGTGCAGGGCTTCGTCGATGCCATCCCGCTCGATCGCGTCAAGGAAGTTCGCCTGGCCGATTGCTGGCGCAACGGCTTCGAGGAACACCTGGTGCCCGGGCAGGGCGACTTCGACTTCGGCGCGATGTTCGCGCTGCTGGAATCCCGCGGCTATCGCGGCGCCTACACGAACGCCTTCGGCACGCTGGAGGACATGCAGGCGGCGCGGTCCTACATGGTGGACAAGGCGCGCGCCGCGGGGGTCACGACCGGCTGAGGCTGCCCACGAAGTCGGCGATGTCGCCCAGCACCGGCGGTGCAATCGGCCGCAGCGGCGCGAGCAGCGATCCGATGATGTCGATGTGCCCGACATCGGCATAGGTCGCGACGCTCACCGGATGCCCCGCCGCGCGCCGCCGCGCCGCCAGGCGCTCGCTCTGTTCCGGTAGCACGGTGCGGTCGGCCAGCCCGTGCTGGAGCAGCATCGGCGGGCCGGGGCGATCGGCGAAGGTGATGGGCTGCGTCTCGGTGCGGTCGGTGCCGCCGAACAGATCCGCGAGGAACCCGCCACGGCGCAGCGGCAGGAAGTCATACGGCCCGGCGATGCCGACCACGCCGGCTGGTGGCACCACCTGCCAGCGCGGATCGAGCGCCAGCAGCATCGCGATATGCGCCCCCGCCGAATGCCCCGCCAGCACGCGCTTCCCGCGCGGCAGGTCGGCAGCGGACCCCGCCCAGGCCATCGCCAGCGCGCAATCCTCGACGAAGGCGGGAAAGCGCACCTGAGGGTACAGGCGATAATTCGGCACCGCGGTGGCGATGCCGCGGGACGCGAAGGCCTCGCCCAGGAAGCCGTAGGTGTCCTTCGACCCGTTGCGCCAGGCACCGCCATGCAGGAACACCACCAGCGGCGCATCGGCACCGCCGGCCTCGGGCGTATACAGGTCCACCCGATGGCGCGGCAGCGGCCCATAGGCGATGTCGCGCCGCACGGCGTAGCCGCCGCTCGGCGTCAACGCCGCGGCGATGCGCGCCGGCGAACACCCCGGCAGCGCCAGCGCGCCGCCGGCGGCCAGCAGCGCGCGCCTAGAGGCCCTCAAGCACCACCTTGCCGATCATGGTGCCGCTTTCGACCAGCGCATGCGCCTCGCGCAGGCGCGCCGCATTCATGGGGCCGAGGTTGCGCGTCATGGTGTGGCGGATGCGGCCATGATCGACCAGTTCGGCCACCGCATCCAGCAGCCGGTGCTGTTCGATCATGTCGGGCGTGCCGAACATCGGGCGCGTGAACATCAGTTCCCAATGCAGCGAGGCGGATTTGCGCATCAGGTCGCGGGCATCGATCGGCGCCTGGGATTCGATCAGCACGATCTTCCCCTGGGGTGCGACGGCATCGACGATCTGCCCCCAGTTGCGCGCCGTGGTGTTGGTGGAGAAGACATGGCGTGCCCCCTTCAACCCCAGCGCCTTCATCTGCGCGCCGATATCGCCGCTATGGTCGACCACGTGATGCGCGCCGAGGTCACGGCACCAGGCTGCGGTCTCGGGCCGCGAGGCGGTGGCAACGATGGTCAGCGCCGTGCGCTGCCTGGCCAGCTGGATCACCATGGACCCCACGCCGCCGGCGCCACCCACCACCAGCAGCGTGTCGCCGGACCCGTCGCCCTCGTGCAGGCCCAGCCGGTCGAACAGCCCCTCCCACGCCGTGATCGTCGTCAGCGGCAGCGATGCCGCCTCGGCGAAGGACAGGCTGCTCGGCTTGCGCCCGACGATGCGTTCATCGACCAGTTGCAGCTGCGCGTTGCTGCCGGCGCGGGTCACGACGCCGGCGTAGAACACCGCGTCGCCGGGGGCGAACAGCGTGCAGGCGGGCCCCACCGCGCGCACCACGCCGGCGGCGTCGAAGCCGAGAATGCGCGGGCCGCCCTGCGGTTCCTCGCTGCGCCGGCGCTTGGTGTCGACCGGATTGACGGATACGGCGCGCACCTCGACCAGCATGTCGTGCCCCTCGGGCGCGGCGGGGTCGGGGATGTCGAGGTCGAGCAGCGCCTCCGGATGGTCGGCCGGGTGGCACTTGGTGAAGCCGATCGCCTTCATGCGGTCCTCCGTCTGGTCCGGAGGATATAGGCGCGTCTCAGCCGATGCGCAGCAGGGCGGGCCCGTTCTCCCGCAGCCAGTCCTGCGCGGCCTCGCGGTTCGGCGTCAGGCGCTCGACATGCGCCCAGAAGCGATGGGAGTGGTTCAGTTCACGCAGATGCGCGACCTCATGCGCCACCACGTAGTCCAGCACGGTGTCGGGCGCCATCACCAGCCGCCAGGAAAACGCCAGCGTGCCATCCGGCGCGCAGGACCCCCAGCGGCTGTTGGTGTCCTTCAGCCGGATCGTGGCGATCTTCACGCCGAGCGTCGCGGCGTGCCCCTCGGCCAGGCCGGCGATGCGGCGCTTCGCCTCGGCGCGCAGGAAATCGCGCACGCGCCGCGCCAGGAATTCCGGCGCGCCGGTCACCACGATGGTGGCGCCATCCAGGAAGGCGCCGCCGCGCGCCGTGGGATCATGGCGGATCACATGCGGGCGGCCGCCGAGCGGGATCTCGACACCCGGCGCAAAGGCCAGCGTGGGCGCGAGCGCCGCCAGGCGCTGCATCACCCAGGCGGCATGCGTGGTCAGCAGCGCCATGCCGGCGCGCCGCCCGCTGCGCATCGGCAGGGTGACCACCACCTCGCCGGCGCGTGCATCGATGCGCAGGCTGACGCGCCGCGCGCGCGCCGACCGGCACCACCGCACCGGGCAATCCACGGCCGCGCCGAACACGCCGGGGCGCAGCACGACGGTTTCCGAATCGGAGACATCCATGCACCCAACATGGCGCAGCGATGGTGAAGGGTTCAACCGCTTGACAGCATCGCGCGTGCGATGACGTGTGACCGGATGCATCCTGCGCTGATCCCGCTGCCGCCGCTGCTGCTGCTCGGCACGATCTGGGGCGCCACGCCGGCCTTCGTGAAGCATCTGGGCGCCATCGGCTGGCCGCCGCTGCTGATCGCGACCAGCGCAGGGGTGGTGAGCACGCTGATCCTGTTCGCGGTGTGCCGGATGCGCGGCATCGTGGTGCCGGCCACGCCGGCGCATCTGCGCCACTACGCGGTGTCGGGGCTGTTCGGCCTGGCGCTGGCCAACCTGGTGGGGTTCACCGCCCTGCAACACGTGCCGGCCGGGTTCTTTTCGCTGCTGGTGCCGCTGTCGCCGATGCTGACGGTGCTGGGGGCGGCGATGCTCGGGCTGGAACGCGCGACGCGGCGGCGGATGCTCGGCACGGCACTGGGGTTGGCGGGCGTGCTGCTGGCCATGAGCCCGGGTGCCGCGCTGCCCGATCCGCGCGTGCTGCCCTGGGCGCTGCTCGCGGCGCTGACGCCGGTCTGCTACGCGGCGTCGAACCTGCTGGCGGTTCGCCTGGCACCGCGCGGCGCGCCGCCGCTGGCCCTCGCCACCGGCACATTGGCGGCGGGGACGGTGCAGGTCGCGGTCTTCGCCGCGCTGCTGGGCCAGTTGCACCTGCCGCCGATCGACGGGCTGGCGATCAGTGCGGCACAGGGCGCGGTGACGGCGCTGGCCTTCATGATCTATTTCCGCTCGCTCGGCGCGCATGGCGGCGTGGTCACGTCACAAACCGGGTACGTGGTGACGCTGACGGGGCTCGCCTGGGGCTGGGCGCTGTTCGGGGAAAGGCCGGGATGGCTGACCATCCCGGCGGCGATGCTGGTCTTCGCCGGGCTGGCGCTGGTGACGCTGCCGGCGCGCAAGCCGTGATCCCTAACGCGTCACCCAATGAGGTGCTTGAGCTCCGTCTCCACGAAGGCGAACGCCGTATCGCCGGCATTGACCACATTGTGCTCGATGCCCGCCGCCCGCGCATAGGCCACGCCCGCCTTGATCTCGGCCGAGGCGGTCTGCCCGCCCGGCAGTTCCAGCAGCATGGACCCGTCATTCACCGGCACCACGACATAGGCCATGCCGTGCCGGTGCCAGCCGGTCTCGGAACCCGGTGGGAAGTCCCACCGGGTCACGCGGACATTGTCGTCATCCACCTGCACCGTGGCGATGGCGGGTTCGCGGCAGCGCAGCGGTTCGCTCATTCCGCGGCCGCCTTCGCCGCCGCCATCCCCGGCAGCGGCAGCGCGCCGGCGGCCGACCATGCCGCCCACACCTTCTCCGCCTGCTCGGCCGTCAGCGGCAGGTGCGGCGGGCGGATCACGCGCCAGCCGGCATCGCCGGTGCTGCGCGCGATGATCTCGCGCAGCCCCGGGATCAGCGGCACCGAGGTGGCGGCACGGCGCGTGGCGGTGAGTGTCGCCTGCGCGGCATCGGCTTCCGGCCCGGTGCGCTTCGCGTACACGATCCCGCCCCAATGGCTGTTGGCGTTCGACGCCGCGGTGATGCAGCCGGCACCGCCCTCGGCGAGGATCTGCTGGAGGAATTCGTCGCTGCCCGAATAGACCTCGAACCCGTCCTTGGCGAATTCACGTACCATCGCGGCCATGTTCGCGTAGTCGCCCGACGAATCCTTCACGCCCTTGATGACGCCCGGGAACGCCTTCAGCAGCCGGCCGATCAGGTCCAGCGAGAACGGCACCGCCGATTGCTGCGGGAAATGGTACAGGTAGATCGCGACACCGCCACCGACGCGCTGCACCACCTCGCTGAAATAGGCGAACAGCCCGTCATCCGACGGCCCCTTGTAGTAGAAGGGCGGCAGCATCAGCACGCCGGGGCAGCCGGCGTCGCGCGCATGCTTCGTCAGTTCCACCGAATCCGTGAGCGACGCGCAGCCCGTCCCCGGCATGACGCGCGCCGCCGGGATGCCGCGCGACACCAGCCCCTCCAGGATCGCCTTGCGTTCATGCAGGCCGAAGGAAGCCGCCTCGCCCGTCGTGCCCAGGATGCCCAGCCCGTTGCAGCCATTGGCCAGCAGCCAGCGCGCATGCGCCGCCATGCGATCGAGGTCGGGCGCGAGGTCCGGCCCCATCGCGGTCAGCACCGCGGCGTTCACGCCGCCATAGATCGCGTTCTTCATCCTGCTTTCCTCGTTTTCCCGTGTGTGCGCGCCCGCGCCGGCGATCGGCCAGGCCAGGTCACGATGTGGTCCTCGAAATCGCCGGCCTCGCGCTCGGCCACGACACGCCCGCGCACCGAGACCCCGGCCTCGT
The DNA here is from genome assembly GCA_001464375.1 of Rhodospirillales bacterium Ga0074136. Taxonomy (GTDB): domain Bacteria; phylum Pseudomonadota; class Alphaproteobacteria; order Acetobacterales; family Acetobacteraceae; genus Neoroseomonas. The sequence continues at coordinate 22,969 of LNEW01000125.1, read as the reverse complement.
GCACCGTCTCGGCTCGGCCGGAGACCAGCGGGTGCCACCAGGGCAGGTCCTGCCCCTCGCCCACCAGGCGATAGGCGCAGGTCGGCGGCAGCCAGTCGATCGCGGCGATGCGCGCGGGCGTCAGCTTCACGCAATCCGGCACGCGGCGCTTGCGGTTCGCGTAGTCCTTGCACCGGCACGTGTCGGCATCCAGCAGCCGGCAGGCGATGTTGGTGAAGGCGATGCGGTCGGTGTCGTCGTCGCGCAGCTTGTGCAGGCAGCAGCGCCCGCAGCCGTCGCAGAGGCTCTCCCATTCGGCGCGCGTCATGGCGTCGAGCGTCTTGGCGCGCCAGAAGGGCAGGGCGGTGTTCACGCGCCCATATAGCGCCGGCGGCGGTGCGCGCGGAAGGCGGGGGTGCCGGGCCGGCGGGGCCCACGGGATGCGCCCGCCCTTCACGACCACCGGATGGCCCACCAGCAGCGCGGCCAGGACGCGCGCCACCTCCGCCTTGCCGGTGGCAGGCGGCAGCACCACGCGGTGGTCGAACAGGAAGCGGCTGCGCATCGACAGGTTCGTCACATGCGCCTTGGCGATGCCGGCATTCGGCGCCGTGGTCAGCGTGCCGTGCGGCCCGCGGATGCGCATCGATCGCGACCCGATCGATCCGACGATGCCGTGGGCGGCCTGGAAGCGGATCGAATCCCCCACGCGGAAGGGCCGATCGACGAAGATCGACACCCCGCCGAACTGGGTCTCCACCGTCGACCGGGACGCGAGCGCGACGGCAATGCCGCCGGCGCCCAGCCCCGCCACCAGCGACCGCCGGGCTTCGAACAATCCGCCCTGCGGTGACATCGTCCGTTCCGGGGGTGACGTCCGGGCGTCCGCGGCATCACCGCTCGCGTCCAGCCGCCCCGCCCGGCCAGACACCCGGACGCACCGCCACGGCGCAGACCGCCCCATAGGCCGTGATGCCGAGCGCCACCGCCACGAACTGCCCGGTCAGCCCGAAGCCCATCAGGTCGCTGAACAGCCACCCGCCGCCCACCGCCAGCGCAATGCGCGACAGCCCGGCCGCCACCGGCCAGGTCATGCGCCCCGCCCCCATGGCCGCGAAATACAGCGCCATGCCGATCCCGAAGCCGGGCATGGCCCAGGCGATGATGGACAGCGCCTGGGTGGCGATGACGCGCACCGCCGGGTCGTCGGTGAAGGCCGCGGCAGTCGCGCCAGGGAAGATCGCGACCGGAATGGCGATCGCCGATGTCACGCCCAGCGCCAGCGCACCGCCCGTCCAGGCGATGCGCCGCGCCTCCGCCCAATCCCCCGCGCCCACCGCACGCCCGACCAGCGCGGTCAGCGCCGAACCGACCCCGAAGGCCAGCGGGATCATCAGGAACTCGATCCGCGCCGAGATGCCGTAGCCCGCCACCGCCGCCGCGCCGTGATGGGCGATGCGCGCGGTGACCAGGATGGTCGCCAGGTTGGCGATGGTCGCCATGGCGCAGGCGACCAGGCCGACCGACAGGATGCGCTGGAACAGCGCTGCGCGCAGCGGCGTGCGCAGGTGCGGCGTGAAGCCTGCCCCGCCCGCCATCACCACCGCCGCCATCACCGCCGCCGCGCCGGTCATGGTGACCGCGAAGGCCAGCCCGGCGCCCGCCAACCCCATGCCGAGCGGTTCCATCAGCAGCCAGGCCAGCGGTGGGAAGGCCACCCAGCCGCCGATCACGCCGCGCGCCGCCAGCGCATGGCGCCCACCGCCGCGCAGGATCGACGCCAGGGTATTGGTCAGCCAGGCCGGCAACGCGCCGGCGCCGAACAGCCAGGCGGAATAGGCCGCGCCGGCGGCGGCGGCTTCGGGTCCGCCGATCAGACCGAGGATCGTGCGCGGGAAGATCGCGAGCGGGATGGCGAACAGCGCCGCTCCCGCGCAGGCGATGACCAGCGCATGGGTGGCCAGCGCCGCCGCTTCCTCCCGCTTGCCGGCCCCGAGCGCGCGGGCGATCGCCGAGACCACGCCGCCCCCCATGGCACCGGCCGACATCTGCCCCAGCAGCAGCGCGAAGGGCAGCACCACCGCCCAGCCGGCCAACGCCAGCGTGCCCTGCCGGGCGGCGAGCCAGGGTTCGATCAGCAGCGCCGCGACCTGCGTGGCGGCCAGCAGCGTGGTCGGCGCGGCCAGCGCCACGATGCGCCGCACCCGCCCGGGCGGCGCAGCGAGCACGCCGCCGTCAGCCATGGTTCGCCTCGGTGCCGAAGCGGCGGCGGATGGCGTCGTTGGCGCCGGGGCCGGGCAGAATGCGGACATGCTGGGGCGCCAGCCGCGAGCCGTCCGCGCGGCAAGGGTCCGGCGCCAGCACCGGCGCGCCGGTGGCGCGGTCCACCATGATGGTGGGCGGGCCCTCGGGCCCCGAGAGGTGGCGCGCGCCCCAGTCGCGGATCGCGAGATAGAGCGGGAAGGCATCCCGGCCACGGTCCGTCAGGTGGTAGGCGTGGCGGCCGCCCTCGGGCACGCGGTCCAGCAACCCGTGCCGCACCAGCGCGGCCAGGCGTGCCGACAGGATGTTCGGCGCGATGCCGAGGTTGCGCTCGAAGGCATCGAAGCGGGTGGTGCCGGCGAAGGCCTCGCGCAGCAGCAGGATGGTCCACCGCTCGCCCAGGATCGCCATGGCGCGGGCGACGGGGCAGCGCATGCGGGCGAAATCGATGCGGGGCATGGCGGTCCTGCCGGTTGCGCCAGCATCACGCGCCCAATGCTTGCATGATGCAAGTCATGCCGCGCGACGCGCCATCCACAGGCTTGTCCACAAAAAACTGCATTCGGATGGCATCGCAGAACTTGTATGTCTGTGCCGGTTTGCCCTACCGTATGTTGTGTCGGGGGACATCGGGGGACCGCGCTATGGATTGGACGACCGAGGCGATCGAGCGCCTGAAGGCGCTCTGGGCCGAAGGCCATTCGACGGCCGAGATCGGTCGCCGCATGGGCATCTCGAAAAACGCCGTGGTCGGCAAGGCGCATCGGCTCACGCTGCCGGCGCGCCCCAGCCCGATCCGCCGCGACGCGCTGCCGCGCCCGACGCCGGTGCCGCGCGCCCCGCGCCCGGTCCATGTGCCGATGCAGCGCCTGGCGCAGCCGCCGATCATGCGCCATGCGCCGCCGCCCGCCCCGCCGCCGCAGGCCAGCGCGCCGCCGGTGGTGCGGTCCTTCCCCACGGCGCGCCCGCGCATCGGCGCTCGGTCCTGCTGCTGGCCGCTGGGCGAGCCCGGCATGCGGCGGCGACCCGATGGCCGGCAAGCCGTACTGCATGGAGCACGCGGCGCTGGCCTATGTGAAGCCGCGGGATCGCCGCGAAGACGCGGCTTGAGTCTTTCTTGACCTCAGTCGCCGGGCGCCGCCATGCGGCGGCTTGGCTTTCGCGCCCCGCACTGGCGCGCCGGGCGCGACTGATGGTCTGGGCGCGGTCGCGCCGTGCGCTCGCGGATCGTGCCAGCACGATCCGGGAATTTCCTCGCCCTCAGTCACCGGGTGCCGTCATACGGCGGCTTGGCTTTCGCGCCCCGCACTGGCGCGCCGGGCGCGACTGGTGGTCTGGGCGCGGCCGCGCTGCGCTCGCGGACCGTGCATGCGCACGATCCGGAGGGTGCGCACAGGAACCGCATGCCAGCCCCGACCGCCACGCGTGAGCGTGCGATGACGGCTTCCGCGCGCCGCGCATCGCAACATGCAATCGCGCCTGGCCGGGGTGGCGCTGCAACTCGCGGCGCTGGCGATGTTTGTCGCCATGGACACCATCATCAAGCTGCTCACGGCGCATTTCGCCGTGCCGCAGGTGATGTGGGCGCGCTTCCTGTTCGGCTTCGTCACCGTCGCCATCACGCTGCGCATCGCCATGGGGCATGTTCCGTGGCGGTCGCGCGCTCCGGGGCTGCAGACCCTGCGCAGCCTGGTCCTCGCGGCCTGCAACTGGCTGTTCACCACGGCGCTCGTGCATATTCCGCTGGCCGATGCCACGGCGGTCGGCTTCGCCTCCCCGCTGTTCACCGTCGCACTCGCCGCGGTCTGGCTGAAGGAAAGCGTGGGCTGGCGGCGCTGGACCGGTGTCGTGGTGGGCCTGGTCGGCGTGGTGGTGCTGCTGCGCCCGCCCTTCCTGTTCGCGGGCGAACCCGTGCACTGGGCCATGCTGCTGCCGCTCGGCACCGCGGCGCTGTTCGCGGTCTACCAGATCCTCACGCGGAAACTGGCCGCGATCGACGACCCGCGCACGACCATCCTGCATACCAGCCTGGCCGCCGCCGTGGTCACCTCCGCCCTGCTGCCGACCGCCTGGTCCTGGCCGAGCGCAGGTGGTTGGGGCGTGCTGGTGCTGCTGGGCATCCTGGGCGGTGCCGGGCACGGGCTGATGGTGCTCGCCTTCGCCCGCGCGCCGGTCAGCCTGCTCGCGCCGATGTCCTATACCCAGATGATCTGGGCGGTGCTGGCGGGCATGCTGGTCTTTGCCGATTTCCCCGATGTGCTGACGCTGGTCGGCATGATCGTCATCGCCGCCGGCGGCGTCCTGGTGGCGCTGCCCGACCGTCGCCGGACGGGCGCCGGCTGACCGACACCGCCCAGGCGCGCAGGTCGTATCCCGGCTGGACCCCGGCCGCCGCGGCACGGCGCGAAGACCACCGTGAGACAGGCGACGCGCGGCGCGCCACCCCGTGCTTGCGCCGCGGCCCCCGCTGGTCTAGCGAGGCACCTTGCGGGCCCGTGACCGGGCAAGCGCGCCTCGCGGCCGTCCGTTTCGGTGCCGCGCATGAGGGATTCCATGGCTGACATCGGAATGGCCAAGGGGGCCGAGGAACGCGGGCATGCGCGCGCTGCGCTCGATGCCGACAGCGTGCGCGAGGCCTATCGTCGCTGGGCGGGCGTGTACGATACCGTGTTCGGCGGCGTCTCGGGCTTCGGTCGGCGCCGCGCCGTCGCGGCGGTGAACCGCCTGGCCGGGCCGCGCGTTCTGGAAGTGGGCGTGGGCACCGGGCTGGCGCTGCCGCTCTATCGCCGCGACCTGCAGGTGGTCGGCATCGACCTGTCGCGCGACATGCTCGAGAAGGCCAAGGAACGCGTCGACGGCGAGCGCCTCGGCAATGTCGGCGGCCTGCTCGAGATGGACGCCGAGCACATGGCCTTCGCCGATGGCGCCTTCGACATCGCGGTGGCGATGTTCACCGCCTCCGTCGTGCCGGACGCGAAGCGCCTGTTCGCCGAGATGTCGCGCGTGGTGCGCCCCGGCGGCCACCTGCTGTTCGTCAACCACTTCGCCGCCGAGGGCGGGCCGCGCTGGTGGATCGAGCGCGCCATGGCGCCGCTGTCGCGCCGGCTCGGCTGGCATCCGGATTTCGCGCTGCGCGACCTGCTCGACCCCGAGACGACCCCGGTCGAGCGCATGGAAGCCTGCCCGCCGGGCGGCATCTTCACCCTGGTGCAGCTGCGCAACCCTGACGCCACGCAGCAGGCGCTGGCCGCGGAATAGACCGCCCGCGCGCCGCAGGGTCACTCCCGGCCGCGTCGGCTCCGGTGGTCAGCCGCGGCGTGGCGTCGGCGCACGGCCCGTCCGCGGCGCCGTGCCGCTGCCGCGCCCGACATCGAAGCCCAGGAACCCGACCTCCGGCCGCGGCGTGCCGCCGTCATTGGCGAACAGCCGCGGGCGCATCGACGGCGCCGGCGTGGCGCGCCCCGCCACCGCGCCCTGCGCCCGTGCCGCGGCCTGCGCGGCACGCGTCGCCTCGGCCTGCAGGGCCCGGTCGCGCGCGGTACGTTGCGCGGCGCTGAGCGAGGCCTCGGCCGGCGTCGCCGGGCCGCGCGCCGTGGCGCGGGCCGACAGCAGGAAGAACATGATGTCGTTGCGGCCCTGATCGACCGCGGCATCGACCGCCGTCAGGCCCAGCACGTTGCGTTCCTCGAGGCTGGCGCCGCGCGTCACCGCATCGCGTGCGGCCGCCAGGTCGCCGCGATTGATCGCATCGAACAGCGCGGCGGTGGGGGCCAGGTTGGCATTGGGATCGGCCGGGATGGGGTCCGGTGTGCGACGCGCCGCCAGGCCCGGCAGCGCCGGCGGCGGCGCGCGGCGCGCGCCCGCCGCCGCAGGCGGAGGCCCGGCGAACTGCGCCAGCGCGGGCGCGGGGGCGAACGGAAGCCCCGGCAGCGGCACCAGGGCGATCAGGGGCAGCAGCGCGAGGATGCGTCTCATGCGGCGCTTCATACCCCGCTTCCGGGCGGTGCGGAAACACCTTGTCGGAATGGCAGGACGCCGAGGCCGGCGGCTGACGGCTGACGGCGGATCGTGTGCATGCGCGACTCGGGAGCGCAGAGCGCGACCGCGCCCAGACGATCAGGCGCCAGCAAAGGCAAGGCGGCCGGATGGCCGCCGCCGACCGTCCGGGGTTCGAGAAAAACCTACCGCCCCTCGCGTCGCCAGGCCATGACGGCGGCGCCCAGCACCAGCGCCAGCGCCAGCCAGGCCGGCAACAGCGGCAGCGCGCTGATGCCGGTGACCGTATGGTCGCCGTTGCGCCGCAGCCCGATCCAGCCGGCGCCCGCCACGTCGCGCCCCGGTGCCACGCGGCGCAGGTCGGGCACCGCTGGCAGGGCGCCCTCGCCCAGATAGCGCGCGGCACCGCCGGTGCCGGCCAGCAGCGGCCGCAGGCGCTCGGGGTCGGCGCGCAGGTCGGCGATCTCAAGCGGGTTCGCCGCGGCCGAGGCGGCGAAGGCGGTGCGCCGCCCATCGCCGGCCTGCCAGACGCCCGGCTGCGTCGCGGGCAGGCTGAGCGTGGCGCGCCCGCCGCCGCCTTCCTCGGGCCGCGCGCGGGTGACGCTGCCATCCGGCGCGGTGACGGTGATCTCGGGCGGCGGGCCGGCATCGAGGCTGCGGCGTGTCACGGTCAGCCGCCCGGCCTCGATGCGCGCGGTCAGGTCTTCTTCCTCCAGCTCGGTCTCGCGCATCAGCCAATGGGCCACGCGGCGCAGCACCTCCTGCTGCGGGCCGCCGCCATCATGGCCGCGCGACCACAGCCAGATATGGTCGGACAGCAGCAGCGCGACGCGGCCCTCGCCGACGCGGTCCAGCACCAGCAGCGGCGCGCCGTCGGGGCCTTCCATGACGGTGCTGCCGGACCGCGCCTCGGTGCGCAGATGGCGATACCAACGGCCCCATTGCGCCTCCCCCTGTTCGGTGTTCGCGCCGATCAGCCCCTCGGTGACCGGGTGGCGGAACCCCAGCGCCGAGACGCGCGGGCGGAAGGGGGATTCGGCCACCGCGTTCTGCCGCCCCGCCGGGCGCGCCGGCAGCACCTGGCCGAGCGGCGTCAGCGCCAGCGACACCGGCCCGGAAAACTCCGGCCCCGTCGACATCAGCAGCGCGCCGCCGCCGCGCACGTAGTCGGCGATGTTGCGCAGATAGGCGAGCGGCAGGATGCCCCGGTTGCTGAAACGGTCGAACACGATCAGGTCGAATTCGCGCAGCTTCACCTGGAACAGCTCGCGCACGGGGAAGGCGATCAGCGCGAGCTCGTTCAGCGGCGTCAGGTCATCCTTCTCCGGCGGGCGCAGAATGGTGAAATGCACCAGGTCGACATTCGGGTCGGCCTTGAGCAGCCGGCGCCAGGTGCGTTCGCCGGCATGCGGCTCGCCCGAGACCAGCAGCACGCGCAGCCTGTCGCGCACGCCGTTGATGGTCACCACCTGGCGGTTGTTGCGGTCCGAGACCTCGCCCGGGCGGGCCTCGGCCTCGATCTCCACGACAGTGGGGCCGCCGCGCTGGATCGGCACGGCGATGCGGTGGTCGCGGCCGATCGGCACGCTCTCGCTGCGCGGCGCCTCGCCGTCCCGGCGGATGGTCAGGCGCGCCGCGCCGGTCGCGGTGGGCACGCCGAGGTCATCCACCGCAACGCGGATTTCCACGTCGCGCCCGACGATGCCGAAGCCGGGTGCCTCGATGATGCGCAGGCGGCGGTCGGTCTCGCCCGCGCGGCCGGGCATCAGGGCGTGGAAGGGCGCGTCGAAGGGCGGCGCCGCCGGGATGTCGTGGGCCTGGCCGTCGGTCAGTGCGACGATGCCGGCCAGCCGTGCGCGCGGGATTTCCGCCAGCGCGCGCTCGATGGCGGCGAACAGGCGGGTGCCCTGGTTGCCGCCCTCGGGGACGTCGATCGTGCGGAGTTCCAGGTCGGGCAGGCGGCCGGCCCGGGCCTCGACCTCCCGCCGCGCGGCGTCGATCTGCGCGGTGCGGGTGCCGATGCCGGTGGAATCGGTGCGGTCGACCACCAGCAGGGCGATGTCGGGGCGGGTTTCGCGGGTTTCCTCGACCAGCCGGGGATTCGCCAGCGCCAGCAGGATCAGCGCGAAGGACACCCCGCGCCAGATGATCCCACGCGCCCGGCGCAGCGCGGCCGGCACCAGCGCCAGCACCGCCAGCGCGGCAGCGACGCCCAGCAGCCACAATGGCAGGACGGGCGCGAAGTCGATGCCGGCGATGGTCTGCGTCACGCCGTCAATTTCCCAGCCGTTCCAGGATGGCCGGCACGTGCACCTGGTCGCCCTTGTAGTTGCCGGTCAGCGCGTACATCACGAGGTTCACACCGAAGCGGTACGCCAGGATGCGCTGCCGCGCCCCGCCCGGAATGGTCGCGTAGGGGTTCTGCCCGCGCGCATCCATCGCCCAGGCCGCCGCCCAGTCATGGCCGCCGATGATCACCGGGCTCACGCTGTCATTGGCGCGGTCCTGGTCGCGCGCCACCCAGACCTGCCCGCCGGCGAAGCGGCCCGGCAGGTCCTGCAGCAGGTAGAAGGCGCGCTTGAGCACGTGGTCATCGGCAACCGGCGCCAGCGGCGGCACGGCCAGGTCGCGCGTGACGCGGCGCAGCGCGGCGCGCGCGCCGGGGTTCATGCCCTCGCCCGACCCTTCGTCGCGGGTGTCCAGCAGGATGATCCCGCCATTGCGCATGAAGGTGTTGAGCGCGGACGCCGCGGCCGTGTCGGGCGGCGCGGCCTCCGCCAGCACCGGCCAGTAGATCAACGGATAGAGCGACAGGTCGTCGCGCCCCGGCACCACCGGATGCGGCTCCGCCAACGCCGCCGCGGTGCGGCGATTGACGAAATCCGACAGCCCCATCAGCCCGAGGCGCGATACCTCGTCGACCTGCGTATCGCCGGTCACGATGTAGGCGAGGCGCGTGGCGGTGGCCGCGGCGCCTTCGGCCGCGGGCGCCTGCGCAGCGGCCGGCAGCGCCAGCGCCGCGATCAGCAGCCCCGCCATGCCCGCCCGGCGCGACCATTGCGGCCCGACCAGGCCGCGCTGCACCAGGGATATCAGCAGGTCCGCCGCCAGCAGGAGCAGCGCCAAGGCCAGCAGCCAGGGCCCCAGGTCGCGTTCGGCCGGCACGCCGCCGATCGTCTCGGCGCGCGCCCCGGGCGGCGGCGCGGCCGCTGCGCGCGGCGGCGGCAGGTGCGCCGACAGGTTCAGCGCACGGCGCCACGCCGCATCCTCCGCCTGCCCCGGCGTGCCGTACCAGCCCGGCGGATGGCGCGGGGAGGCCACCGTCTCCTCCACCCGGTTGGCCGCAATGGGGGCCGCGGCCGGCGGCGCGGGCCCGAGCCGGCCGAAGCCGTCGAGGATCTCCAGCGGCGCCAGCGGCGCCTCGCCCTCGGCACCCTGCACGCCGGCCGACAGCGCCACCAGCCGCCGCAGCATGTCCACGAACAGGCCGGACAGCGGCAGGTTCGACCATTCGGCATTGGCGGTCACGTGGAACAGCACGATCCGCCCGCGCCCGCGCGCCACGGCGGTGACCAGCGGCGTGCCATCGGCCAGCCGCGCCCAGGAGCGTTCCGTCAGGCGCGGCGAGGGTTCCGCGAGCACCTGCCGTTCGATCGTGACCTCCGCCGGGGGCGTGAGGCCGGCGAAGGGCGATCCTTCGGGGAAAGGCGCGAGCGATTGCGGCCGGTCCCAGGACAACGCGCCGCCCAGTTGCCGTTCGCCGGCGCGCAACGCCACCGGCAGCAGCGGGTCGGGCCGTTCGGCCAGGCGAGGCCCGGCGAAGCGCACCAGCAGCCCGCCTTCCTCGACCCAGCGCGCCAGCGCCTCGCGCTCGCGCCCCTCGGGCACCTCGCGGTCGGCCAGGACAATCACCGCGAGGCGTCGGCCGAGCAATGCCTCGGGCGTGCCCCGCCTGATTTCGGCGTAGGGGGCCAGCGCGCGCTCCAGATAGAACAGGTCACCGGTCAGCGGCGCGTCGGCGGTGGTCTCAAGCGCGGCGGAAATGCCCACCGGCCGGCGGCGGAAGCGTTCGTCCAGCAGCACCGTGCCGGCCGCCCCGGCCTCGGGTTCCAGGTCCAGCCGCACCACCTGGTTGCGGATCTCGATGGGCAGGTCGAGCGATGCCTCCGCGCTGGTCGCACCCACCGGGAAGGCCAGCGTGGCCGAGGCAATGGCACGGCCATCGCTGGTGCGCGCCAGCACGGTGGCGTCGGTCGGCGTGGCGGCGGGGGTCTGCAACGCGCGGACCACCAGCCGGTCGGCCTCGGCGCGCGGCGGCGGCAGGATGCGGGCGGGGCGGCCCTCAGCACGGGCCAGGGTCAGCGGCCCGGCCTCGGCCAGCGCCGCGGCGAAGGGACCGGTGGCATCGCCCTGCGCGGCGTGCTCGACGCCATCGGCGATCCATAGCGTAGCCAGGCCGCCGGGGTTCGCCGCGCGGAAGGCCGCGAAAGCCGCCAGCGCCGCCGCGTGGTCGGACGGCCAGGCGCGCGGGCGCAGCGCGGCAATGCGGGCGCGCGCTTCCTCGGCGGGCATCAGGGCGGTGGCCGCGATCGGCTCGCCATTGGCCGGCGGCGCGGTGGACAGCAGCGCCACCCGCCGCCCCTCGCGCCCGGCGGCCTCCAGTGCCGCCACCGCCGCCGCCACGCGGGCCGGCCAGTCGGGCGCCGCCGCCCAGCCATCATCGATCGCGACCAGCAGCGGCCCGGTCCCGCCACCGCCCGCCTGCGGCTGCCACACCGGCCGCGCCAGGCCGATGACCAGCAGCGCCGCCGCCGCCAGGCGCAGCAACAGCAGCCACCAGGGCGTGCGGTGCGGCGTCTCCTCGGTGGGCGGCAGGTCCTGCAGCAGGCGCAGCGCCGGGAAGGATTGCGTCTTCGGCGCCGGCGGGCTGACGCGCAGCAGCCACCACAGCACCGGCAGCGCCGGCAGCGCCAACGACAGCCAGGGTGCCGCGAAGGCGAGGGGACCGACCTGCCACATCAGCCCGGCGCCAACCGGCGATGCAGCGCCAGCAACGCCGCTTCCGGCGGCTGGTCGGTGCGATGCGTGGCAAACGACCAGCCGGACGCCGCGGCCAGCGCCGCCAGCCCTTCACGATGCCGGGCCAGCCGTTCCTCGTACAGCGCGCGCACGCCCTCGACCCGCGGCACCAATGCATGGCCTGCGGCGGCATGGTCCGCGCCGCCGGGGCCTTCGAAACGGATGCGGCCGGTGAAGGGCAGCGTCTCCTCCGCGGGGTCGAGCACCTGCACCAGATGGCCCCGGATGGACCGCGACGCCAGCGCCGCCACGCGATGGCGCGTCTGCTCCAGCGGCGCGAGGAAATCCCCCAGCAGGACCACCCGCGCGTGGCGCGGAATCCGGCCATCCTCGGCGGTCACGGCCTGGCGCGGCAGGCTGTCGGCCAGCGCATTCAGCGCGCCACGACCGGTGAAGGCCCGCGGCAGCCCGAACAGCCGGACCCGCTCGCCACCGCGAAACAGCAGCGCCGCCAGCGCCAGCAACAGCAATTCCGCCCGCACCCGCTTGGTCGGCAGGTCGCGATGGCTGCGCCAGTCCATCCCGGCATCACCCTGGCACCACACGGCCACGGTCTGCGCCGCCTCCCATTCCGTCTCGCGCACGAACAACCGGTCGGACTTGGCCGATTGCCGCCAATCGACCCGCGCCGCCGCATCGCCCGGCGTATACGGCCGGAACTGCCAGAACGCATCGCCCTGCCCCGGCCGCCGGCGGCCATGGACACCCTGCATGACGGTGGCGGCCACCCGCTCGGCCTGCACGACCAGCGGCGGCAACGCGGCGCCAAGGGCCTCGGCCCAGGGGACGGTGACGGAGGTGCTCATGGCGCGCGTCCTCGGGGAGGGCGCTGCCCTCCCCGAACCCCTCCCGCCAAGGGGCTACGGCCCCTTGGATCGCGGGGTTTTAGTCGGGGGATTTGGGGAGGGGCATCGTCGGTGATGCCCAGCGGGGAGGTCGCACCATGCCCCTCCCCAAATCCCCCGATCAAGTCGAGGGTTCCAAGGGCCTTAAGCCCTTGGCGGGGTGAGGTTTGGAGAGGGGCAGAGCCCCTCTCGAAGGCGCCACGCATGCCCACGCTACGCCACGCTCTCCTTCAGCGCGTCGATCACTTCCCGCAGGTGGATGCCGTCCGCCCGTGCCGCGAAGGTCAGCGCCATGCGGTGGCGCAGCACCGGTTCGGCCAGTGCCAGCACGTCGTCGATGCTGGGGGACAGGCGGCCGTCCAGCAGGGCGCGGGCGCGGGTGGCGAGCATCAGCGCCTGGGCGGCGCGGGGTCCGGGGCCCCAGGCCAGGTGTTGGCGCACGCCGTCGAGGGTGGTGGTTTCGGGTCGTGCGCCGCGCACCAGCTTCAGGATGGCGTCGAGCACCTGTTCGCCCACCGGGATGCGGCGGATCAGCGCCTGGGCGGCGATCAGTTCGGCGCCGGTCATGGCCTGGACGGGGCGGGCTTCCTTCGCACCGGTGGTGGCCAGCAGCATGGCGCGTTCGGCGGCTTCGTCGGGGTAGCCGACCTCGATTTCCAGCAGGAATCGGTCGAGCTGGGCTTCGGGCAGCGGGTATGTGCCTTCCTGTTCGATCGGGTTCTGCGTGGCGAGCACGTGGAAGGGGGCGGGCAGCGGGTGGATTTCACCGCCGATCGCCACGCGGTGCTCCTGCATGGCCTGCAGCAGCGCGGATTGCGTGCGCGGGGAGGCGCGGTTGATCTCGTCCGCCATCAGCAATTGGCAGAAGATCGGGCCCTTGATGAAGCGGAAGGCGCGCTTGCCGGTGGCGTCTTCTTCCAGCACCTCGCTGCCCAGGATGTCGGCCGGCATCAGGTCCGGGGTGAACTGCACGCGGCGCGGGTCGAGGCCGAGCACGGTGCCCAGCGTGTCCACCAGCTTGGTCTTGCCCAGGCCTGGCACGCCCACCAGCAGGACATGTCCGCCCGAGAGCAGGGTGATCAGGACGCGTTCGACCACCAGCTCCTGGCCGAAGATGACGCGGCCGACGGCATCGCGCACCCGCGCCAGGCGGGCGCCCAGCGCCTCGACCTCGGCGACCAGCGCCGCGGGGTCCTGTGTCGTCTCGGCCACTTCACTCATGCGGGCACGGCTCCCTATATGACAGTGTCGGAGGCGCACGGGCCGGTGCACCCCCAGGTGGAATTAGCTCGCATCGGCCACGCTGAGTGCAAGGGCGACGGAATGCAATGACGCTCCAACAAGACATGCCAACGCCGAAGGCGCTCCATGAGGCACCGCGCGCGGTGCAAAAATCGGGCTGCGCCGGGCCGCCGGCCGGTGCCGTCCTCGCACGCGCGCGGATGGAGTGCGGCGACTACGCCATTCGCATCGCCCGCGACGGAACGTGGCTCTACAAGGGCAGCCCGATCAACCGTAAGCCCTTGGTCTGCCTGTTTGCCTCGGTCCTGAAGCGCGGGGAGGACGGCGCCTATTGGCTCGAGACGCCGGCGGAGCGCGGGCGGATCGAGGTGGACGACGCGCCCTTCCTCGCGGTGGAACTGTTCTGGCGCGATTGTGACTGCGGCTGCGCAAAACCGCAGCAATGCCTGACCTTCCGTACCAACCTGGACGAGATGGTGACGGCCGGCCCGAACCACCCGATTCGCGTGCAGCTGGACCCCGCCACGCGGGAGCCGCGGCCTTACATCCTGGTGCGCCCGGGGCTTGAGGCGCGCATCAGCCGCGCGGTCTTCTACGAACTGGTCGCGCTGGCGCAGGCCGAGACGGTGGACGGGCGCGAGGTGCTCGGCGTCTGGAGCGAGGGCGTGTTCTTCCCGATCGACGACAAGCCCGCGCTGGATCTGGCGGCGGAGTGAGCGACGCGGCGCTGGGGCTCGATCCCGACCGGCTGCGCGCGCGCCTGGCCGACCCGGACGGCCTGCCGCACGACCGGCCGTCGCCGGAGGACGACCTCGATCGCGCCGCGCGCACCGGCGGCCGCGTGGTGCCGGCGGCGGTGCTGGTGCCGCTGGTGCTGCATCCCGAACCGACCATCCTGCTGACGCTGCGCTCGGCGCGGCTGAAATCCCATGCCGGCCAGGTGTCGTTTCCCGGCGGGCGCATGGAGGCGGGGGAGACCCCTGAGCAGACCGCGCTGCGCGAGGCGCAGGAGGAGGTCGGGCTGGACCCCGCCCTGCCGGTCCTGCTCGGCCGCCTGCCCACCCTGCTGACCGGCACAGGGTATTGCGTGACGCCCGTGGTGGCGCTGCTGCGCCCGCCCTTCGACCTGCGGCATGATCCGAACGAGGTCGAGGAACCCTTTGAATACCCGCTGGCGCGGCTGCTCGACCCCGCGGCGCCGGAACGCCGCAGCCAGGAATTCCGCGGCAGGCTGCGCGAATTCTGGGTCTGGCCGCATGACCGGCACTACATCTGGGGTGCCACGGCCTCGATGCTGGTGACGCTGGCGGCGGTGCTGCGGGACCGGCGGTAGCGCCAGGCCCCCGCGCGGCTTGGCGACGCGGCGCTTCCGTTGTGCCCGCCACACCGCTATGCCTGCGCCCCGCGGCCCGGCAGGCCGCGCCACGCGCCCGACATCTGCACGAGGATTACCCATGGCCACCAGCATCGCTGCCGAACGCCGCCTGCTCGGCGACGACTTCGCCCTCGTCGCGTCCAGCCACCACCCTGCCTTGGCGGCGCTGCCGGCGGATGACGTGGTGAAGCTGGCGCGCACGCTGCGCGAACAGCGCGACCGCCTGCGCGGCATGGTGCACAGCAACCGCCGTGCCCGCCGCGGCAAGGGCGAACCGCGCGCCGCCGCCGGCCACGACCCCGCGCTGCTGCGCCGCAAGCAGGTCTTCGCCGCCGCGCTGAAGCGGGTGAATGCGCGGATCGAGGCGTTGCACGGCGAAGCCCGCCGGGCCTACCACGCCACCGCCTTGAAGGAAGCGCTGGAGCGCAAGCGCGCGGCCCGCAGCCACCACCCCGGCGCCGGCGCCGCGGCCGGCCAGGGCATGCAGGCCAAGGCCAGCGGCAAGCGCCGCACGCGCATGGACCCGCGCGTGATCGGCAGCATCTCCCAGGCGGGGAAGAACGCGCAGGCGCGCCGGGACGGCTGACCCGCCGCCTTCATCTGGCCTTCACACGCGCGACGGGATATCCCGGGGGCAACACAGCCCCGGGAGAAACCGACCATGACCACCCGCCGCACGTTGCTTTCCGCAGGCTCGCGCCTGACCCTCGCCGCCGGCGCCGGCCTGCTGGCCGCGCCCGCCGTCCAGGCCCAGGGCGAATGGCCCAACCGCACCGTGCGCGTGATCGTGCCCTGGCCCCCCGGCGGGTCGACCGATGTGCTGGTGCGCATCTATTGCGAACAGCTCCAGGCCGCGCTCGGCCAGACCTTCGTGGTCGAGAACCGCGCCGGCGCCGGCGGCAACATCGGCATCGACGCCACCGCCAAGGCCGCGCCCGATGGCTACACCATGGGCATCGCCTCGGTCGGGCACCTGGTGATCAACCGCTTCCTGTATGCCCGCCTGCCCTATGACCCGACGCGCGACCTGATGCCGGTGGGCGTGGCGTGGGACCTGCCGAACGTCGCGGTGGTCTCGGCGCAGCACAACCCGTCGCGCACGCTGGCCGACTTCGTCACCTGGGCGAAGGCCAAGCGCGGCGGCTTCACCTATGGCTCGCCGGGCGTGGGCACCACCGGGCATCTCTCGGGCGGGCTGTTCGCCGGGCGCATCGGCGCCGAGGGCACGCATGTGCCCTTCCGCGGGGCGGCGCAGATCATCCCGGCGATGCTGTCGGGCGACCTCGACTTCGCGCTCGACAACCTGGCGTCCTACGTGCCGGTGATGACCGAGGGGCGGATGCGCGCGCTGGCGATCACCTCGGCGCAGCGCTGGCCGACCCTGCCGGACCTGCCCACCATGGCGGAAGCGGGCGTGCCGAACTTCGTGGTGTCGTCCTGGCAGGGCTTCGTGTTCCCGACCGGCACGCCGCCGGCGGTGATCCAGCGCGTGAACGGGGCGCTGCGGCGCATCGTGGGCGAGCAGGCGCTGAAGGACCGCTTCCTGCGCGTGGGCGCGCTGGCGGTGTGGTCGACGCCGGAGGAGATGGTGGCGCGCGCCGCCGCCGAGGCGACGATGTGGCAGGAAGCCGTGCGGATCTCCGGCGCGCGGGTCGAGTAGGCGTGGCGCGACCGCGGATGGCGGGCCGGTTGCCGGCGCGCCGCCGCTCGCTCGCCGCTCTGTCGTTCACGCTGTGCTCAGCCCCCGTGTGGGCGGATCGGCCCTGGTCCCCCACGCGCCCTGTCGTCATCACCGTGCCCTATGGTCCTGGCGGGTCCTCCGACGCGGTGGCACGGCCGCTCGCCGACCGGCTCGCGCCGCTGCTGGGCGTGCCCGTCGTGGTCGAGAACCGGCCCGGGGCGCAGACCGCTATCGCGGCCGAGGCGGTGGCGCGCGCGCCCGCGGATGGCCACCGGCTGTTGTTCTCCGCCACCGCGACGCTGAGCGTGAACCCGCTGCTGGCGCCGGCCCTGCCCTACCGGGTCGAGGATTTTGCGCCGGTCGCGCATCTCGCGACGCTGCCCTATGCGATCACCGTGCGGCAGGGCCTGCCCTGGATGCTGCGTGACTTCGTCGCGCATGTGCGCGCCAATCCCGGGCGGGTGAGCATCGGCAGCAGCGGCCGCGGATCCTCGCTGCACCTCACGGGCGCCCTGATCGCGACGATGCTCGGCCTTGATTGGACCGAGGTGACCTACCGCGGCGACGCGCCGCAGGTGAACGACCTGATGGCCGGCACGCTGGACGCCGCCGTGCTGGGCGGTCCGCCGGCGTTGGCGGCCGAGCGCACCGGACGCGCGCGCATCATCGGCTGGACCGCGCCGCAGCGCCTGCCGCATCTCCCCGACCATCCGGTCTTCGCCGAGGTCTGGCCGGAGCTTGTCTCGGTCGGCTGGTTCGGCCTGCATGCGCCAGCCCGCACGCCGCCTGAGGCCATCCGGCGCCTCAACGCCGCCTGCGCCGAGGTGCTCGGTGCCGATACGCCGCTGCGCGAACGCCTGGCGGCCGAGGGCCTGCTGGTGCCGCCGGTCGGCCCACCCGCAGCCTTCGGCGCGTTCCTGGACGGTGAAGCCCTTCGCCTCGCCGCGCTGCTGCAGCGGATCGACCTGCGCCCGGCGCCATGACCGCGGATGGCTTTCTCGCGCGGCTGCAGGTCACGGCGCGCGCCCATCCGCGGCGGCTCGCGGTGGCGGGGCCAGGGGTTGCGCTGACGCATGGCGAACTCGCCGAGCGCGTTGCCGGCATGGCGGTCTGGCTCGCGCGCGCGGGAATGGCGGCGGGCACGATGGCGGGGGTGACGCTGCGCGAGGACCTCGCGCATCTGGTGGTCACGCTGGCGCTGCTGCGCCTGGGCTGCCACCAGGTCACTCTCGGCAGCCACGAGCCGGCGGCGCAGCGCGCCGACATCGCGGCGCGCGCCCGCGTGGACGTGGTGGTGGCCGACGATCCCGGCGATGCCCTGCCGGGCGTGGCGCTGCTGCTCCCCGACCACGATGCCGCGGCGGCCGGGGCGCCGGGCGCCCTGCCGGCCGCGTCCGAGGCGGAGGCCCTGCTGGTGATGACGAGTTCCGGCACCACCGGCCGGCCGAAGCTCATCCCGTTGCGCCAGGCGCAACTGCTGGCCCAGAGCGTGCGGCGCGCCGGGCTGGGGGCCGTTCGGCACCGCCCCGTCGGGCTCGAGCACAACAACGGGATGCGCTTTCCGCTGTTCGCCCTGGCGAATGGCGACACGCATGTGCTGGCTGCGGCCTCGCGCAGCGAGTCGCTGGCCGCCACCTGTGCACGATACCGCGTGGACATGCTGGGGCTCGCGCCGCACCAGGCGGAATCCCTGCTGGCGGCTCGGCGGGACGGCGCCTGGCCCGCGGTGACGCGCATCGACCTAGCCGGCGCTGCGCCGGGCGATGGCCTGGTGCGGCGCCTGCAGGCGGCGCTGACCGACCAGGTCTTCACGCTCTATGGAACCTCCGAGGTCGGCTCGGTCGCGCGTGCCGGACCGGCCGACCACGCCGCGTGTCCGGAAGGCTCGGGCCGCGTGCTGCCCACCGCCGAGGTGCAGGTGGTGGACGATTCCGGCGCGGCGCTGCCCGCCGGCGAGACCGGGCTGCTGCGCCTGCGCACGGCGGGGATGGCGCAGGGGTACCTGGACGACGTCGAGGCGACGGCGCGCTGCTTCATCGACGGCTGGTTCCAGCCGGGCGACCTCGGGCGGCTGCTGGCCGACGGCACGCTGATCGTGGCCGGGCGGGCGGATGACATGATGGTGCTTGGGTCGATCAACATCTTTCCCGCCGAAATCGAGCGCGCCGCGGCCGGCTTCCCGGGCCTCGGGGAATGCACCGCTTTCGCCCGGCGCAGCCTGGGGCTGGGCGACATTCCGATGCTTGCGGCGACCGAGGTGGCGCCGGGCAGCCTCGATGCCGCCGCGCTGCTGGCGCATTGCCGCGCACGGCTCGGCCTGCGGGCGCCGCGCGGCATCGTGGTGATGGCCGCATTGCCGCGCAACGTGGCCGGCAAGGTGATGCGGCACGAACTCACGCGTGGATGATGCCGCGGCATCGCTCTCAACATTTGCCGCCGGACGCGCCATAACCCCGCCCGATGTCCGCCCGCGACCTCACCCTCCCCGGCGCCCGCCGCTCAGCCTGGCTGAATTCCCTGTTCGTCGACCACGCGCTGCTGCGCCTGGGCTGGCGCAATTGGGGCGTGGTGGAAAGCGGCCGGCTGTACCGGTCGAACCACCCCACGCCCTGGCAGCTCGAACAGGCGGTGCGGCGGCAGGGCATCCGCACCGTGATCAACCTGCGCGGCCATCGGGAGGCCTGCGGGTCGGACGCGCTGGGCCGGCAGGCGGCCGCGGCGCTCGGGCTGGAGCACATCGACGCGCCGCTGGAATCGCGCGGCGCGCCGCACAAGGACCGCGTGCTGCGGCTCGCGGGCATCTTCGCGCGCATCAGCGAACCCGCGCTGATCCACTGCAAGTCGGGCGCCGACCGCACCGGGCTCGCGGCCGGCATCTGGCTGCTGGCCAATGGGCGGCCGGTGGAGGATGCGCTCGGCCAGCTCTCGCTGCGCTTCGGGCATGTGGCGGCGGCGCGCACCGGCATCCTCGACGCGTTCTTCCGGTCCTACGCCGACTTCCTGAAGCAGCGCGGCGACAAGCCGTTCCTCGACTGGGTGCGCGACGATTATTCGGAAGACGCGCTGCGCGCCGCCTTCACCAGCACCGCCTGGGCCGACCGGCTGGTGGACGGCGTCCTCAGGCGCGAATGAGCGCGTCGACGTCGCCGCGCACCAGCGCGGGGATGGCGCGCGCGACACGCTCGGCGGGCCAGTCCCACCAGGCGATCTGCAGCAGCCGGTCGACCGTGGGCGCATCGAAGCGGCGGTGCGCGAGCCGTGCCGGATTGCCGGCGACCACGCCATAGGGCGGCACGTCCTCGGTCACCACCGCGCGCGCGCCCACCACGGCGCCGTGGCCGATCGTCACCCCCGGCAGCACCAGGCATTCCGTGCCGAGCCACACATCGTGCCCGACCGTGATGTCGCCGCCGCCGCGCCACGGGTAGTCCGCCAGCGGCAGCGCATCGGCAAACGCCCCGCCCATGATCGCGAAGGGATAGGTCGACGGTCCTGCCATGGCGTGGTTCGCCGCCGGCATCAGGAAGGTCGCGCGATGCGCGATGGCGCAGTACCGCCCGATGGTCAGCCGCCCGATGCCGAAATTGTAGCGCACGCACAAGTCCAGGAAGTGCCGCGGGTCCTCGTGGTCGTGGTAGTAGGAAAAATCCCCCGCCGTGACGTTGGTGATATGCGGGCTGAGCGCGAGCAGCGGCCGCAGGAAGGCCGTGCGCGTCGTGCCGGCGATCGGGTGCAGCGTATCGGGGTCGGGCGGCGCGTTCATGCGGGGCTCCGGGCAGCCAGGCGCAGATACACGGCCAGCGCCGCCAGCGCGATGGCGAGGAACCCCACGCCGGCCAGCAGCGCCGCCGCCGGCGCGCCCGTCACGTCGCGCGTCGGCGCGCCCGTCACGTCGCGCGTCAGCGCGCCCGTCACGTCGCGCGTCAGCGCGCCCGTCACGTCGCGCGTCAGCGCGCCCGTCATGTCGCGCGTCAGCGCGCCCGTCACGTCGCGCGTCAGCGGGGGAACTGGCGCAGATGCGCGCGTGCGAGCCGGTAGATGGTGCGGTCGAGCTGGGTCAGCCGGTCGATCTCCGCGCGCGTCTCGCGCGACAGTTCCTCCTCCTGCGCCGGCTCGAGGTCGGGATGCGTGTCGCGGCGGGTGTTGAGCCGCGCGATCTCGGCCACGCGGGGCATGCCGAAGGCCAGGGCCACGCGGGTATAGGCCTCGTGCAGGTTTCCCGCGAAGCCGATCACGTCCATCGACAGCAGGTTGCCGATGGCGCGGTGCAGTACCTCGAGCTCGCTGACCGGCACGCCGGGGCCGCCGGCGCTGTAGCGATAGGTCAGGTCGGCCTGCACGTTCACCTGGCCGGCCAGGTAGCGCGTCATGGTGTTGTTGATCGAATCCTGCACCTCGTGATGGGTGTTGTGCAGGAAGTCGATCATGCTGCCGGAACGCGCGATGGCGGGGCCTTCCAGCTTGCGCCGGGCGATGGCGTCGGCGGTGTGGCGCTTCCAGAAATAGTAGCTCGACAGCAGCCGTTCGGTCGGGTCGCGCAGCACCGTCACGATGAACAGCCGGCCCGGGATGGTGCGGACCTGGTCGAAATTGAAGTGGCCCGAGAAGAAGCGGTAGCGGTCGAGTTCCTCGGGCGAATAGCGGTGCAGCCGGGAGAAGCGCTCGGGGCAGATCTCCTCGGGCGCGAAATGCGCGGCGAAGTGGTGGTGCAGCGAGGTGCCGCCGGTCTTGGGCAGATGCAGGAAGACCAGCTTGCGCCCGGCGGCCTGCGGCGGAAGGGTGGACGGCATCCGCCCATCGTTACCAGAGAGGCGCCGGCGGCGGAACCGACCGCGGCCCTGGTCCGCCCATCCATCCGCGCGGCCCTGGTCCGCGACGCACATCGCCCTATGCTCGCCCCAGGGACAGGACGGGAACGCCGATGATGCTGCCGCTGGACGGGGTGCGGGTGATCGAGGTCGGCCAGGCGCTGGCCGGGCCGCTGGCCGGCGCGATCATGGCCGACATGGGCGCCGACGTGATCAAGGTGGAAAAACCCGATGGCGGCGACGATGCGCGCGCCTGGGGCCCGCCCTTCGGCCCCGACGGCGTGACATCGCTGTATTTCCACGGGCAGAACCGCAACAAGCGCTCCATCACGCTCGACCTCAAGCGCGCTGAGGATGTCGAGGCGCTGCACCGGCTGTGCGAAACCGCCGACATCCTGATCCAGAACCTGCGCCCCGGCGTGGTCGATGAGATCGGCATCGGCCCGGCGGCGATGACCGCGCGGCATCCGCGCCTGGTCTATTGTTCGATCTGGGCCTTCGGGCATGTCGGGCCGATGCGCATGCGCCCCGGCTTCGACCCGCTGCTGCAGGCCTATGGCGGCATGATGAGCGTGACCGGCCGCCCGCAGGACCCGCCCACCTTCTGCGGTGCCTCCATCAACGACAAGGCGACCGGGATGTTCACCGTGATCGGCGCGCTGGGCGCGCTGCGCCGGCGCGAGATCACCGGGCGCGGCGGCATCGTCGACACCTCGTTGTTCGAGACCGCGGTCCATTGGGTGGAAGGCCAGGTGAACAACCACCTGGCGACCGGCGACGTGCCGACGCGCCACG
Organism: Rhodospirillales bacterium Ga0074136; assembly: GCA_001464375.1. Classification (GTDB taxonomy): domain Bacteria; phylum Pseudomonadota; class Alphaproteobacteria; order Acetobacterales; family Acetobacteraceae; genus Neoroseomonas. Next base: position 907 of record LNEW01000125.1, on the reverse strand, counting down.
GCACCGGCGGCGCGGTGATCGTGCCCTACCAGGTGTTCGACACCGCCGACCGGCCGCTGTGCCTGGCGGCGGGCAACGACCGGCTGTGGGCGCGCTGCGCGCAGGTGCTGGGCCACCCCGAATGGGCGACCGACGAACGCTTCGCCAAGGGCCCCGCGCGCGTCCGCCACAAGGCCACGCTGATCCCGCTGGTCGCCGAGGTGCTGCGCACCCGACCGCGCGACGCCTGGATCGCGGCGCTGGAAGCCGCCGGCGTACCGTGTTCCCCGGTGAACGACATCGGCGAAGTGGTGGCCAGCGCGCAATTCGCCGCCATGGACATGGTGCAGGCGCTGCCCGGCGGCGGGCCGCGCGTGGTGGGGCTGCCGATCAGCTTCGACGGCGTGCGCCCGCGCCCGGCGCGCGGCGCGCCGGGGCTGGGGGAACATGACCGGGAGGTGCTGGGGCGCGGCGGCTGACCCGCGCCGTCAGTCCCCCTCCTCGAGCCGCGCGATATCCTCGTCCGTCAGCCCGAAATGGTGGCCGATCTCGTGGATCAGCACGTTGCGGACCAGGCGGAACAGATCCTCGCCGGTCTCGATCCATTCCAGCAGGATGGGTTCGCGGTACAGCAGGATGCGGTCGGGCTCGCGCGGGATGTCGCCGATCGACTTCTCGGTCAGCGGCACGCCCTGGTACAGGCCGGTCAGCTCCCAGGGGCTCTCGATGCCCATGTCGCGCAGCGTCTCGTCGTCGGGCACATCCTCGACCAGGATGGCGGTGCCCCGCACCAGGTCGCGCAGCGGGGCGGGGATTGCGGCGAGCGCATGCTCGGCCATGTCCACAAGGTCATCGAGGCCGGGCGGGGTCGAGAAGCGCATGGCGCGTCATGCGCGGCGGGGCTGGCCGGCGTCAAGCAAAGGGAGAC
>LNEW01000124.1 GCA_001464375.1 Rhodospirillales bacterium Ga0074136 | reverse complement strand
AGCGTGGTCGAGGAAGTCCGGCGCCAGTTCAAGGAAAAGCCGGGCATCATGGAGGGCACCGAGAAGCCGGATTACGGCCGCGCGGTGGACATGCTGACCAAGGCGGCGATCAAGGAGATGATCATCCCGTCGCTGCTGCCGGTGCTCAGCCCGCTGGTGATCTACTTCGGCATCCAGGCCATCGCGGGCAAGGCGCAGGCCTTCGCCGCGCTGGGTGCGATGCTGCTGGGCGTGATCGTCAACGGCTTCTTCGTCGCGGTCTCCATGACCACCGGTGGTGGTGCGTGGGACAACGCCAAGAAGTACATCGAGGACGGCCACCATGGCGGCAAGGGCTCCGACGCGCACAAGGCGGCGGTGACCGGCGACACGGTCGGCGACCCCTACAAGGACACGGCGGGCCCCGCCGTGAACCCGATGATCAAGATCACCAACATCGTGGCACTGCTGCTGCTGGCGATGCTGGCGCATTCCTGACGCTTCGCGGCGTCAGCCTGGTCGGGGAAGGGGCGCCGCAGGGCGCCCCTTTTCGTTGGCGGGCGCGTCGGCGGTGCCGCGCGATCAGCCAGCCGCCGACCGCGCGACGCCGATCCGCTCGGCCGCCGCCGCCAGGCGCCGGTCCGCCGACCACAGTCGGGCGCCGGGCGTCAGCAGCACGCTCGCAAGCAGATGCGCATCGACCCAGCCGATGCCTCGCCCGCGAAGCGCGTGGCCATCGATCAGCCCCATCACCTCGGCGTCGGTGGCGACGACCGCTTGCGGCAGCCCGTTCATTGCGGCCAGAACAAACGCGCGCTGGCGCAGCGTGCCGAGCGCGATCTCGCCGAGCACGCAGGGGTGCATCAGCACCTGGCCGGCTTCCAGCAGCGGCGACAGCGCCGCCTCGGTTCCCCGCAGATGGTCCGCCCAGACCGCGGTATCGGCCAGGATCACTCCATCCGCCGGCGCGGGGGCGCCACGATGTCCGGTTCCGAGCCGGCCAGGCGTGCCAGGCGCCGGGCGCTCTCGCGTTCGATCAGCGCCTTCAGCGCCTCCCGCACCAGGGCGGATTTCTCCCGCAGGCCGGTCAAGGCTTCGGCTTCCCTGAGCAACGCGTCATCGAGCGCGAGCGTGGTTCTCATGCACGAAAAATGACATCAAGCGATGCTCTTTTCAATGCAGCGCGACGATCCGGGTCGGATCAAGGGTCGGCAAGCGCCGTCTTCGGGTCACGGCAGGAGAAGACTAGCGCCAACGGCCACGAAAGGGCCGCGACCGGCGGTACGTGCCGCCGCGGACCTGACTGTCGGTTGCGCGGCCGACCCAGGATCCGCCTGCTTTTTTGAACCCCGGGGTTGCGCCGCCATCATTGCAGGCCTTGATTAGCGCGATGTTCCGGCTGCTCACGCTCCTCCTCGCGCTGACCGTGCTCGCCCCCGCGGCGCGCGCGCTGGAATCCTTGCCCGTCACCTCCCCGCGCGCGACCGTGACGCTCATCTCCGACCACGCGCAGATCACTCCCGGGCAGTCCTTCCGCCTCGCACTGCGCCAGCGCCTGGCGCCCGGCTGGCACACCTACTGGGTCAACCCGGGCGATGCCGGGCAGCCGCCCGAAGTGGTGCTCGACCTGCCCGAGGGTGCCACCGCCGCCCCCATGCGCTTCCCCGCGCCCGAGCGCATTCCCTACGGCCCGCTGGTCAATTTCGGCTACGAGGGCGAACCGGTCTTCATCATCCCGGTCACCGCGCCCGCCACCCTGCGCCCCGGCGATGTCCTGACGCTCGACGCCCGCGGCGAATGGCTGGTCTGCGAACGCGTCTGCATCCCCGAGGACGGCGCCTTCCGGCTCGACATCCCGGTGGAGGCGACGCCGGTCGCGGCCGCTTCGACCGCCGCGCTGTTCACCCGCGCCGAGGCCGCCGAGGCCCGCCTCGCGCCCTTCGCCACCCGCATCGGCTTCGCGGGCACCACCGGGGCGATCGAGGTCTCCGGCCCCGCCATCGCGCCCGGCGCGGTGCGCGATGCCTTCTTCTTCCCGGTGGAAGCCGGCGTGATCGACAATACCGCGCCCCAGGTGCTGAGCGTGACCGACGGCGCGCTGCGCCTGTCCCTCACGCGCGGCCCGGGTGGCGCAGTGCCGGCGCAGGTCAACGGCATCGTCGCCATCACCGATGCGGCGGGGGTGCGCGGCGCCTACCTGGTGTCGGCCACGCCCGGCGCGGTGCCGCAGGGCGCGCCCGGGTTGCCGCTGTGGCAGGCGGCGCTGTTTGCCGCGCTGGGCGGGCTGATCCTGAACCTGATGCCCTGCGTCTTCCCCATCCTGGCGATGAAGGCGGTGGGCATCGCGCGGCTGTCGGGTGCGGCGCAGGGCGCGGTGCGCGCGCATGCGGCGTCCTATACCGCCGGGGTCGTCTTGTCCTTCATCGCCCTGGGCGGGCTGTTGGTGGCGCTGCGCGCGGCCGGCGGCGCGGGGGGCTGGGGCTTCCAGTTCACCCAGCCGGTATTCGTCGCGGGCATGGCCTGGCTGATGCTGGCGGTCGGGTTGAACCTGTCCGGGGTGTTCGCCATCGGCGGCCCGGTCGCGGCCGGCGGGTCGCTGGCGGGCCGGGGCGGGCATGCCGGGTCATTCTTCACCGGGGCGCTGGCGGTGCTGGTCGCCACCCCCTGCACCGCGCCCTTCATGGCGGCGGCGATCGGCGCCGCGCTGGCCATGGGCCCGGTCGAGGCGCTGGCGATCTTCGCCGCCCTCGGCCTGGGCATGGCGCTGCCCTATGCGCTGCTGGGGATCGCGCCCGGGCTGGCACGGCTGCTGCCGCGGCCCGGCGCCTGGATGGACCGCCTGAAACAGGGCCTGGCCTTCCCGATGTACGCGGCCGCCGCCTGGCTGGTCTGGGTGCTGGCGGAACAGGCCGGGCCATCGGCCGTGCTGGCGGTGCTGCTCGGCGGCGTGCTGGTCGGCTTCGGCGCCTGGGCGTGGGGGATCTCGCAGGGTGCCATCGGGCGCAGCGTCGGCGCCGTCGCGGTGGTGGGTGCGCTGGCGCTGCTGCCGCTGGTGCAGGGCGCCCCCCCGGCCGCGGCCCGCGGCGCCCAGGCGGCCGGCGAAGCCTGGTCCGAGGCGCGCGTCGCCGCGCTGCGCGCCGAGGGCCGCCCGGTCTTCGTGAACCTCACCGCCGCCTGGTGCATCACCTGCAAGGTCAATGAGCGCGTCGCGCTGGATACCGAGGGCGTGCGCCGCGCCTTCGCGGATCGCAACGTCGCCACGCTGGTCGGCGACTGGACGCGCGGCGATACCGCCATCACCGCGCTGCTGCGCGCGCATCAGCGCGACGGCGTGCCGTTGTACCTGTTCTACCCCGCCGGCGGCGGCATGCCGCAAATCCTGCCGCAGATCCTGACCGAGGGGATCGTGCTGCAGGCGATCGCATCCGCCACGGGTGCCAGCTGATGGCCGTGGGCATCGCCCGCCGCGGCACGCTCGCAGGCTGCTGAACCGGCCTGGCCGGGACCAGGCGGCACCGGGCGCCTGACCGGCCGGCCCCCGCGACCGCCTTTGGCCCTGCGTGCAGCGGCGATGGGTCCAAGGCGGCGCTTCCCGCCGCGGCGCCGGCAGGCCTATCGTTGCGCGATGCGCCGCGCCCGCCGTGCCCTGTTGGTCGTGCCTGCCCTGGCGGCGCTGTCACGCCCCGCCCTGGCGCTGCGCATGCGGGTGGGCGAGGTGACGGCGCTGTCCGGCGCCGCTGCCGCGCTGTTCAGCGGGGAGCCGCCGCGCGCGCTGTCGCCAGCGGCGCCGATCATGCTGGAGGATTTGCTGACCACCGGCCCGGCCGCGCGGCTGGCCTGCCGGCTCGAAGGCGGGCTCGACCTGCGGATGGGGGAGAATGCGGCGCTGCGCGTGGATGCGCTGGCGCTGCGGGGGCCGCGGCC
>LNEW01000123.1 GCA_001464375.1 Rhodospirillales bacterium Ga0074136 | reverse complement strand
ACGAAGACCGTGGTGTAGGCGATCAGGAAGATCTTGCTCTCCTCCCCGATGCCGAACCAGATCACCGCGACGGTGATCATCGCGACCGCGGGAATGAAGCGGAAGAATTCCGTCCAGGGTTCGAGCAGCCAGCGCACCGGCTTGAACGACCCGATCGCGAGCCCGATCGGGATGCCGATGGCGCTCCCCAGCAGGAAGCCCTGCAGGATGCGCCGCATCGACGCGACGATCTGTTCCTGGAGGATGTTGTCCTCGATCAGCACCAGCGCGCGTTCAAACACCGGCCAGGGGCCGGGGAACAGGATGGACTTCACCACGAAGGCCGCCGCCAGGTGCCAGACCAGGAACAGCAGCGCGAAGCCGGCGATGTAGCCCGCGACGACGGCGAACCGGTCAGTGCGCACCGTGGATCTCGTCGTGAATGAGGGCATGGACCTGGCGGAACGCTGCCATGAACGCGTCGCTGGTGCGTTCGCGCGGGAAGGGAAGATCAACCGGGATGATGGCCTTCAGCGTGCCGCCCGGGCCGCGCTTCATCACGCCCACGCGCGTGGCAAGCGCCACGGCTTCCTCGATGTCGTGGGTGATGAACAGCACCGTCTTGCGGGTCTCCGCCCAGATGCGCGACAGCTCGCCCTGCAGCACGGCGCGCGTCATGGCGTCCAGCGCGCCGAAGGGTTCGTCCATCAGCAGCATGCGCGGGTCGTTGGCCAGCGCGCGCGCAATCTGGATGCGCTGCTTCATGCCGCCCGAAAGTTCCGACGGGTGCTTGGCACCCTGCCCGGTCAGCCCGACCATGTTGAGGTAGTGGTCGGCCTTGGCGCGCCGTTCGCCCCGCCCCAGGCCGCGCAGGCGCAGCCCGAAGCCGATATTGTCCAGCGCCGTCAGCCAGTCGTACAGGCTGTCATGCCCCTGGAAGACCACGCCGCGATCGGCGCCAGGGCGTTCGACCGGCTTGCCATCCAGCAGGATTCGCCCGGCGGTCGGCTGTTCGAAGCCCGCCACCATGTTCAGGACGGTGGTCTTGCCGCAACCCGAGGTGCCGAGCAGGCAGAAGAACTCGCCCTCCGCCAGGTCCAGGCTGAAGTCGCGCACCGCTTCCCACGCGCCCGTGCGGCCGCGATAGGTCTTGCCCACGCCCTCCAGCGTCACCAGCGCCACGGAAGCCCCTTCATTCCTGATTGCGTCATGTATAGGCCGGCACGGCGCAGCGGCAACCCGGCTTCACGGCCCGCGGGGCCGGGTCTAGAACCGTCGCGGCAAGAAACCTACGGAGGGAATGCCTGATGCCGAACATGCTCGAGGGCAAGGTCGCGATCGTGACGGGGGCCGGCAACGGCATCGGGCGCGAGATCGCCATCATGATGGCCGGCCAGGGGGCCCGCGTCATCATCAACGACGTCGGCGCCTCCGTGTCGGGCGAGGGCCAGGACGCCACGCCCGCGCAGCAGACCAAGGCGATCATCGCGCAGAATGGCGGCCAGTCCGAGATCTCGGCCGAGAGCGTCGCCACCTGGGCCAGCGCGCAAAAGATCGTGCAGGCGGCGATGGACCACTACGGTCGCATCGACATCGTGGTGAACAACGCGGGCATCCTGCGCGACCAGATCTTCCACCGCATGACGCCGGAAGAATGGGACAGCGTGATCGCCGTCCACCTGTCGGGGTCATTTTACGTTTCGCGCGCCGCGGCGACGCATTTCCGCCAGCAGCAGTCGGGCGCCTTCGTGCACATGTCCTCGACCTCCGGGCTGATCGGCAATTTCGGCCAGGCGAATTATTCGGCGGCCAAGATCGGCATCGTCGGGCTGTCGAAGTCGATCGCGCTGGACATGGCGCGCTTCAACGTGCGGTCGAACTGCATCGCGCCCTTCGCCTGGTCGCGCATGACCGGCACCATCCCGGCTGAGACGCCGGAACAGAAGCGCCGCGTCGAGCGCATCATGCAGATGACGCCCGACAAGAACGCGCCGCTGGCGGTGTTCCTGGCCTCCGACGCGGCCAAGGACGTGACCGGGCAGATCTTCTCTCCGCGCATGAATGAGCTTTTCGTCTACAGCCAGATCCGCCCGATCAAGTCGGTGCACCGTTCGGAAGGCTGGACGCCGGAAGCCATCGCCGAATACGCGCTGCCGTCGCTGGCGCAGGGCTTCTCGAAGCTCGAGCGCTCCGGCGACGTGTTCTGCTGGGATCCGATCTGAGGTCCCGGATGCGGCGGGTGCTGGCCCTGGCGTTCTGCGCCATCGCTGCACCCGCGGCAGCCGTGCTCCCGGCCGCGGCGCAGGCGCCGGCGGAAGCCCGTGACGCCGTCCATCGCCTGACCGCGACCGCGGCGCTGGAGGCATCGCTGCGTGCCGCATCCTGCGCCTTCGCGCCCTTCACGCGGCATCTCGACCGGCTGCCGTCGAACGTCCCCTGGGCGCAGCCGGTGGCGATCGTGATGTTCGATGGCCTGCCTGGCCTGCCGGACGGGCATCGCGCCGTCGTGCTGCGACCCACGCGCGAATTGCTTGCGCGTGCCGCGACACGCGAGGTGATCGCGCAGGGCAGCGTGTCGCTGCACGCGACCGACCTCTCACCGCTGTCGGCCGATGCGCCCGCGCCCGCCTTCCTTGCGCTGCTCGTCGCGCAGCCTTCGACACCGCCCGAAGGCTGCGTCGCGCAGCCGCCCCGCTGAACCGGAAGACCACCCGCATGACCGCCCTCGCCACCGCCCTGCTGAACCCCCGCCGGATCGCCCTGGTCGGCGCGTCGGCTGACCCGACACGGCTCACGGCGCGGGCGCAGATCTACCTGCGCAAGCACGGCTTCGATGGCGAGCTGTATCCGGTGAACCCGCGCGCGGAGACGATCCTCGGCGAACGCGCCTATCCGTCGATCGCTGCCATCCCCGGCCCGGTGGACCTGGCCTACCTGCTTCTGGCCACCGAACACGTGGAAGGCGTGATCGCCGATGTCGCCGCCAAGGGCATCCCGGTCGCCGCCATCCTGGCGGATGGCTTCGCGGAGGCCGGCCCCGAAGGTGTCGCGCGTCAGGAACGCCTGCTCGCCACCGCGCGCGCCGCCGGCGTGCGCATCCTCGGGCCGAATTCCATGGGCCTGGTGAACGTGAACGGGCGCAGCGCGTGTTCCGTCAACGCGGCGCTGGAGGCCGAGACCCTGCCGCCCGGGCGCCTCGCGCTGGTGTCGCAGTCGGGCTCGATGCTGGGCGCGATCATGGCGCGCGGTGCGGCGCGCGGCATGGGCTTCTCCCACCTGATCAGCACCGGCAACGAGGCCGACCTCAGCGCGAGCGAAATCGCCGGCCTGCTGGTGGACGACCCGGACACCGACGCGATCCTGCTGTTCCTCGAAGCCATTCGCCGCGCCGACCTGCTCGCCGAGGCGGCGCGCCGCGCGCATGCCGTGGGCAAGCCGATCATCGCCTTCAAGCTCGGGCGGTCCTCCTTCGGCGCGGAACTGGCCAACAGCCACACCGGTGCGTTGGCGGGGTCCGACGCCGCCGCCGACGCCTTCTTCCGCGCCCATGGCATCGCGCGTGTCACGATGATCGAAGCGCTTCTGGAAGCGCCCGCGCTGTTCATCGGCCGCAAGCCGCTGCTCGCCTCGAAGCGCGCCGTCTCGGTGATGACCACGACCGGCGGTGGCGGTGCCATGGCCGTCGATGCGCTGGGTGTGGCGGGCATCGAGACGCGCGCGCCGCACGCGGTCGCGGTGGAGGGCCTGGAGGCGGCCGGCCTGCCGCATCACGGCCGCATGATCGACGTGACGCTGGCCGGCACGCGCGCCGACAAGGTGCAGGCCGCGATGGCGGCGCTCTCGGCCGACCCGGACACCGACCTCGCATTATCGGTGATCGGTTCCTCGGCACAGTTCCGCCCGGCCGATGCGGTGGCGGGGCTGGTCGGTGCGGCGAAGGCCGGCCATGGCAAGCCGATCGCGGCCTTCCTGGTGCCGCAGGCGGATGTCTCGCTGCGCATGCTGGGCGAGGCCGGCATCCCGGCCTTCCGCACGCCGGAATCCTGCGCCGATGCGATCCGCGCCTTCCTCGAATGGCAGGCGCCGCGGGCCGTGCCGGAAGCCGGCACCATCGCCCACGCCCTGCCCGCACGACCGGACGAGGCGGATGCGCGGCGGTTGTTCGCGGCACTCGGCCTCGACAGCGGCGTCGCGGTCTTTGCCGCGCCGGATGGTGTGCCGGAAGGGCTGCGCTACCCGGTCGCGCTGAAAATCCTGTCGCCCGACCTCGCGCACAAGACCGAGGTCGGCGGCGTCGTGCTGAACATCGCCGATGACGCGGCGCTGCGCGCCGAAGCCACCGCCATGGCTTCGCGCGTCGCCGCGAAGGCGCCGGGCGCGACCATCACGGGCTTCCTCGCCCAGCCCATGGCGAAGGGCCTGGCCGAGGCGATCCTGGGCTTCCGCCGCGACCCCGAGACCGGCCCCGTGGTGCTGGTCGGCGCCGGCGGCGTGATGGCGGAACTGCACCGCGACACGGCGCTGCGCTGCGCCCCGGTCGGCTTGGCCGAAGCGCACGCCATGATCGCCGAGGTGAAAGGCCTGAAACCCCTGGCCGGCTGGCGCGGCCTGCCGAAGGGCGACCTGGATGCGCTGGCCGCCGCGATTGTCGCGGTCTCCCGCCTGGCCGCCGTGGCCGAGGTCGCGGAGGCCGAGATCAATCCCCTGATCATCCATGCGCAGGGCCAGGGTGTCACGGTCGCGGATGCGTGGGTGGTCCGTGCCTGACCACTCGCCCGCGGTCGAGGCCTTCTGGGCCGCCTACCGCGCGGCCAGCGGCATCGACCACGACCGCTACGATGTCGTCGCGCATGGTCACACGCCCGAAATCGCGGATGCGCTGGCCGCGCTGATCCTGGCGGGCCGCAAGCGCGCCACGGCGTCGCTCGACCGCGACTACGGCCCCGGCAAGCCGCCGCGTCCCGCACCTGACGACCACGTGCTGGTGGTGGATGGATCGGGCCGGCCGGCCTGCATCTGGCGCACCACGGACGTGACGGTCGGCCCGCTCGGCGGCGTCACCGATGAATTCGCCTGGGTCGAGGGCGAAGGCGACCGCAGCCGCGCGGTGTGGCTCGCGAATCATTACGAATTCTTCGGCCGGCAGGCGGCACGCGAGGGCTTCGTGCTGACCGGGGAGGAGCCCGTGGTCTTCGAAGGTTTCCGCGTGGTCTGGCCGGTCCCCGACGCATGACCTTCCCGCCGGCCGCGCCCGGTGCCACGCTGCGCCCATGCCCCCTGACGACCTGATCCGCGCGCGCTACGGCGCCCTGCCCTTCGAACCGCCGGCGGAGATCCCGCCGGCCCTCGCCGCCCTGCTCGACCGGCGCGTCACGCGCCGCTATGCCGCGCGCGAGGTCGAGGACCCGCTGCTCGACACCATCCTCGCCGCCGCGCAATCGGCGCCGTCGAAATCCGACCTGCAGCAGTATTCCATCATCGTCACGCGCGATGCCGCCAAGATCGCCAGGGTGGCCGACTGGATCGGCACCATGCCCTGGATCAAGGACGCGCCGGTCCTGCTGCTGTTCTGCGGCGACATGCGGCGCGGCCAGGCCGCCTGCACGCTGCACGGGCGCGCGCATGCCAACAACAACATGGACACCTTCCTGAACACCGCGATGGATGCGGCGCTGGCCATGGGCATGGCGATCGCCGCCGCGGACGCCGCCGGGCTCGGCACCTGCCCGATTTCCTACGTGCGCAGCCATATCGAGAAGGTCGGGCCGTTGTTCGGGCTGCCGGAAGCCGTCTATCCGGTCGCAGGACTGACGCTGGGCTGGCCGGAGGCACGCAACGAACCCACGCCGCGCCTGCCGCCCGCGGCCGTCATCCACCGCGAGACCTACGACGACAGCACGCTGCCCGCCGCGATCGAAGCCTATGACGCGCTGCGCACGCGCCAGAAGCCTCGCTACCCGGAGGTGCACGGCCCGGTGCCCGCGGGCTGCACCTGGTCGGAGAACGCCGCACGGCAACTCAGCGTGCCCGAGCGCTTCGGCTTCCGCACCTGGCTGCGCCTGAGGGGCTTCGCGCTTGACTGAGACCCGTCGCGAGGACCCGACCGCGGACAACCCCGGCGGCGCCGATGCCGAAGGCCAGGCGCGCCATACCGCCCGCCCGCGCGATGCCGCCAGCCTGATCGTCTGGCGCATCGGCCCGTCCGGACCCGAGGTGCTGATGGGCAAGCGCCACGCGAAGCACCGCTTCATGCCCGATGTCATGGTCTTCCCCGGCGGTCGCGTGGACCCGGACGACCATCGCCAGCCCGCCATCCGGGACATGATTCCCGCTACGCAGCGCATGCTGGAACGCCGCGCCACGCCGGGCCGCGCGCGCGCCATCGCCATCGCCGCGGTGCGCGAACTGCACGAGGAGACCGGCCTGCTGCTGGGCGAACGCCGTGGCGAGGGTGTCGCGGCCGACCTCGGCGCGCTGCACTACATCTGCCGGGCCGTGACACCCGGGCGCCGGCCGATCCGCTTCAACGCCCGCTTCCTCGCGGCCCCGGCCGAATCGGTGCACGGCACCATCGCCGGATCGGGCGAACTGGAGCGCCTGGACTGGTACACGCCCGAGGCCGCGCATCGCCACCACGTGGCGGACATCACCGGCAAGGTGCTGGTGGAATTCCTCGATTGGCTGGAGATGGTGCCGCGGGCGCGGTCCTCACGCCCGCTGATCGTGTTCCGCGGGATGGACAATCGGCATCAGGAACGGTGATCGAGCGGCGCGGGGCGGCGCGGTTCCAGCAGGCGCAGCCCGCCCAGCATCAGCGCCCCACCGCCGATCGCGAGCACCGCGGCCACCACCAGCGGCACCCGCCCCGGCGCGGTGGCGTCGCCCAGCAGCAGAACGACCAGCAGCAGGTTGCCCAGCAGGCCGGTGGTGATCATGGCAATGGGGATGACAGGCATGGCGGTGTCTCCGTTCATCGCTGGTTGAACACCACCGCCGGGGCGCCACCGGGACGCTCGCAAGGCAGTTTTGTGGCGAGGCGCGCATGGACAGCAGGGCAGCCATCTGGAAATGTTGCAGGGCACAACGTGAACAGGAGGTTTCCACCATGCGCAGGCTTCTCGCCGCCGCCCTCATTTCGGCCGCCGTCGCAGGCCCGGCCCTGGCGCAAGGCCAGCCGCCGCTGCGCTGCGCGGTCGATGGCACCTTCGCGCCGCATGCCTTCCCCTCGCTCCAGGGGGGCGTGCAGGGCTTCCAGATCGACCTGTTCCGCGAGGTTGCGCGCCGCATGGGCCGCGAGATCGTGATCGACAGCGCGGCCTTCTCGGGCCTGATCCCGGCGCTGAATGCGGGCCGCTACGATTTCCTGTGTGCCCCCACCACGGTGACGCGGGAACGCGCCGAGGCGCTGCTGTTCACCGAGGGCTACATCTGGACCGAGCTGCAATTCGGCATCCGCCGCGGCACGCCGCCGATCCGCTCGGAAGAAGACCTGCGCGGCAAGACCATCAGCGTGAACAAGGGCACGCCCTACGAGCAGTGGGTGACCACCAACGCGCAGCGGCTGAACCTGACGCTGATGGCCTTCGACAGCCAGGCGGATGCGGCGCAGGCGGTGATCCAGGGGCGCGCCTATGCGAACCTGTCGGGCAACACCGTGGTGCGGTATTCGGCGTCGCGCACGCCGCAATACGTGGCGGACTTCGTGCTGCCGGGGTCGCGCCTGCACTGGGGCACGCCGTTCCGGCGCGACTCCGGCGCAATGCGCAACCAGGTCGAGGACATCCTGACCTGCATGAAGCGCGACGGCACGGTGGCGCGGCTGTCCGAACGCTGGTTCGGCAACGCGCCCGGCCCGGACCAGGCGGAGCGCATCGAATTCCCCGGCTATGGCCCGCCCGACATGCCGGGCTTCGACCCGACGCCGCAGAACCCGACCTGCAGCTGATGCCAGGCACCGGGCGCGCGCCGATCGTCGAGGCGCGCGCCGTCCACAAGCATTTCGGCCACCTTCATGTCCTCAAGGGCGTGGACCTGGTGGTGGCCGAGAAGGAGCTGGTCTTCCTGATCGGCCCGTCGGGGTCGGGCAAGTCCACGCTGCTGCGCTGCCTGAACCGGCTGGAGGACCCGTCCTCGGGCTCGGTCACGGTGGACGGGATCGACATGCTCGATACCCGCACCGACATCAACAAGGCGCGGCAGCGCATCGGCATGGTGTTCCAGTCCTTCAACCTCTACCCGCACATGACGGCGCTGGGGAATGTCGCGCTGGCGCTGCGCAAGGTGCAGGGGCTGGGGCGCGCGGAGGCCGAGGCGAAGGCGTCGGCGGCGCTGGATCGGGTGCATCTGGGCGACCGGGCGGATCACTACCCGCTGCAACTCTCCGGCGGGCAGCAGCAGCGCGTGGCGATCGCGCGTGCCATCGCGCTGGAACCGCGCGTGATGCTGTTCGACGAACCGACCAGCGCGCTCGACCCCGAACTGGTCGGCGGCGTGCTCGCGGTGATGCGCGAATTGCGCGAGGACGGCATGACCATGGTGGTGGTCAGCCACGAGATGGGCTTCGCCAAGGCGGCCGCCGACCGCGTGGTCTTCATGGCCGATGGGCTGATCGTCGAGGAAGGAAATCCGGGCGATTTCTTCGACGCGCCCAAGCACGAACGCACGCGCAACTTCATCCGCCAGATCGAGCGGCATTGATGCCGCGCCGTGCCAGCGGAGGCGCTGCACCGCGCCTGTCGTCAGGTATCGCGGCCTTCGCATTCCCGCGCCGCGCGGGTGAAGGCGACCCAGCCCTGCGGCGTACGCAGGCAGCCATTGATCCAGTCGCCCTCGATGACGCGGCCATTGATGACCAGGCGGCCAGGGCCGTTCGGATGGGCAATGCTCCAGCCGCCTTCGTAGACGATGCCCGGGCCGGGGATTTCCACGCGGCCCGAGACGAAGTGATCGTCGCGGAAGGTGCCGTGCTGGATCACCCGGATATCCTTGCCGGCGGTGAGCGTGAGGCGGCCGGTGCCCTCGTTCTTGCCGCGCCGGAGGTGGCCTTCGTAGATCATGCCGCGCTCGACGCCGTCTTCCAGCCAGCGGACTTCGGCACGGCCTTCGCCCTCCGCGGGGCCCTCCGGGCAGGGGCCCGTCCAGGACGTGGTCAGGCGCTGGGCCGTGGCGCGGATGCCGCTCGCCCACAGCCAGCAGCCATCGGGCCCGTCGCTGACGAAGCCGCCGCGGCCGCCGGGGACCATGCGCTCGGCTTCCGGTGGCGGGCCGGCGGCGGCAAACAACAGGGCCATCAGGGCCAGGGCGGGGGTCTTCGGCAGCGTCATCCGTCACATCCCTTCATCGGCGGGGCGCAGAATAGCGCAGCCGGGGCCGGATGGGACACGCCATGACCGGCTGGGAACGCTTCACCGACAGCTTCTTCAATGCGCGCGTCATGGCGCAGTACCTGCCCAAGATCATCGAGGGCTTCGGGCTGACCGTGGTGCTGGCGCTGTGCATCATCGCCGCGGGGCTGGCGGCGGGGCTGGCGCTGGCGCTGCTGCGCGCCTTCGGCATCCGGCCGCTGAACTGGCTGATCATCTTCGTGGTCGACCTGTTCCGCGCGCTGCCGCCGCTGGTGATCATCGTGCTGCTGTTCTTCGGGCTGCCCAATGCAGGCGTGGAACTGTCGGGCTTCGTCGCGTCCTGGCTGGCACTGACCCTGGTGCTGATGGCGTTCTCCGAGGAGATCTTCTGGGCCGGCATCACCAGCGTCGCGAAGGGGCAGTGGGAGGCGGCGCGATCGACCGGGCTCGGCTTCCTGCAGACGCTGGGCTACGTGGTGCTGCCGCAGGCGCTGCGCATCACCATCCCGCCGCTGACCAACCGCACCATCGCGATCACCAAGGGCACGGCGCTGGCTTCGGTCGTGGCGGTGCCGGACATATTGGGGGCGGCGAATGCGGGGGTGTCGTTCTCGTTCAATCCGTCGCCGCTGACGCTGGGGGCCATCGCGTACCTGGTGCTGTTCTTTCCGGTGGTCGTGCTCGGTCGCTGGATCGAGTCGCGCTTCGCGTGGAAGCGCTGACCATGCGGTCCGAACAACGCCACGTGAACCGCATGGCCCGGACCTAGCGTCGTGGACGTCTTCCTCGACACCTTCCTGAACTGGCAGATCGTCCAGGATGCCTGGCCGATCCTCTGGCAGGGGCTGCAGGCGACGCTGCTGCTCTCGGCGCTGGTGGTCCCGCTCGGCATCCTGGGCGGCGTCATCATCGCCGTGCTGTCGACCGTGCGTTCGCCGTGGGTGAAGTGGCCGCTGCGCGCCTGGGTGGATACCTTCCGCGCGCTGCCGCCACTGGTGCTGCTGATCTTCATCTTCGCCGGGCTGCCCTTCATCGGGCTCGACGTCGGCGCCTGGGGGGCAGTGGCGATCGGCTTCTTCCTCAACACCGGCGCCTATTACGGCGAGATCCTGCGCGCCGGGATCGAGAGCATCCCGCGCGGGCAGATCGAGGCCGCGCGATCGACCGGCCTGACGCGCGGGCAGACCATGGTGAACGTCGTGCTGCCGCAGGCGGTGCGCAACGTGCTGCCGGATTTGATCTCGAACACGCTGGAGGTGGTGAAGCTCACCTCCATCGCCTCCGTCGTCGCGCTGCCGGAGTTGCTGTTCCAGGCGCGCCAGGCGCAATCCGTGACCTACAACGCGACGCCGATCATGGTCGCGGCAGTGGTGTATTTCATCCTGCTCTGGCCGTTGGTGCGGGTGTTGAGCCGGCTCGAGAACCGGCAACTGGCCGGGCGGCGCTGATCGGGCGATACTGCCGCGGATCGCGCCGCCAGAGCGCCACCGACCCAACGCCAGGATCTTGCCCATGACATTCCCGATCCGCCGCCGGCCGCTGCTCGGCGCGCTCGCCCTGCTTCCCGCGCCGGCCCTCGCCCAGGGTGCGGCTCGGCCGATCACCGTGGTCGTGCCCTTCGCGCCGGGCGGCAGCACCGACATCGTCACCCGCCTGCTGGCGGAGCGCATGACCGCGCTGCTCGGCCAGACCGTGCAGGTGGAGAACCGCCCCGGCGCCAATACCGTCATCGGCGCGGAATACGTGGCCCGCGCCCGGCCGGATGGGCAGACGCTGCTGATGGCCGCCGGCACCACGCTGACCATCAACCCGGTGATCGTGCCGAACCTGCCCTACAAGGTGGATGATTTCGCGCCGGTCATGCTGGCCACGACCTTTCCCTTCGGGATCATCACGAAGCTGGCCGGCGGGCCGGTCGATGTGCCGGCCTGGGTGGCGGCGGCCAAGGCGCGGCCGGGGGTGATGACCTATGGCACCAATGGGCCGACCACGCTGACCAACGTGGCGATGCTGATGGTGATGGAGCGGCTCGGCATCACCATGCAGGACGTGACCTATCGCGGCGATTCCGCGCAGTTGGCGGCGTTCCTGGCGGGTGACCTGGATATGCTGATCGTTGCCGGCGGCACGGCGCAGCCGGTGCATCGCAACCGGCAGGGCCGCCTGATCGCCTGGACCAGCGAACGGCGCGTGGAATCGACGCCCGAGGTGCCGTCCATTGCGCAGTTCGCGCCCGGGCTGGAAGTGCTGTCCTGGTTCGGCATGCTGGCGCCGGCGCGCACCCCCGCCGATGTCGTGCAGCGGGTGAATGCCGCGGCGAATGAGGCGCTGCAGGATGCCCGCATCCGCGACCGGCTGACCACCGACGGCCAGTTCGTCGCCGGCGGCACCCCCGATGATTTCGCGAATTTCCTGAAGCGCACGGACGACCAGTGGCGCCCGATCCTGCAAAGGCTTGACGTCCCGCGCTGACGTTTTCGCGGTCCAGGGGGCCGCTGCCCCCTGGCGGGGAGAGCCGGAGGGCCAGCGCCCCTCCGGCCTTCAGCCGATGGCGTAGACGTCGTAGGTCGGCCCGCTCGGCGGCCTTTGCCCCACGCCCACCGCGATCACCTTGTTCATCCAGGCCAGGTCCGCCGCCCCCGTCTCGAAGCGGATCGCGATGCGGAAATAGTAGTCCGCCGGATCGACCGGCTGGCCGCTGTTGAGCCGTGCCAGCACCTCCGGCGCACCGGTGCGGATGCCGCTGTAGTGCATGAACACGATGCCGCCCGATGTCGCCTTCAGCGTGAGGCGCACATCCATGTGCGCGGTGCCGTCCGGGTCCACGCGCAGCCAGTCGGCGGCGGTGGCGGGCAGCACCTCCCCGTTGAAGCGCGGGCCTTCCAGCGTGCCGCCGGTAACCGGGATGATGCGCAATTCGCCGTTGCGCGCGGTGCCCACCATCTGCGGCGCGCCGGCGGACAGCGCCATGCGGAACAGGAATTCGGATGTCAGCGGCAGCGGCGTCATGGCGCGTTCCCTCATCGGATGATCGCGCCAGGATGCCTGCGCTTCAGCGTTGCCGCCAGGGCAGCCCGTCGGCCTTCCAGCCGGCGACGATGCCGCGATGGCCTTCGGCATCGACCGGGCCCTCGAAGCCGTCCGCCACGTTGAAGGCGTGCGGGAAGCCGGCCGCCTGCGCCGCCTGGCCGGCCGCGAGCGACCGCGCGCCGGACCGGCAGATGAAATAGACGCGGTGCAGCGGGGTCAGCCCGGCCTTGTGCAACTGGTCGGCGAAATGCCCGTTCACCTGCATGCCCGGGTAGATCTGCCAGGGGATCAGCACCGTCTGCTTGGCAATGGCGGCGAGATCCGGCAGGCCGACGAAATTCCATTCCGCATCGGTGCGCACATCGACCAGGGCGGCCTGCGGGTCGTTGCGCAGCGCGTCCCAGGTGTCCTTCGGGCTGATATCCGGCACGCCGTTCACGGCTGAACTCCCATCCGGGCGAACTGCCCGCACCGCCAAAATGGTACCGCGTGGCGGGCGGGGCAACTGCCGTTCCGGCATGGTGCCCGCCTGAAATCGGGAGGGGCTGGGCGCGCTGGACGCCACGGATGGGGGCAAGGCCGGGGCCGGCCGGCAGCCTCCTGACGCGGCATGGATTTGGTGTAGCCTTCCCGCATCCGACGACCCGCCGCCCGCCTCACGGGCAGGACGGGACGCGCAGGGGAGGCGACGCGATGCTTGGCTTGATGCAGGATTGGCCGCTGCTGATGCACACGGTGCTGGACCACGCCGCCGTGCAGCATCCGACGCGCGAAGTCGTCTCGCGTTCGGTCGAAGGGCCCTTCCACCGCACGGACTACGCGACGGTGCGGGGCCGTGCCCTGCGGGTGGCGCAACGCCTGGCCCGGGACGGCATCAAGCCCGGCGACCGCGTGGCGACGTTGGCCTGGAACACCTGGCGGCACCTCGAGGCGTGGTACGGCATCACCGGCGCCGGCGCGGTCTACCACACGGTGAACCCGCGGCTGTTCCCCGAGCAGATCGCCTGGATCATGAACCATGCCGGGTCGCGGCTGCTGCTGCTCGACCTGACCTTCGTGAAGCTGGCCGAGGCGCTTGCGCAGAAGATGCCGGCCGTCGAGCGCTACGTGATCCTGACCGATGCCGCGCACATGCCCGAGACGTCGCTGCCCAACGCCGTCGCCTACGAGGACTGGATCGCCGAGGTGGACGGTGACTTCGCCTGGATGCGCGTGGAGGAGAATGCCGCGGCGGGCATCTGCTACACCTCGGGCACCACGGGCGACCCGAAGGGCGTGGTCTATTCGCACCGCTCGAACGTGATCCACGCCATGGTGTGCAACCAGGTGGACGCCTTCGGGCTGGGGGCGGCGGACCGGGTGATGCCGGTGGTGCCGATGTTCCACGCCAATGGCTGGTCGCTCGCGCTGTGCGCGCCGATGGTGGGCGCGGCGCTGGTCATGCCGGGCGCGAAGCTCGATGGCGCCTCGGTCCATGAGGTGATCGAGCGCGAGCGGGTGAACTTCTCCGCCGCCGTGCCGACGGTGTGGATGATGCTGCTCCAGCACCTGGAATCGACCGGGGCGCGAGTCGATTCCATGCAGCGCGTGGCGATCGGCGGGTCGGCCTGCCCGCCGGCCATCACCAAGGCGTACCAGGAGAAATACGGCGTGCGGGTGATCCATGCCTGGGGCATGACCGAGATGTCGCCGGTCGGCACGCTGTTCGCGGTCAAGCCGGAGGTCGCGCAGCTGAGGGGCGAGGACATGCTGCGCCTGCAGGCCAAGCAGGGCACGCCGCCCTACACGGTCGAGATGAAGATCACCGACGATGACGGCGCCTCGGTTCCCTGGGACGGCAAGGCCTTCGGCCGGCTCAAGGTGAAGGGCCCGGCCATCTCCCGCCGCTACTTCCGGCGCGAGGAGGAGGAGATCCTGGATGCCGACGGCTTCTTCGACACCGGCGACGTCGCGACGATGGACGAGCATGGCTACATGGAGATCACCGACCGATCGAAGGACGTGATCAAGTCGGGTGGCGAGTGGATTTCCTCGATCGCGCTGGAGAATGCCGCCGTGGCCTATCCCGGTGTCGCGGAGGCCGCCGTGGTGTCCATGCAGGATCCCAAATGGGACGAACGGCCGCTGCTGATCCTGGTGATGAAGCCGGGCGTGCTGTCGCCTTCGCTGACGCAGATGCGCGACTTCCTGGCCGACAAGGTCGCGAAGTGGTGGCTGCCGGATGACGTGGTGGTGGTGGACGAGATTCCGCACACCGCGACGGGGAAGATCCTGAAGACGAAGCTGCGCGAGATGTTCAAGGACCATCGGCCGGCGACCTGACGCCAAGGCGGCCCGCGGCCACGGCGCGGGCCGGGAGCGCACGGCGCGACCGCGCCCAGACCATCAGCCGCCGCCCGCGCACCCGTGCATGGCGCGAAGGCAAGCGGCCCGGACGGGCCGCGCCCGCCGTCTGAGGGTCACGAAAACAGGCTCCAGAACATCCGCAGGCTGGTGATGGCCAGGAAGACCGCGAAGGCGCGCTTGAGCCACAGCGGCGGGATGGTGTGCGCCAGCTTGACGCCCCAGGGCGTTGCCAGGATCGAGGTCGGCGCGATCAACGCGAAGCCCACCAGGCTGACATAGCCCAGCGAGAAGGGCGGCACCCGCGCATCGTTCCAGCCGCCCAGCACGAAACCGATGGTCGCCGGGATCGAGATGATCAGCCCGAAGGCCGAGGCCGTCGCCACCGCCCGGCGGATCGGGTAGCCGAACATCGACAGGATCGGCACGCCCAGCGTGCCGCCGCCGATGCCCATCATCGCACTCACCGACCCGATGCCGATGCCCAGCGCGGCGCGTGGCGGTCCCGCCGGCACGCTGTCGGCGATTTTGAAGTCCACGCCGGTGAAGCCCATGTTCAGCGCCACCAGCAGGGCGACCATGGCGAAGACCGCGGTCAGGCCTTCTCCCTTCACGAAGACGCCGATGAAGGTGCCGAGCGCCACGCCCGCGAGCATCGCCGGCCAGATCGACCGCAGCAGCACGACATCCATCGTACCCGTCGCGTGGTGCTTGCGCGCGGACTGGATCGAGGTGGGGATGATGGTCGCCAGCGACGTGGCGACCGCGACCTTCATCTGGATGGCCTCGGGAATGCCGAACAGCGGGAACACGTTGAACAGCAGCGGCACGATCACGATGCCCCCGCCCACGCCGAGCAGCCCCGCCAGCGTGCCCGAAACGAGCCCCGTCGCAGCCATGGCCGCGGCCAGCGCGAGCAGCCAGAACGGATCGGTCAGGTGGTCCATGGCGCGGCTTCCGGGATGGGCGATGCGAAGGGCGCGTGGCATACACGCTGACCCTTCGAGCGTCACCCCGCCTTGGCCTTCATCACCGATCCCTGGTTCTACGCCCTGGCCATTCCGGCGGTCCTGATCACCGCCATCAGCAAGGGTGGCTTCGCGTCCGGCGCCGGCAACCTGATGGTGCCGCTGATGGCACTGACGGTCCCCGCACCGATCGCCGCAGGCATCGCGCTGCCTGTGCTCTGCGTCATGGATGTCTCGGGCCTGCGCGCCTGGTGGGGCAAGTGGGACAAGCGCGAGATGCGCGTGCTCATCCCCGGCGCGCTGCTCGGCGTGCTGGTCGGCGGGCTGGTGTTCACGCTGATGTCCGACCGCGCGATCATGGCGATGGTCGGGCTCACCACGCTGGCGTTCCTGGCCCGGACGCTGTGGCTCGCGCGGCACCGCCGGACGCCGCCACCCACGCCGCACAACCCGCTGAAGGGAAGCCTGTGCGCGGCCGCGGCCGGCTTCACCAGCACCATCGCCCATGCAGGATCGCCGCCGCTTGCCGTCTATCTCTATCCGCGGCGGCTCGACCGCCAGGTAATGGCGGCGACGACGGTGGTGTTCTTCGGGATCGTCAACTACGTGAAGCTGATCCCGTACTTCTTTCTGGGCAATCTCAGCATCGGCAACCTCGCCACCAGCCTGGTGCTGCTGCCGCTGGCCCCGGTCGGGGTGTATCTCGGCATCTGGATGCAGCGGCACGTCTCGGATGCGCAATTCTACCGGTTGCTCTACGGTCTGCTGCTGGTGACGGGCGTCAAGCTGAGCTGGGACGGGGTGTTCGGGGGATGAACGGGGCACGGGTGCTGGGTGTGCTCGGCGGCATGGGTCCGCTGGCGGGGGCAACCTTCATGCAGCGGCTGACCGTGCTGACACCGGCCGAACGCGACCAGGACCATGTCCCGACCATCCTGTGGTCCGACCCGCGGGTGCCAGACAGAACCGCGGCGCGGCTTTCGGGCGGCGAGGACCCCCTGCCCGCGCTGCTGCGGGGCATCCGCGGCCTGGAAGCCGCCGGCTGCGGCGCCATCGCCATCCCCTGCAACACGGCCCATGGCTGGTTCGACGCCATGCAGTCGGCCACGCGCCTGCCCATCCTGCACATCGTCGAGGCGGCGGCGGACGAATTGCTGCGGTTGGGCGTGACCTCTGGCCCGATCGGGCTGATGGCGACCAAGGGCACGCTGGCGATGCGCCTGTACCAGGACCGGCTTGAGGGCCGCGGCTACCAGGTGTTGGTGCCCTCGGCCGAGGAGATGGACCGCATCGTCATGCCCGCGATCGACGGCGTGAAGGCCAATCGCGTGGCCGAGGCCTATGCGCCGCTCGCCGAAATGGCCATCGCGCTGGCCGGGCGCGGGGCAAGGGCCGTGGTGCTGGGCTGCACGGAGATACCGCTCGGCATCTCCGCCGGGCCGGCCCTGCCCTTCCCGGTGGCGGACACGATCGATGCCCTGGCGCGCGCGGCGATCGCCTGGGCGAAGCCGGCGGGCTAGGACGCCGTTTGAGAATGGCGGCCCCGGCCCGCTCCCCCACCCATCAGGATACTGTCGTTGGGTGGCCGGGCGGGGGAGCGGGCCGGGGCCGGGCTTCAGAATGCGTCCGGAGGCGCAGTCTCAAGCGGTGTCTAAGCCACGCGGCGCGCCTGCTCCATCTCGCGCTGCAGGAAGAAGTTCAGCACGGTGCGCAGGGCAGCGATGGCCGCGAGCTTGCCGATCTCCTCCCAGCCCGGGGCGATGGCGGTGCGCAGGATGTCGGCGGCCAGGGCGAATTCCAGCGCGAGCACAAGCCACCGCGCCAGGCGCAGGCGCACCTCGTCCTTCACCTGGTCGGTGGCGCCGTGGGCGAAGAAGGTGCGCAGGAAGCCGACCACCGCCTCGGTCACGGCCAGGGCGACAACCATCACGGCCGCCGTCTCGACCGCCACGGCCACCCATTCGGTGGCGTGTTTGATCAGGTCCTGCATAAGGAAAGGCTATAGAAACAGGCGCCCGGGTGGAACCCGCGGGCGCGGCGGCGTCAGCCGCAGTCGCACCCTGCGGTCGGGCCGCCCTCGGCGCGGAGGATGTGGTGGTCGATCCATTCCGCCACGAGCCGCCGCGCTTCGCTCACCGAGGCTTCCGGGTGGTGTATGCGGTACAGCGCGGCGCAGGCGCCGAACGCGCTGAAATCGCCAGACCCCTGCTCGCGCAGTTCCCGATAGGCCGTCACCACGGACCGCTCGCAACGGCGAGCGATATGGCTGAAGTCGCGGCCCATGGCCCATCCCTCCAGAATCCTGATTGCGAGTCACTCGCAACGGCTGGAAACGATAGCGACAGACGCGCGGGCATTCAAGTCACAGCCGCGTCCGCTGGGCCGGCGCGGCTATCCCCGCGCCACCGCCTCGGCGATCGCCTTCCCGACATCGACCGTGCCGGCCTGGCCGCCCATGTCGCGCGTGCGCGGGCCGCCCTCGGCCAGCAGTTTCTCGATGGTCGCGACGATGGCCGCGGCGGCATCCTTCTCGCCCAGGTGTTCGAGCATCATGGCGCCGGACCAGATCTGCCCGATCGGGTTGGCGATGAACTTCCCGGCGATGTCGGGGGCGGACCCATGCACGGGTTCGAACATCGACGGCGCCGTCTTCTCCGGGTTGATGTTGGCGCTGGCCGCGATGCCGATGGACCCCGCCACCGCAGGGCCGAGGTCGCTCAGGATGTCGCCGAACAGGTTCGACCCCACCACCACGTCGAACCAGTCCGGGTGCTGCACGAAATGGGCGCACAGGATGTCGATGTGGAACTGGTCCGTGCTCACCTCGGGATAGGCCTTCGCCATCTCGGCGAAGCGTTCGTCCCAATAGGGCATGGTGAAGGTGATGCCGTTCGACTTGGTGGCGGAGGTCACCTTGCGCCGCTTGCGGGTCATGGCGAGCTCAAAGGCATACTTCATGATGCGATCGCAGCCGATCCGCGTCAGCACGGTCTGCTGGGAGACGAATTCGCGGTCCGTCCCCGGAAACATCTTGCCGCCGATCGAGCTGTATTCACCCTCGGTATTCTCGCGCACCACGTAGAAGTCGATATCCTCCGGCCCGCGATTGGCCAGCGGCGACTTCGACCCCGGTAGCAGCTTGCATGGCCGCAGGCTGACATACTGGTCGAACTGCCGGCGTATCGGGATCAGCAGGCCCCAGAGCGAGACATGGTCCGGCACCCCCGGCCAGCCGACCGCGCCCAGGAAGATGGAGTCGCTATCGCGCAGCCGGTCCATGCCGTCATCGGGCATCATCTTGCCGGTCTGGGTGTAGGTCTCGCAGGACCAGTCGTAGTGGGTGAGTTCCAGGTCGAAGCCGAAGCGGCGCGCCGCGGCATCGAGCACGCGCAGCCCCTCGGGCGTGGTTTCCTTGCCGATGCCATCGCCGGGGATGACGGCGATGCGGTGCTTGCGCTGGGCCATGTGGCGCCTCCTCGTTCCGGGGCGCACCCTAAGGGTGCGCGGACTGAGCGCAAGGTCACGGCGCGACATCGTTGCGTCCATGCTAGGTTCGGGGCGAATCGTCCAGGCTGCCCCAAGGGCGAAGGGAGATGCCGCCGATGCGCCTTCGCCCCGCCGCCGCCGTCATGGTCGCCCTGGCGCTGATCGCCTGCGGCGACGACCTCACCGAGACCAGGCCGCCCGAACATGGCGGCGACCGTGCCCTCACCCGCGCCGAGCTGCGCTGGTGCATGTTCAACGACATCCGGATCGAGGCCGCGCGCCCCGACATGCGCGGCGCCAAGCAGGGCCAGGTGCAGGCGTTCAACGCCGCCATCGTCGAATGGAACCAGGGCTGCCGGCGCTACCGCTACAGCCGGTCCGACCGCGATGCCGTGCAGCGGCAGTTGGATGAACGGCGCGCCGCGCTGGAGGCCGAGGGCAAGGCCCGCTTCGCCGTCACGCCCGTGCAGTGACTATCGGCGCAGCCCTGGCGCCTCCACCGGCAGCCCGGCGGCGCGCGACGCGAGGAACAGTTCCAGCGCCAGGTATTCCGGTGAGCCGAGCGGAAACTGCGTCGCCCGCACACCCAGCGAGCAGGCGCGCAGCCGCCGGTGCAGCGACCCGAGCGTGTTCCATTCCAACCGATAGGCCGGATAGCCGGTGCCGAGCCCGTTCGAGATCACGTCGCCGCGCAGCCGCCGCCCGGCATTCTCGTCGTGGCATTGCCCGCAGGCGAGGTTGAGCTGCCCCTGGCGCGTTTCGTAGAAGCGCCGCCCCTGCTCGATGAAGGACGCGGCCGGGCCGTCCGTCGCAACACGCATGGGCAGGCCGCGCGAACTCTGCGCGATGGCGGCGGTGAGCGAGAGCAGCGCGTCGCTCTCGGTACCGAAGGGCGCCTCGTTCTGCTGTTGGGTCCGGCAGCGTTCGATGCGGCCTTCCAGGTTCAGCAGCGCGCCATCCGGTGCGACGGCCGGGTAGCGGGTGGCGACGCCGGCCATGGACCCGATCCCGCCATGGCAGGATTGGCAGGAGCGTTCGCCGCGCTGCCACAGCGCCTCGCCGTCCTCCACCCACAGCCAGCCGGGATGGCGCGACGGATCATCCTGCAACGCGCGCAATTCGGGCGACAGGAAGTCGCGCGATGGCCGGAGTTCGGACGCAGCGGCAACGCCGGCCGCCAGGATCAGCGCAGCGACCGCGCGGTGGATCACGTCACCACCAGGCGGACCTCCCGCCGGTAGGTGGCGCCGCCATCCTCGTCCCATTCGAAGACGATCGCGCCGGTCTCGACGGCGATGGTGGTGAACTCGATATAGGGGTTGGCGGTGATGCCCTGCGAGAGGTCGGCGCGGAAGACTTCCTCATCCGCATAGGTCACGCGCATGCGGTGCAGGATCTTGCGCGGCAGCGGCGTCAGGCCCGCGGCGTCGATGGCGCGTTCCATCGGGTGGCGGACCAGCACGCGGATTGTGATGACCTCGCCGCGCCGCGCGCGGTCCGGCAGGGTGATGCGCGCGACGATGGGGTTCGCCATGTTCAGCCGCCCTCCACGCAGGCGCCGAGCACGACGATGACCTCGCGCGCCGCGCGATGCACCTGGCCGGCGCTGGTCTCGGCCAGCACGATGATCTGCTGGGAGGTGGCGAGGCGGATGCGCGTGGCGACCTCCGCCCGCCCGGCGCGCGGCTTGAGGGTGAAGGTGACCACGCGCGGCACCGGGTTCTTTTCCGACAGGATGTGGATGGCGTGCACATGGTCGGCGGGCGTCATCGGACTGTCGATGCGCACCGCGACATCGACGGAATTGCCGTTCTCCGACAGCGGCGGCATCTCGAAGGCGATGCCGGTCGCGACCGGCGTGCGACCGGCCAGGATGGCGCGTTCGGCGGTCGCCATGTCGTCCTCGGCTGCGGCGGCCGGCAGCGCGGCGGCGGCGATCGGCAGGACAAGCACGGCGCGGCGCGAGGCGTGCGTCATCGCGCTATTCCCTGAGTGTGGCGAGCCACGCGACCACGTCCTCGATCTCCTGCGCACTCAGCACGGGTCGGCCGCGATAGCGCGGATCGACATTCACCAGGCCGTCCACGCGATGATACGCCGGCATGATCGCCGCCGGGTTCATGCGCGTGGGATCGACCAGGCGCAGCCGGATCTGCGCGGGCGTCAGCCGCGCGCCGACGCCGGCGAGCGGCGGGCCGATCTCGCCCATGAAGGCTTCGCGCGGGTCGGGGATCGAATGGCAGATCAGGCAATTGGCAGTCTCCCGGTTCTTGACCACCGCCTCGCCACGCGCCGCATCGCCGGAGAGGCCGGCGAGCGGGCTGGCGATCGCATCGCCCGCGACAGCGAAGGGCACCACCTGGCCCGCCGCGGGGGATGCCGCGGCGATCAGGCTGGCCAGTGCGGCGCGGGCCGCAGCGGCACTCAAGCGCGGCCCGCGTCCCGCGCGCTCACGCGCGACGCAGGTCCTGGTTCTTCAGCGGCACCGAGCGGATGCGCTTGCCCGTCGCCGCGAAGATCGCGTTCAGCACCGCCGGCGCCGCCACCATGATGGTGGGTTCGCCCACGCCGCCCCAGAATCCGCCGGAGGGCATCACGATCGTCTCGACCTGCGGCATCTCGTCCATGCGCAGCACGTTGTAGGTGTCGAAGTTGGTCTGCTCGATCGCGCCGTCCTTCACGGTGCATTCGCCGTACAGCAGCGCCGACAGGCCATAGACGAAGGACCCCTCGACCTGCATCTCGATCTGCCGCGGGTTGACCGCGACGCCGCTGTCGGTCGCCGCCACGATGCGATGGATGCGCAGCACGCCGGCATCGCTGACCGAGACCTCCGCCGCCGCCGCCACATACGACCCGAAGCCCATCTGCTGCGCGATGCCGCGGAAGCGCCCGGCCGGCGGCGCGCTGCCCCATCCGATGCGTTCGGCCACGGCGTTCAGGGTCGCGAGGTGCTTCGGATGGTTGCCCATCAGGCGGCGCCGCAGCGCCAGCGGGTCCTGGTTGGTCGCGTGCGCCACCTCATCGAGGAAGCATTCCAGGTAGATGGCGTTCTGGTTGTGATTCACGCCGCGCCAGAAATGCGGCGGGACATGGGTGTTGCGCATCGCATGGTCGACCAGCAGGTTCGGGAAGGTATAGCCGATTGCGCTCTCCGCCCCGCTGGCGTTCAGCCCCTGGAACTGCACCGGGTCGCGCCCCTGCTGCAGCGCCGTGGGGAACACATAGGACAGGATCGACTGGCCGGAGATGCGCATGTGCAGCCCGGTGATCGCGCCATTCGAGTCCACGCCCGCGGTCATCTTCGCCTTGGTGACCGGGTGGTAGCGCCCGTGCGTCATGTCCTCCTCGCGCGTCCACATCGTCTTGATGGGAACGCCGGGGATCTGCTTTGCGGTCAGCACCGCGTCGATCAGCCAGTCATGCGTCGTGCGCCGGCCGAAACCGCCGCCGAGGTCGACGCGATGCACGTCGCATTGCGTCTGCGGCAGGCCGGCCGCCTGGGCGGTCGCGACCAGCGCAGCCTCGCCGTTCTGCGTCGGGCACCACACGTCGCAGCGCTGCGCGGTCCAGACCACCGTCGCGTTCATCGGTTCCATCGGCGCGTGGTTCTGGAACGGGTAGGAATAGGTCGCCTCGACCTTGCGCGGCGCCGCGGCGATGGCCGCGCGGGCATCGCCGTTGCTGTTGCCCACGAAGGCTTCGGCGGCGGTCAGCCCCTCATCCAGCATGGCGTCGATGGTGGATTGCTGGACCCGCGCATTCTCGCCCAGATCCCATGCGACCGGCAGCGCATCCAGCGCGACCTTGGCCTGCCAGAAGGTGTCGGCGACCACCGTGACCGCGCTGTCGCCCACCTGGAGCACATGCCGCACGCCGGGCATGCCGCTGACGCGCGCCGCATCGAAGGACCGCACCCGCCCGCCGAAGACCGGGCAGCGCTTCGGCACCGCCACCAGCATCCCCGGCATCTTCAGGTCCGACCCGTAGATCTGCGCGCCCGTGGTCTTGGCCGCGGTATCGAGGCGCGGCCTGGACTGGCCGATCACCGTCCATTCGCGCGGGTCCTTGAGAGGCACGGGGTCAGGCGGCGTGAGGCGCGAAGCGGCGGCCGCGACCTGCCCGTAGCGCAGCGTGCGCCCCGTCGGCGAATGGGTGATGACGCTGTCCTTCGCCGCGCATTCGCCGACCGCCACGCCCCACTGCGCGGCGGCCGCCTGCACCAGCATGATGCGTGCAGCCGCACCGCCACGACGCACATAATCCTGGCTCTGGCGGATGCCCTGGCTGCCGGCCGTCAGGAAATTCCCCCAGGCGCGGTTGCGCGCCAGGCTCTGGCCCGGCGTGACGTATTGCGTCTCGATCTTGGACCAGTCGCAGTGCAGTTCCTCGGCGATCATCTGGCACAGGCCGGTGCGCGTGCCCTGGCCCATCTCGGTGCGCGCCATGCGCAGCACCACGCGGTCATCGGGGTGGATCACCACCCAGGCGTTGATCTCGGGCGTTGCGGCGGGTGCCGTGGCCTGGCCGAGCGCGCCCTTCGGCGCGACATGGAAGCCGAGGACGAAGGCCCCCGCACCGGCCAGCACGGCGCGGCGGGACGGGCGGATCCGGGTGATCTCGTTCATCGTCGTGCCCCCTCAGCCCGTGGTGCCGCCGCGCACGGCGGCGTGGATGCCGGCGCGCACGCGGTTGTAGGTGCCGCAGCGGCAGATGTTGGTCATCGCCTGGTCGATGTCGTCGTCGGTCGGGCGCGGCTTCTCGGCCAGCAGCGCCGCCGCGGCCATGATCATGCCGGACTGGCAGAATCCGCATTGCGGCACGTCCAGCGCGCGCCAGGCGACCTGGATCGGGTGGCTGCCGTCGGGCGACAGCCCCTCGATGGTGACGATGCGCTGCGTCTCGCTGAAGGCGGAGACCGGCATCGCGCAGGACCGGATCGGCTGCCCATCCACGTGCACCGTGCAGGCGCCGCAGGCGGCGACGCCGCAGCCATATTTGGTGCCGGTCAGCCCGACATGGTCGCGGATCGCCCAGAGCAGCGGCGTGTCAGGATCGACCGCGACCTCCACCACCCGCCCATTGACGTTCAGCTTCGCCATTGCCTGCGCCCCTCTGCCGACTTCGCGCGGAGAATGGCATGGCTGCACGCCGCGCGCGAAGCCTAGTTGGGCGCCTCAGCGGGAAGTTACAGGCCCGCCCGCATTCGGCCCGGATTGAGAATGCCGGCAGGGTCGAGCGCCGCCTTCACCCGCGCACCGATGGCGGCGAGCGGCGCGGGTTCCGCCGGCAGCACAGCAACGGCCAGGCGCAGCGTCTCGGGCGCACGGAACAGCGTGCAGGTTCCGCCGGAGACGGCCGCCGCGGCCACCAGCGCGTCATGGGCCGCTTCGCTGGCCGGCGCGGCGACCCAAACCAGCCCGCCGCCCCAGTCGAGCAGCGCGCGACCGCCCAGGGCCTGCACTGCCTGCGCCACCGCCGGTCCGGCCGATGGCCGCACGGATATGCGCCACACGGCATCCTCCGGCTGCGCGGCCAGGACCGCGGCGTCGCGCACGTCGCGCCAGAAGGCCCGGCTCGCCGCGTCCTCGATCACCCGGGCATCGCCGAACCGCGAAAGATCCTCGCGCAGCCGCCCCATGCGATAGGCGACCGAGGTCGCGAAATCCTCGAGCCGCAGCGCCGCCTGGTGCGGCGCGCCCGGCAGCAGCGCCGCACCGCTGACGCCGAAGGGACTGCCGAGCCCGGCCGAGAGCGCACGCACGCCGGCGGCGAGATCGGGCACGGTGATGAGCAGCGTCGCACTCGCCTCGGGTGCCGGCAGCACCTTGATGGTGATCTCGGTCATCACGCCGAGCGTGCCGTAGGACCCGGCAAGCAGCTTGCACAGATCGAGCCCTGTCACGTTCTTCAATACGCGCCCGCCGGAGCGCAGAACCTCGCCCGCGCCATTCACGAAACGCACGCCCAACACGTGATCCCGCATCGCGCCCCAGGCGATGCGTCGCGGGCCCGACAGGTTCGCCGCGACGATCCCGCCCAGCGTGGCCGGTTCGCTGGCACCGAGCAGCGCGCGCAGGTCCGGTGGCTCGGCGATCAGGTGCTGGCCCTTCTCGGCCAACGCCGCCTCGATCTCCGGGATGGGCGTACCGGCGCGGGCGGACAGCACGAGTTCCGCCGGGCGATAGAGCGTGATGCCCGACAGGTTGCGCACCGAGAGCGTGCGCGCCGCCTGCACCGGCCGCAGCAGCCCGCGCTTGGTGCCGTTGCCCTCGACGGCGAGCGGTTCGCGCGCCGCATGGGCCGCGGCGACGGCGGCCGCCACCCCGGCCTCGTCCGCCGGTGCAAGCAGGTCCGTCATTCGGCCGCCATCGCCACCGGCGCGCCGTCCAGCGGAAACACCTTGGACGGGTTCAGCAGCCATTGCGGGTCGAAGGCCGTCTTGAGGGCGCGTTGCTGGTCGAGTTCGCGCGCGGTGAACTGCACATTCATCAGGTCGCGCTTCTCCACGCCCACGCCATGCTCGCCGGTCAGGCAGCCGCCGACCTCGACGCACAGCGTCAGGATGGCGGCGCCGAAGGCCTCGGCACGGTGGAAGCTGTCCGGATCGTTGGCATCGAACATGATCAACGGATGCAGGTTGCCATCGCCGGCGTGGAAGACGTTGGCGACCTTGAGGTCGAACTGCGTGCTCATTTCCCCGATCCGCTTCAGCACGAAGGGCAGCTCGCTGGTCGGGATGGTGCCGTCCATGCACAGGTAGTCGGGGCTGATGCGACCCACCGCGCCGAACGCACCCTTGCGGCCCTTCCAGATCGCGAGCGACTGCTCGGGGCTCTCGGCGAGTTTCAGGCTGATCGGGTCGAAGCGTTCGCAGATCGCCTTGATGCGGTTCAGCAGGTCGTCCTGTTCCGCCGTGCTGCCCTCCACCTCGATGATCAGCATGGCCTCGGCGTCCAGCGGATAGCCGGCATGGGCGAAGGCCTCGCAGGCATGGATGCAGGGCTTGTCCATGAATTCCAGCGCCACGGGAATGATGCCCGAACCGATGATGGCATCCACCGCCGCGCCCGCGATCTCGGTGCCCTTGAAGGCGGCCAGCATGGCGCGCGCGCCCTCGGGCCCGCGCAGGATGCGCACCGTCACCTCGGTGACGATGCCAAGCTGCCCCTCGGAGCCGGTGATGAGGCCGAGCCAGTCATAGCCCGCGGCGTCCAGGTGCGCCCCGCCGATGTCGATCACCTCGCCCTCGATGGTGACGAACTTCAGGCCGAGCAGGTTGTTCGCGGTGACGCCGTATTTCAGGCAATGCGCGCCGCCGGAATTCATCATCACGTTCCCGCCGATCATGCAGGCGAGCTGCGAGGACGGATCCGGCGCATAGAAGAAGCCGTCGCCCGCCACGGCGTTGGTTATGCCGATGTTCGTCACGCCCGCCTCGACCACCGCGAAGCGGTCATCGAGGTCGATATCCAGGATGCGGTTCATGCGCATCAGCCCGATCACCACCGCATCCGCCAGCGGCAGGGCGCCGCCCGACAGCGAGGTGCCCGCGCCACGCGGTACGACCCGCAGGCCGATCCGGTGGCAGTAGCGCAGAACGGCCGCGACCTCGGCCGTCGTGCGCGGCAGCACCACCGCGAGCGGCACCTGGCGGTAGGCCGCGAGGCCGTCCGTCTCATAGGGCTTGAGGCGTGTCTCGTCGCCGATCACGCCATCACCGGGCACCAGGGCGTGCAGCGCGGCGAGGATCTCGTCCCGGCGCGCAAGTATGCCGGGCTTGGGGGCTGGCTGCGCGATCACGCTAGGCGCTCCTCTGTCGTGGGGCGAAGATGCGCATGCCGCCCGGCGTGGGCAAGCGTCGCGCGGGCCTGCGCGCGGCAAGCAGGCACCGATCGGCGCGCCAAGTCCGGGTAATGCGCCGTTGCGCCAGGCGATCGGGGGGCGCAGCATCGCCCGCGGCGAACGCGATCCGGCCGACCCTCGGGAGCACGAGCAATGCGCAAAATTCTGTTGGCCGCGGCATTCCTGGCCGGCCTGGCGCCGCCGGCCCTGGCGCAGCGCGCCGGCACCTACAGCGTGGAGGGCCAGGGCGCGGACGGGTCGCGCTACGATGGCACCGCGACCCTGGCGCCGCTCGGGCAGAACACCTGGCGCGTCACCTGGCGTGTCGGCGGCGACACGGCGCAGGGCGTCGCCATCCTGATCCCGCAGGGCCCGTTGCTGGTGGTCGGCTACACGCTGGCGGGGCAGACGGGGGTCGCAGCCTATGCCGTCCAGGCCGATGGCCGGCTGCTTGGCACCTGGACCCAGGGACAGGGCGGCGGCATCGGCACCGAGGTGATGACGCCCGGCGGCGGCGGTGGCAGCGGCGCCGCACCCCGGAAGTAGCCCCACGGCGGAGCCGCAGAACAAAACTCGTGGCGGATCCGCAGAACAAAAGCCGCGGCTGGGCCGCAGAACAAAACTCGCGGCGCGGCAGCAGAACAAAACTCGCGGCGCAGCCGAAGAGCAGCGACCCGCGGCAGAGCGCAGGACAGCAAAAAGGGGGCCGGAGCCCCCTCAAGGCAGCAGGCGTATGGCCCGCGGCGCCGTCAGCCCTGGCGGGCCTTCAGGCGCGGGTTCTTCTTGTTGATCACGTAGACGCGGCCGCGCCGGCGCACGACGACGCAGTTCTTATCGCGGGTCTTGGCGGTCTTCAGGGAATTGCGGATCTTCATGGTCAACCTCGTGGAGGCGCGCTTCTAGGGGCGTGCGCCGGGCAAGTCAACCGCCCGCGCCACCGCCATGGCCCTTCGCGCCGCGGGCCACTACAAGGCCCACACCCTCGCAGATGCCGGCGCTGCGCCGATGCGCGTCGGCCTGTCCCCCCTGCCCCCGGACGTGATGACCAACGATACCGACTTCGAGATCTTCCTCGCCACCGTTCCGGGCCTCGAGCCCGTGCTGGCGGAGGAGGTGCGCCTCAAGGGCTTCAAGCGCCCCAGGACCGTGCCCGGCGGCGTCGTGACCCGCGGCGGCTGGCCTGAGGTCTGGCGCGCCAACCTGTGGATCCGCGGGGCGGGCAGCGTGCTGGCGCGCATCGCGTCCTTCCGGGCGGTGCATGTGGCGCAGCTCGACACGCTGGCGCATCGCGTGCCCTGGGCCGATGTCCTGCGCCGCGACGTGCCCTTCCGGGTCGAGGCCTCCTGCGCCGGATCGCGCCTGTATCACAGCGGCGCGGTGGCGCAGCGGATCGCCACCGCCATTCGCGACACGCTGGGCGCGCCGGAATCGCCCGACGCGCCGGTGGTGGTGATGGCGCGCGTCGAGAAGGACGTCTGCACCATCAGCCTCGATACCTCCGGCGAACCGCTCCACAAGCGCGGCTACAAGGAAGCGGTGAATGCCGCGCCGCTGCGCGAGACCATGGCCGCGCTGTTCCTGCGCCAATGTGGCTACGACGGCACCGAACCCATGGTCGACCCGATGTGCGGCTCCGGCACCTTCGTGATCGAAGCGGCGGAGATCGCGGCCCGGCTGAACCCCGGCCGCGCGCGCGCCTTCGCCTTCGAACAGCTCGCGACCTTCGACGCCGAGGCCTGGGGCCGCATGCGCGCCGTCTCGCGCGAGCGCGCGACGGACATCCGCTGCCATGGCCACGACCGCGACGCGGGTGCCATCGCCATGAGCCAGGCCAATGCCGAACGCGCCGGGGTGGCCGACATCACCACGTTCCGCCAGGGCGCGATCAGCGACCTGCAGCCACCCGAGGGGCCACCGGGCCTGGTCATCCTGAACCCGCCCTTCGGCGCGCGGCTGGGGGATAGCGGCAAGCTGGCGCCGCTGTACCGCGCGCTGGGCCAGGTGCTGGCCACACGCTTCGCCGGCTGGCGGGTGGGCCTGGTGGCGCAGGAGGCGAAGCTGGCCCACGCGACCGCCCTGCCCTTCCTGACGCCGGGGCCTCCGGTGCCGCATGGCGGGCTGCGGGTGACCCTGTTCCGGACCGGACCTTTGGCCTGACGGGGCGGCGCCGCGATCAATCCGCGGCAGATCGCCGCGCCGCGTCTTCCTCCGCCGCGATACGCGCGAACCCCTCGCGCGTCTGCGGCAGCTTCCGCCCCAGGATCTGCTCCGCCACCTGGGTCCGCAGCACCTGCGCCGTGCCGCCGGCGATGGCGAACATGCGCGCGTCGCGGAGGTAGCGTTCCATCGGGTTGTCGCGCGAATACCCCGCCGCGCCCCAGACCTGCAGCGCCTGGTTGGTCACGCGGATCGCCATGTCGGCCGCCATCACCTTGGCTTGCGCGGCCGCCAACCGATCGGGGAAGCCGTTCGGCCCGGCGCTGCGCGCCGCGCGCCACACCAGCGCGCGCGACGCTTCCAAGTCGATCGACATATCCGCCAGCATCCAGGCCAAACCCTGGAACTCGCCGATCGGCCGCCCGAACTGCCGGCGCGTCTGCGCGCGGTCCAGCGCATGGTCATAGGCCCCGGCGGCAATGCCGAGTGCCGCCGTCGCGGCGCCCACCCGCTGCCCGTTATAGGCATCCATCAGCCGCCCGAAGCCGCGCGCCCAGCCGCCGGGCGGGCGCAGCACCATCGCATCGGGCACCACCACGCCGCGCAGCGCGATATCGGCTTCCGGCATGCCGCGCAGGCCCATCGACGGGATGCGTGTCGCCGTCATGCCCGGCGGCATGGCATCGCCGTCGCGCACCACGATGAAGCCGCCGATCCCCTTTTCCTCGCCATCCTCGACGGCGCGGGCAAAGACCAGGTGCAGGCGGGAGATGCCACCGCCGGTAATCCAGGTCTTGTCGCCCTCGATCACCCAGTCATTGCCATGGCGCACGGCACGGGTGCGCATATCGGTCGCGGCGGAGCCGGCCTCGGGCTCGGTGATCAGGATGGCGGGCTTGTCGCCGGCCAGCACGAGGTCGGCCGCGATGCGCTTCTGGGTCGGCGTGCCATAGGCCATGATGGCGCCCACCGCGCCCATGTTGGCCTCGACGGCGATTCGCCCGCACACGGCGCAGGCCTTGGCGAATTCCTCGATCACCAGCACCGCGTCGAAATAGGACAGGCCGCGGCCGCCCCATTCCCGCGGGATGGTCAGGCCCATGAAGCCGGCCTCGGTCATGCGGCCGACCATGGGCCAGGGGTATTGCTCGGCGCGGTCGGTGGCGGCGGCCTGGGCGGCGGCTTCGCGGGCGACCTCGCGCGCGCTGTCGCGCAGGCGGGCCTCGGTCTCGGTCAATCCGTCCATGGCGTCAGCCTCCCCGGATGCGGCGTTCGATCGCCTCGGTCGCGGCGCGATCCAACCGTAGCGCCTTGGCGAAACCATCGAGCCAGGCGCGTTCGGCACCTTCCACCGAGGCCGCGCCGGCCACCGCGGCAGCATAGACCTGCGCGGCGAGCATCGGGTCCTGCGCCTCGCGCGCCAGCACCTCGGGCGCGACGGTGCGGTCGAACTCCGCCAGCACGGCATCGCGCGCCGCCTGGCCGAGGCCGGCGGCGTCGAGCTGGTCGGCAATGCGCGCGCGCTCGGCGGAATCGACATGCCCGTCGGCCTTGGCGGCGGCGATCATGGCGCGGAGCATCAGCAACCCCTCGCGATCCTCGGCCGATATGGGCGGCGGGGCGGGCACCCCCGGCACCGGGGCCCAGCTGTCGCTCGGCGCCGGCTTGCCGGAGGCAGCCGCCCCCCATGGGTCCCGGCCGGCTGCGGGCACACTGGAGCGCGCGGATTTTGCGCCGCCGGGCAGCGCGGCAGGCTTGCCGGCCGTTGACCC
This sequence comes from Rhodospirillales bacterium Ga0074136, assembly GCA_001464375.1. Lineage (GTDB taxonomy): Bacteria > Pseudomonadota > Alphaproteobacteria > Acetobacterales > Acetobacteraceae > Neoroseomonas. The sequence continues at coordinate 11,641 of LNEW01000123.1, read as the reverse complement.
GGCCCGGGACCTGGCCGGCACGGGCGCCGGGGCGCGTGGCGGCGGCGCGGGCTGCTGCTGCGATTTCGTCATCGCCTCGATGGCGACACCGGCCAGCATCGCCAGCGCGCGCCCAAGGTCCTGTCCGCCGCGCGGCGTTGCGCGCCTGCGCGTGCCGCGCCCCGCCCGCCCGCCGCCGAGTACGGCGCCGAGCACCCCGCCAAGGTCGAACTGCGCCATGCGCTGGCCCCCTCCCGCCCGCAATCTTTGCTACAGGTCGGCGAGCGCCGCGGCAATGGACGGCACCAGGGCGCGGAACTCGCCCGCGCGCGGGCTGCGCGCCCGCCAGGCCAGGCCGATCCGCCGCGCCGCGCCGTCCGCCAGCGGTCGCAGCGCCACCTCGGCGCCCGTCGCAACGCCGCCGGCCAGTGCCAGGCGCGGCAGGATCGTCACGCCCAACCCGCCGGCGACCATCTGCACCAGCGTGTGCAGGGAGGTGGTGGCGAATTCCTCCGACAGCGGCGCGGCTGGCAGGCCGCAGGCCGCCAGGGCCTGATCGCGGAGGCAGTGGCCCTGTTCGAGCAGCAACAATCTTTCCCCGGCCAGCGCCGCGGCCGCGATAGCCCCGCCTTGTGCCAGCGGATGGTCGGGAGCGCAGGCGATGGAGAACGGGTCTTCGCCGACCAGCAGCGTCTCGGCATCCCCGCAATCGCAGGGCAGGCTTACCAGCAGCAGGTCTAGCCGTCCGGTATCGAGCCCGTCCCGCAGGCCATCGGTCAGGTCCTCCCGCAGCCAAAGCTGCAGGCGCGGGAAAGCCGCCCGCAGGCGCGGCATCAGCCGCGGCAGCAGGAACGGCCCGATGGTCGGGATGACGCCCAGCCGCAGCGACCCGGTCAGGGGTTCGCGCGCCGCATCGACGGTCTCGACGAATGTCGTCAGCGCCGCGAGTGCCAGCCGCGCCCGTCCGACCAGGTCGCGGCCGAGGGGCGTGAAGACCGGCCGCTTGCCGCCGGTCCGTTCCAGCAGCGGCGCATCGAGCTGGCGTTCGAGCGCCAGGATGCCCGATGACAAGGTGGATTGGGTCACCGCGCAGGCCGCCGCGGCACGGCCGAAATGGCGCTGTTCGGCGAGCGCGACGAGGTAGCGGAGTTGCTGGGGACTCGGCAGGGCTATCATGCGTGCGCAAGATTACGCCGATCCGGCCGGGCAGCATGTCGCGGAATGCATCGCCGCCACGCGGGCGGCAGCCAACCCGGGTTCCGCGATAATCGTGTGCCGGCGACGCGAACGGCATTCTGGACCGGGACGGCAAGCGTTGCGCAGCGCGCGGCGACCCTGCCGATCGGAATGCGACCTAGGCCGCGTCGGCGCCCTCGCCGGCGGCCAGGCCAGCCAGGGCGTGGCGGTCCGTGAGTTCGATGCCGGAATGCCCATGCAGGCGGATCCAGCCGCGCTTGCGAAAGGCGGAGACGGCGCGGCTCACGGTTTCCAGCGTCAGCCCGAGGAACTCGCCGATATCCGCGCGCGTCGCCGGCAGGTCGAATACCGGGCCCACATGCCCGCGGCGCTCCTGCGCCTCGGCCAGTGAAACCAGGAAGGCGGCCACGCGTTCCTCGGCGCTGAAGCGCCCCAGCGCCAGGATGTGGTCCTGACTGGCCGCGAGTTCCCGGGCACAGAGTTCGAGGAAACGGCGCTCCATCACGGGGTAGCGACGGAACATCGTTTCGAGCCGCCGCCGATCCAGCCGGCAGACCGTCCCGCGCGTGAGCATCTCGGCGCCGAAGGCGTGCTCCGTGTCGGGCGTGAAGCCGAGGATGTCGCCGGCGAAGCGGAAGCCGATCACCGCCTGACGGCCATCGGGCAGCACGCGGGTCAGCCGCGCCATTCCTTCCGTCAGCGTATAGACATGTCCCGCACGATCACCTTGGCGGAAGATGGCGTCGCGCTGTTCGAGCACGAGCCGTTCGCTCTCGCCCGACATGTCGTCGAGCGCCGCGGCTTCGAGGGGCGCACACAGGCCGACCGAGCGCGAGCCGCATTTCGTACAGACATTGGACTCGGCGCTGAGGCCGTCCATCAGGGCGCGCGCGGCGTCGAGCGGATGCATGTTGCGCCTTCACCTGCGGTTGCGGCCGTTGCGACCGCGTTCTCCCCTGCTCTTCGGCGAGCGGGGTCAGTGTTAACGCATGCTTGCGCTGGATCAAGAAGAAACCGGTGCTGAGGGGCACTCGGTCGGCGCATGGCTCGGGTCGGCGCGGCGCAGGGCTCGCGGACACGGCTTGCGCCGCGGCCGATCCGGACGAGACTGCGCTTCAGGGAGACACCGCCATGGCCAACGCCAAGCCTGATTTCAGCCTGCAGGGTGCCCGCGTGCTGGTCACCGGCGCGTCGCTCGGGATCGGCCGCGCGGTCGCCCTGGCCGCTGCGGCGGCGGGGGCCGTGGTGGTGCTTGCCGCACGCGGCCAGCCGGGCCTCGATGCCGTGGCGAACGAGATCGTGGCCGCCGGCGGGCACGCCGAGGTGCTTCCCTTCGATGCCGGCGATCCGGCGGCGATCCGTGCCGCCATCGCTGCCGCCGGGCCGCTCGATGGTCTGGTCAACAATGCCGGCAGCGTCACGCGCGAACCCTTCCTGGAGGCGAGCGAAGGCGAGATCGACCGCATCCTGACGCTGAACGTGAAGGGCGCCGCGCTGGTAGCCCAAGCGGTCGCGCAGGGCATGGTCGCGACGGGGCGTGGGGGTTCGATCGTGAATATCGCCTCGATCGCCGGACTGGTTGGGGCGCGCAACCGCAGCATCTATGCAGCGTCGAAGCATGCCGTGATGGGGCTGACGCGGGCCATGGCGCTGGAACTCGCCCCCCATGGCATCCGCGTGAACGCCGTCTGCCCGGGTCTCGTGAACACGCCGCTAGCCGCCGACCTTATGGCGGATGCGGGCTTCGTGGCGGCAATGCGCGCGCGCATCCCGCTCGGACGGATCATGGAACCACAGGACATCGCCGGGCCGGCGGTGTTCCTGCTGGGCGCCGCGGCCTCCGGCATCACCGGCATCGCACTGCCGGTCGATGGCGGCGTGACGGCGGAGTAGGCGCCATGCCCGTCACTGTCCGCATCTGCGGTGCAGCGCGCACCGTCACCGGCCTGTCGCTTCTGTTCGAGACATCGCGCGCCAGGTTCCTGGTCGATTGCGGCCTGTTCCAGGGACCGAAGACCCTGAAGGCGCTGAACTGGGAGCCCTTCCCGTATCGCCCGCGTGAGATCGGCGCGGTGCTGCTGACGCACGCGCATATCGACCACTCCGGCCTGCTGCCGCGCCTCGTGAAGGAAGGCTTCGCCGGACCCATCCATGCCACCGGGCCGACGGTGGACCTGTGTGCCATCATGTTGCGCGACAGCGGGCATGTGCAGGAGCTGGAGGTTGAGATGCTCAACCGCCGCAACCGCCGTCGCGGGCGCGGCGAGGTCGAGCCGATCTACACCGCCGACGACGCCAGCGCGGCGCTGGGCGCCTTCAGCACGGTGCCGCTGGATCGCTGGATCGAACCCCTCCCCGGGGTGCGGGCGCGTTGGTGGAATGCGGGGCACATGCTGGGCTCGGCCTCGATCGAACTGGAGATCACGGATGAAGGCGAGGCGCCCGTCCGCGTGCTGGTCTCGGGCGACCTGGGGCCCGACTGCACCGCTTTCCACCGCGACCCGGAAGGGCCCGATGCGCTGCATCACGTGTTCCTGGAATCGACCTATGGCGACGAGGACAAGCCCTGCGTCGGCGAAGCGGAACGGCGCGACAGGCTGGCCGGACTGGTGACGGATGCGGCGAACCTAGCAGGCGCGCTGCTGATCCCCGCCTTCGCCGTGGAGCGCACCCAGGAGATCTGCTGGGACCTGGTTTCGCTGATGCAGGCGGGGCGCATCCCGCAGGCGCCGATCTTCGTGGACAGCCCGCTGGCGATCCGCGCGACGGAGGTCTTCCTCGAACATGCCGGCGAACTCGAGGCCGGCCGATCGGTGGAGCGCGCGCTGCGATCGCCCCTGCTGCACTTCACCGAGAGCGGCGAGCAGTCGCGCCACATCGCGCACATGGAAGGTTTCCACATCGTCGTCGCCGGGTCGGGCATGTGCGATGCCGGACGCATCCGCCACCACCTCAAGCGCTGGCTCTGGTCGCCCAACGCGACGGTGCTGCTGACCGGCTACCAGGCGGAGGGCACGCTGGGCCGCCTCCTGCAGGAAGGGCGCAACGAGGTGCGCATCCAGGGCGAGACGATCCGCGTCGCCGCCACGATCCGCGAGATCCGTGACTATTCCGGCCATGCCGATGCGCCGGAACTTGCCGCCTGGCTTGCCGCGCGGGGTCCGATCGGCGGCGGCGTGTTTCTTGTGCACGGGGAACCGCCAGCGATGGAGGCGCTGTCGCAGCGGCTGTTGGCCGAGGGCATGGCGCGCCCCGGCCAAGTGTTCCTGCCCACGCTCGACGACGCCTTCGTGCTGGCCGATTCCGGCGCGCCGGTGCCGCGCGACATGGCGCGGCGACGCCCCGACCCGGCGGCAGCCGGCCGGCCCGACTGGCACAATGCGCGCGCCGCGCTGCTGCTCGCGATCGAGGACGCGATCGAACGCGCGCCGGACGATCCGGCGCGCAGCGCGCTGATGGCCGGGTTGCGCCGCGCCTTGGACGCCGGTCGCGCGGGCTGAGTGCGGCGCGCGCGGCTGCGCTCAGTTCGCCGTGGCGCCCGAGGCCCGGATGATGGGGATCCAGATGCGGAACTGCTCGTCCCAGAAGCGTTCCAGTTCCGCCGCGCCGGCACCGATCGGCTCGACGCCCAGGTCGACCAGCCGGGTGCGGGTGGCGGGCGCCGCCACGGCATTGCGCAGCGCGCGTTCGAGCCGCGCGACGATCGGCGCCGGCGTGCCGGTCGCCACGAACACGGCGTGCCAGTTGTAGGTCTCGTAGCCCGGCAGGCCGGCCTGCTCGGCGGTCGGCACATCGGGCAGCGCGGCGCTGCGGGTGCGCGTGGCCATCGCCAACGCCCGCACGCGCCCTTCGCGCACCAGCGCGACATAGGGCGGCAGCGTGTCCACCATCACATCGACCGTGCCCGCCATCAGGTCCGCCAGCGCGGGGCCGGAGCCGCGATAGGGCACGTGCACCATCTCGGCCCCGATCATGTTGGCGAGCATCTGGCCGGACAGATGGACGATGGTCCCGGGGCCCGAGCTGGCATAGGTGATTCGCCCCGGGTTGGCCCGCACGAGCGCGACCAGGTCCTGCAGCGTCTGCGCCTGGACGCGGGGATTCACCACGATGATGTTGGGCACCGTGCCGACCAGCCCGACCGGGGCGAAGGCGCGCCGCAGGTCGAAGGGCATGGTGGCGTAGAGCCCGGCATTCATGACGCCGGAGGACAGCGTGTGCAGCACGATGGTGTAGCCATCCGCCGGCGCCTGCAGCGCAGCTTGGGAGCCGATGATGCCGCCGCTGCCGCCGCGGTTCTCGACCACGACGGTCTGGCCGAGATCCTCGCCCATGCCCTGTGCCACGATGCGCCCGACCACGTCGGCCGCGCCGCCCGGGGCGAAGGGAATGACCATGCGCACCGGGCGTTCGGGATAGGCCGGCTGCGCCCAGGCCGGAACGCCGGCGACCAGCATGGCGAGGCAGGCGATCAGGCAGCGCATCGGTTCCCCCTTTGGACTTCGCCGGCACCATGGCCGACCAGGGCGGGGTGCGCCAGGAGGCGGCCTGGCACGGCGGCGGGCCGAGGGCGGCGAGCGCCCCGCCCAGTCGCGGGACGCCACGGCGAAGCGGGCGGGGCCGCGCGGCCCGGGGTATAGGCGCGTGCCCTCATACTATAAGCCCGTGACGCCGCCGCCGCGCGCCCTACATTCGGCCCATGTCCGATGCTGCGATTCTCTGGTTCCGTCAGGACCTGCGCCTGGCCGATCATCCCGCCCTGGCCGCCGTGGCGGGGCGGCCCATCCTGCCAGTCTATGTCCTGGAGGACGGGCCCTGGGCGCCCGGCGGCGCGGCGCGCTGGTGGCTGCACCACAGCCTGGCAGCACTGGGGCGGGACCTGGCGGATCGCGGCGCGCCGCTGTTGCTGCTGCGCGGCGATCCGCGCCGGCTGATCCCGGACCTCGCGGCGCGCACGGGCGCAACCGAAATCCACGCGGGCCGCCGTACCGAACCCGCCGGACGGCGCTGCGATGCCGAAACCCACGCCGCGTTGGAATCAGCCGGCGCCAGCCTGGTGCTGCACCGCACCGCGCTGCTGCACCAACCGCACCAGGTGCGCACCGGCGCCGGCACCCCGTATGGCGTCTACACGCCGTTCTCGCGCAACGTCTTCGCGCTGCTGGAGGGGCTGGCGCCGCCGCTGCCCGCGCCGGAGCGGATCACGGCCGTGGCCAGCGCACCCGAGGGGCTTCAACTCGATGCGCTGGACCTGCTGCCGCGGCCGCCGCAGCCGGACTGGTCCGCCGGCTTCGGCGAGCACTGGCAGCCAGGCGAAGCCGGCGCCGCCGCGCGCCTGGCCGCCTTCCTGGAGCACGGCCTCGCCGGCTATGCCGACCGTCGCAACGACCCGGGCGCGACCTGGGGCACATCCGGCCTGTCGCCACACCTGCACCTGGGCGAGATCTCGCCGCGCCAGGCCTGGCAAGGGCCTCGAGACCTTCCTCAAGGAATTGCTGTGGCGGGAATTCTCCCACCACCTGCTCTGGCATCGGCCGGAGATGCCGGAGACCCCCCTGCGCACGGAATTCGCCGGCTTCCCCTGGCAGCCCGATGCCGCGCAGCTGCGCGCCTGGCAGCGCGGCCGTACCGGATATCCCATCGTCGATGCCGGGATGCGCCAGCTCTGGCAGACCGGCTGGATGCACAACCGGGTGCGCATGATCACCGCGTCCTTCCTGGTGAAGCATCTGCTGCAACCCTGGCAGGCCGGCGAGGCGTGGTTCTGGGACACGCTGGTCGACGCCGACCTCGCGGCCAATGCCGCGTCCTGGCAATGGGTGGCCGGCTGCGGGGCGGATGCCGCGCCGTATTTCCGCATCTTCAACCCGGTGCTGCAGGGCGAGAAGTTCGACGCCGCCGGCCGCTACGTGCGCCGATGGTGCCCGGAGTTGGCGGCGCTGCCCGACCGCTGGATCCATCGCCCGCACGAGGCGCCCGACATCGTGCTGCGTGGTGCGGGCATCGCGCTGGGGCGCGACTACCCGGCACCCGTGGTGGACCTCGCCGCAGGGCGTGGGCGCGCATTGGCCGCCTTCGCCGCCATCAAGGGCGCCGCGGCGGCGTGAGCCCGAGCATCGATTCCCTCCGCGCCGCGGGCTTCCGCGGATTGCGCGTGGTGGGGGATGTGCATGGCGACGCGCGCGGCTTCGATGCCGCGATCGCTGGCGCCGAGGCCGCGCGGCTGTTCGTGGTGCAGCTGGGCGACCTGACCGACCACGGCGCGGACAACCCGGCCGTCCTGCGCGCCACCTTCGCGATGATCGATGCCGGGCGCGGCCTGTTCCTGCTGGGCAACCACGACCACAAGCTGCGGCGCGCGCTGCTGGGCGACGCCGTGCGGATCGAGAAGGCCGGGCTCGGCCGCACGCTCGACCAGATCGCCGCCGCGCCGGATGCCGCGGCCATCGCGGCACGCGCCATCGAGGAGATCGGGCGCGCGCCGGCCTGGCTGCGGATCGGGCACTGGCTGTTCGTCCATGCCGCCTTCCATGATGCCATGCTGCAGCACGCGCCGCCGCCGGATGCCGGCAGCACCCGCCCGGAAGGCTTGGTCGGACGGGCGATCTTCGGCCAGGTGACGGGTCGCCAGGGCCCCGACGGGTTTCCCATCCGCCTGATCGGCTGGGTGGATCGCATTCCGGCCGGGCTGACGGTCATGGTGGGGCACGACAACCGAACGCGGGACGGACGCCCGCTGACGATGACCAACGCCCGCGGCGGCTGCGCGGTCTTCCTGGATACCGGCGCCGGCAAGGGTGGCGCCCTTGCCTGGCAGGACCTGCCCTTCGATCAACCGGAAATTGATGCATCGCAAGGACAGGCTGCGTCGATGACGGTTTGATGACGGTCGCCCGATCCGGGCGCCGCGCGAGGAGGATGCATGGACCAGGACAAGGGGCCCGAGGACATCGACCAGGGTGCGCGTTCCATCACGGAAGCGGCAGCGGCACTCAGCGCGCCGCCGCGTCGCACGCATCGCCCCTCACGCGACCCGGAAGCGGTGCGGCGTGCCTTCGAAACCGGGGCCTACCCCTATGCGACGCGGCTGACCGAGAGGGACTACGCCGCGCGAATCATGCCGCTGCAGGTCGAGCTGCTGAAGGCGCAGAACTGGATCAAGTCCGCCAACGAGCGCGCCACGCTGCTGTTCGAAGGCCGCGACGCCGCCGGCAAGGGCGGCACCATCAAGCGCTTCATGGAACACCTGAACCCGCGTGGCGCGCGCATCGTGGCGCTGGAGAAGCCGACCGACCACGAGCGGTCGCAATGGTACTTCCAGCGTTATGTCTGCCACCTGCCGAGCGGCGGCGAGATCGTGTTCTTCGACCGGTCCTGGTACAATCGGGCGGGCGTCGAGCGCGTCATGGGCTTCTGCACGGCCGCCGACTACCTGGAATTCATGCGCCAGGCGCCGGAACTGGAGCGCATGCTGGTCCGTTCGGGCCTGCGGCTTTTCAAGTACTGGTTCAGCGTGACGCGCGACGAGCAGCACCGCCGCTTCGCGGCGCGCGAGACCGACCCGCTGAAGCAATGGAAGCTGTCGCCGATCGACAAGGCGAGCCTCGACAAGTGGGACGACTACACCGAGGCGAAGGAGGCGATGTTCTTCTACACGGACACCGCGGACGCGCCCTGGATCATCGTGAAGTCGGACGACAAGCGCCGCGCGCGGATCGAGGCGATGCGCCACTTCCTGTTCAACCTGCCGTATGACGGCAAGGACGATGCGGTGGTGCACGAGCCCGATCCGCTGATTGTCGGATCGACCGCGCATGTGATCGGCGCCAGCACGCATATCCTGGGCAAGACGCTGCACCCGGAGCAGCGGCGCAACGGGCGCCGCTGACGGCGGCGCCCGCCCGGCTGCGCTAGCCCCACAGCTTCGCGTTCGCCAGTTCCTCGGCGATCCGCTCGGCGGCGACGGCGAGCAGCGCCTCGCCCTTCGCCGCGCTCGCCGCGCGCGCGTCGCCGACCACCCCGCTCGGCGTTATGTCCTTGAAGGACCGCCGGCGGATCATGGCAGCGGGCTGGCCTTCGGGGCGCGTGGAATGCGGGCCATGCGCGTCGGCCAGGCGGTCGGTGCGCACGGCCTCGGGCATCAGGGCCATCATCATCGAGGTTTCGGCCTCGCAGGCATGCAGCACGTTGGACTGGCGCTCCAGGATGGGTGCGAAGGCGTCGCCGGCCAGGTGCCAGTAGGTGCCGGCGGCGACCGCGATGCCGAATTCGGCCTGGCATTCGCCGCCGACCACCGCCACCGCCTCGGCATTGCCGCCATGGCCGTTGAGCAACATCACGCGCTTGAAGCCGGCGCGCATGGCGGAACGCACCACGCCGCGCAGCACTGCGCAGAAGGCTTCGAAATCGAGCGTCACGGTGCCGCCGAAGGGGACATGGTGCTCGGCGAGGCCGGTCCAGACGCAGGGGGTCACCACCACCGCATGGCCCGCCGCCATCATGCGGCGCGCGACGCGCTGCGCCACGCCGGTCGCGCAGACGATGTCCACGCCGGTCGCCAGATGCGGCCCGTGCTGCTCGAGCGACGCGACCGGCACGATGACCAGCGCATCCGCCGCTGCGCGGGCGTTCAGCTCCGCGAAGGTGAGCTTCATCCACTCGATTTCGGTGTCGTCGGCCATGGGGTCCTCCTGCATTCGTACCGACAGGATGGAACGCGTCCGCTCAACCGTCGAGCGTCGCCAGGAAGCGTGCCGCCTCGCCGCGCATCGCCGCCACCTTCTTCGGGTCCATCCTCGCGAGCGTGCGTAGCGGCATGGCCATGCGCGGGTTATTCGCGAAGCGGTCGGCGTGGCGCGCCATGAAGTCCCAATACAGGAAATTGAACGGGCAGGCGCGCGGCCCCGTCGCCTGCTTCACGTCATGGGCGCAGCCGCCGCAGTAATCGGACATGCGGTTGATGTACGCTCCCGACGCCGCATAGGGCTTGGACGCCATCACCCCGCCATCGGCGTGGATCGCCATGCCCTGCGTGTTGGGCAGTTCCACCCATTCGAACGCATCGGCATAGACGGCCAGGTACCATGCGTTGACCTCGGCCGGGCTGAGGCCGGCCAACAGCGCGAAATTGCCGGTCACCATCAGGCGTTGGATGTGGTGGGCATAGGCCAGGTCACGGGTCTGCGCGACGGTCTGTTCGATGCAGTGCATCGTGGTCGGCCCGCCCCAGTAGAAGCCCGGCAGCGGGCGGTGCGCCTCCAGCGCATTGCCCTGCGCATAGCCCGGCATCAGGTGCCAGTAGATGCCGCGCACGTATTCGCGCCAGCCGAGGATCTGGCGGATGAAGCCCTCGACAGCGTTGAGCGGCGCGCGGCCGTCGCGCCAGGCGGCCTCGGCGGCGCGGCAGGCCTCCATCGGGTCCAGCAGGCCGGCGTTCAGGCTGGTCGAGACCAGCGCGTGGAACATGGTGGGCTGGCCCGCCGCCATCGCGTCCTGGTAGTCGCCGAACAACGCCAGTCGGTCCTTGATGAAGGCGTCCAGCGCGGCCGTCGCGTCCTTGGCCGTGACCGGCCAGGCGAAGCCCTCGACGTCGCCGAAATGCGCCCCGAAGCGGGACGCGACCAGCGCCATCACCTCGCGCGTGATCGCATCGGGCGCGAAGCGGCGCGGCGGCGGCGGCAGCATGCCCTTGGGCAGGGCGGAGCGATTCTCGGCGTCGTAGTTCCACTGCCCGCCGGCCGGATCGTCGCCTTCCATCAGCAGGCCGGTCTCGCGCCGCATCTCCCGATAGAAGAACTCCATGCGGTACTGCTTGCGGCCCGCCGCCCAGGCGCGGAAACGCGGCAAGGTGCACAGGAAGCGGTCGTCCTCGCGAATCTCGACCGGCACGCCGGTGGCGGTTTCCCAGCCCTGCATGTCCGCCAGCACGCGCCATTCGCCCGGATGCGTGGCGATGATGCGTGCGGGCCGGTGCCGTGCGACGGCGCGCGCCACCTCACCGGCGAAGGAGTGCGTGTTGGCCGGGTCGTCCAGCCGCACATGGTCCACCGCCACGCCGCGCGCGGCCAGCGCGCGCGCGAAATGCCGCATGGCCGAGAGCACCAGCACGATCTTCTGCGGATGATGCGGCACGTAGGTGCATTCGGACTGCACCTCCATCATCAGCACCGTGTCGGTCGCGGGGTCGAGCCCTTCCAGCGCCGACAGCGCGCGCGAGCACTGGTCGCCCAGTACGACCCGAAGCGTGCCGCCGCTCATGCCGGCTCGTAGACGATGTCGGTGCCGTCCTCGCCGCGTGCGGCGAAGCCCACCCAGCGGCCGGCGGCGTCGTAGGTGATGGTGGCGACGACATCGCCTGCGCAGGCGAATTCGCTGCCGCCGCCGGGCAGCCGCCGTGATTGCCAGGTCAACGCCATCGCGCGCCCCGTGGTGGTGCCGAACAGCGGAATGCGCCCGCCCATGCGCG
>LNEW01000122.1 GCA_001464375.1 Rhodospirillales bacterium Ga0074136 | reverse complement strand
TCCATGAACAGCCGTCCCATCGCCTGCACCACCAGCACGCGCCGCCCACCCGCCACCGGCACCACCGTCGCCCCGCGCCCGGGCGTGCCCGGCGCGTAATTCAGCGGTCGGATCAGGCGCGGTTCTTCCTCGATGTAGGGGATGATCTCCTTGCGGTCCCAGGCGTGGTTGCCGAGCGTCAGCACATCGGCGCCGGCGGCGAACAGCGCGCGCGCCATGTCGGGGGCCAGGCCGAAGCCGTGCGAGGCGTTCTCGGCATTGACCACCACCAGGTCGAGCATGAGGTCGCGCCGCAGCGCGGGCAGCGCCGCCACCACCGCATCGCGCCCCGACCGCCCGACGATGTCGCCCAGAAACAGCAGCCTCACGAGGATGCCCCCAGGGGCCCGTCGCAGTTCACCACGCCCTTCTCCGTCGCCACGCGCGGCAGGCGCGCATCCAGGGGACCGGCGGGCACCCCGGGCGGGTCTTGCATCTCCTGCGCCGCATAGGCAATGCCGATCACGCCCGCGTGGGGCAGCGCCGCCAGGGTGCGGTCGTAGTAGCCCCCGCCATAGCCGAGCCGCCGCCCGGCACGGTCGAAGGCGAGCAGCGGCACCAGCAGCCAGTCGGGTGTCACATCCACGCCCTGCGCGGGCTGGCGCGTGCCCATCGGGCCATGCGCCAGGTCATCGCCCGGCGTCCAGCGGCGGAAGCGCAGCGGCAGGCCGCGCTTCGGCGTGACCGGCAGCGCAAGCGGATGGCCGCGTGCGTGCAGCGCGTGCAGCAGCGGGCGCAGATCGATCTCCGGCCCCATCGGCCAGAAGCCGGCAACCAGCGCGCCAGGCGGCGGCGGGCAGTCGCGCAGGACGACGGCGGCGAGTGCCTCCCCTGCCCCGGCCGGATCAGCGGCCGCGCGGCGCGCGAGCGCGACCTTGCGTGCCTCCGCCTTCAGCGCGGCGAGCAGCACGTCGCAATGGGGTCCGGTGAGGTCGGTGGTCATCGCGCACCATCATGGGCGCGCGAACCGGCAAGGCAATGCGGGGTTTTTGCGATGCGTCCGGCGTTTCCGCCGATCGAACAAGCGATCCCGCGCCGCGCGATCGGAAAGCGTGAAGCCACCCAGGCCGCTGGCGTCTCATCCTCCCAAGGCCTGCTGTCGCAGGTGGGCACCAGGTACCCGGACCAAGATCCGGACAGAGCCAGCTCCCGGAGGATGTGCATTGGCCCCGGGGATGAATTGCCTGGCGCGCCGGCCAGCCTCACCGCTTGAACCTAGGGAGCCTCGAGGGTCGCCGCAATGGCTTCGATCGCCTCGGCCACGCGGTGCAGGCGGCGCACGAGGGCGGGATCGACCCCCTGCGCCGGTGCGACGTCGGGCGGGCTGGCGGCCGGCGCCGGCGGTGGCGCCACGGCGCCCCCGGCCTTCAGCCCCGCATTCTCGCTGGCCAGGTCCGAGGTCTCGTCGGCCAGCTGCAGCGCGGCCAGCAGCAGCATGCGGGTTTCGCCGAACTGCATGCCCATGGCCTTGAGCGCGCCGATGCGCTTGTCGACCTCGGCCGCCATGTCGGTCAGGTGGCGTTCCTGGCCGTCCTGGCAGGCGACCGGGTGGGAATAGCCGCCGACGCGGACCGTGACCTGGGCCATCAGGCTTCCTCGCCCAGCACACCGCGCAGCCGCGCGATGGTGTCATCCAGCCGCGCGGCCAGGGCTGCAACGGCCTCGCGGTCGGCGCCCTCGCCCTCGGCGGCGGGTGCCGGCGCGGGGCGGTTGGCCATCGCGCGCGACAGTCGTTCCACCGCGGCTTCGAGCCGGGCGGCGGCCTCAGCCACCGGATCCCCTTCAGCGTCGTTCATCGGCCCCCTGGACGCCACGCATGCCTTGCCCCGCGACGCTTCGCGGGCCATGCAGGAGGCTTGGCAGAGAGGGGCCGCGGGGTCAACGGTGACGGCGCGTGTGAGCTTCCCCCCCGCGGTGACGGTGCATGGCCTGGCGGGCGCACGGGCAGCGCTGGCGGCGGCCGGGCCGCGCGGGGTGCTGCTGCTCTCGGCCCCCGGTGCGGGCGGCTTCGCCGGGCCCGCCTGGTTCCTCGGCGTGGTCAGGGCAGCGGCGGCGGCGCATCCGGGGTGGGCGCCGTGTGCCGCGCTGGATTGCGCGGATGCCCCCGGCACGGCGCTGGCGGCCCTGCGGGCGGGGGTGCGGATGGTGGTGCTGGATGGCGCCTGCCCGGGCTTCGCGGCGGTGTCCGCGGCGGCGGCCGAGGTCGGTGCGCAGGTGCTGCCCGGCCGGCCGGCCAGCCTGGATATCGGCGGGCTCGACCTGCGGCGGCGCGATGACCTGGCGCGCCTGGCCGCCTGGCTCGCCTTGGAAGCGCCACAGGACGGCGCCACATCCCCGATGGCGTGACACGATGCCGCGCCTGCGCTATCGCGCGGCGCCGACACGACCCCGAAGGAAGGACGCCCGATGAAGCTGACCCGCCGCGTGAAGGACATCCTCTCCTGGTACGAGAGCGACAACCCCGGGACCAAGGGGAACCTCGCCCGCATCCTGATGGAGGGGAAGCTCGGCGGCACCGGCCGCATGGTGATCCTGCCGGTCGACCAGGGCTTCGAGCACGGCCCGGCGCGGTCCTTCGCGCCGAACCCCGCCGCCTATGACCCGCACTATCTTTTCGACCTGGCGATCGAGGCCGGGCTGAACGCCTATGCCGCGCCGCTCGGCATGATCGAGGCGGGGGCCGCCACCTATGCCGGGTCGATCCCGACCATCCTCAAGGTGAACTCCTCCAACAGCCTGTCCACCACCAAGGACCAGGCGGTGACCGGCAGCGTCTCCGACGCGCTGCGCCTGGGGTGTTCCGCGATCGGCTTCACCATCTACCCGGGCAGCGAATACCAGTTCGAGATGATGGAGGAACTGCGCGAGCTGGCCGAGGAAGCCAAGGCCGCCGGCCTCGCGGTGGTGGTGTGGTCCTATCCGCGCGGCCCGATGCTCGACAAGGTCGGCGAGACCGCCTTCGACATCTGCGCCTATGCCGCGCACATGGCGGCACTCATGGGCGCGCACATCATCAAGGTGAAGCCGCCGATGGAGCCGCTGTCGCTGGATGCGGCCAAGAAGGTCTACATCGACCGCAAGATCGACGGCGCGACCATGACGGCGCGCATCCGCCACATCGTGCAGGCCTGCTTCAACGGGCGGCGCCTCGTGGTGTTCTCGGGCGGCGAGGCTAAGGGCGCCGATGCGCTGCTCGATGAGGCGCGCGCCATCCATGCGGGCGGCGGCAATGGCTCCATCGTCGGGCGCAACGCCTTCCAGCGCCCGAAGGACGAGGCGCTGAAGCTGCTGGCCTCGATGATCGAGGTCTACAAGACCAAGGCCTGACGCCACTGCCGGGGCAGGCCCCTGCCCCGGCATGGCCGACAAACCGCCGGGCGGCGCGTTGCATCGCCCGCCTGGCCGCCGAGGCGCGCGCCACCGCCGCCAGCCTGGCGACCCTGCGGTAGCGCGACCGCGCTGCCGCTGGCAGGCCGATGATGCCGCCGCATGGCCGTCTCGGATCGCGGACCCGGTCTTCGATGTGGACGGCGCTCGACGGAGCGTTCGCCACGCATCCGATGGGCCGCCTGCGGCGTAGTAGCGTCATGCTCACCATCGCCATCCGCCTCGCCGCCCTGGTGCCGATCCTGGCGGGCGCCGGCGGCGCGGTGTTCGGGCCGGCCTTCCTGGGCGAGGCCACCGGGCCGGCCACCGCCAGCCACCTGCGCTACCTGTCGGGCCTGCTGCTCGGGCTCGGGCTGCTCGCCTGGTGGTGTGCCGGCGCGCTCGACGACAGGCGCCGGTTGTTCGAGGCGCTGTGCGCCCTGGTCGCGCTGGGCGGCCTGGCGCGGCTGGGCGGCATGCTGGCCGATGGCGCGCCGCCCTGGCCGCATCTGCTGGCGCTGGCGATGGAACTGGGCGTGGTCCCGGCGCTGTGGGTGGCGGTGCAGGTGCGCTGGGCGTGCGGTGCCTCCCGGGCAGGGCTCGACGGCGCCGGGGCGGTCGGCCAGAAAGCCGTCGGGCGCCGGGGCGATGGCGCGGCACGGGAGAGAGCATGACGATGGCCGAAGGCGCGGGGGGCGGATGCAGGCTCTATCTGATCACCCCGCCGCGGCTGGACACGACGGCGTTCCGCGAGACGCTGGCCGCCGCGCTCGATGCCGGCGACGTCGCGTGCCTGCAACTGCGGCTCAAGGATGCCACGCCCGATGAAGTGGCCCGCGCGACCGAGGCGCTGATGCCGGTCTGCCACGCGCGCGATGTCGCCTTCATCCTGAACGATGACGCCATGCTGGCGCATCGGCTGGGCTGCGACGGCGCGCATCTGGGCCAGTCCGACGGCGACCATGCGGGCGCGCGGATGCTGCTGGAGGGCAAGGTGCTCGGCATCACCTGCCATGCGTCGCGGCACCTGGCGATGACGGCGGGCGAACAGGGGGCGGACTACGTCGCCTTCGGCGCCTTCTTCCCGACCGACACCAAGGCGGTGGTGCATCATGCCGACACCGACCTGCTGGAATGGTGGTCGGAGATGATGGAGGTCCCCTGCGTGGCGATCGGCGGCATCACCGCGCAGAACTGCGCCCCGCTGGTGCGCGCGGGGGCCGATTTCCTGGCCGTGGTGGGCGCGGTGTGGAACCACCCCGACGGCGCGGCGGCCGGCGTGCGCGCGATGGACGCCGCGATCGCCGCCGCATTACGCGCCCGGCGCTGGTGCCGGAACTGCTGGTGAGCGACCTCGATGCCAGCCTGCGCTTCTGGCGCGACATCTGCGGCTTCGCCGTGCTGTACGACCGACCCGAGGAAGGCTTCGCCTGCATCGAGCGCGACGGCGCGCGCATCATGCTCGACCGGCGGGGCGCCACGCGGGACTGGGTGGCCGCACCGCTGGAGCACCCCTTCGGGCGGGGGATGAACCTCGAGATCGCCGTCGTTGCGGTGCAGCCGTTGCTGGCCGCCTGCGCCGCCGCCGGATGGCCGCTGTTCCTGGCGGCGGAGGAGAAATCCTATCGCGCCGGCGACACTGCCGTGCGGGTGCGGCAGTTCATCGTGCAGGACCCGGATGGCTACCTGGTGCGGTTCTCGCAGCGCCTGGCGGGCTGAATTCAGGCACCGCGCGGCTGCGTCGCGAGCCGGCGGAAGATGGCCAGAACCTCCGCCGCCGTGGCGTCGCGTGCCGCGCCGGCGCGCACCTCCTCCTGCGTCCACATCCAGGATTGCGGGGGGTCGTCGCGCATCGTCCAGTCGGGAAACAGGCGTTCGGCCGCGTCGCCGCAATGCACCACCGCGACATCGACATGGCGGTCGTCGCGCAGGATGCGGCCGAGCGTCGCCGTCACCGCCTCGCGCGGGCCTTCCAGCATCTGCATGAACAGGTCGGCGCGGCAGATCAGGGCGCCGGTGATGCGCCGCCGCGCATTGTTGGCGCGCGCGCTCAGCAGGATGTTGTCCAGCACCGTCTCGTCGAAGCCGAAGGGGCGCGAGGTGTAGATCAGCTGCGACAGGTGCATGGCGGCCCTCCCGTGGGTGGCCCGCATCATCGCCGAAGCGCCGCGCGAAGGCGAGCCTGCGCGTCAGGGCGCGCGCGTCAAGGCGCGCGACTTGGCGGGCGCGCGCATCAGGGCGCGCAGCTTGGCGGGCGCGCGCATCAGGGCGCGCAGCTTGGCGGGCGCGCGCATCAGGGCGCGCGACGGCGCACCCCGTCGCGGATGAACACGCGGAACGGCGTCGTGCCATCGCCGTCGCCATCGAGCGCCCGCCAGGCGCCGTTGGTGCACAGGATGCCGCCCTGCGCGGGCACGGCATCGAACAGCACGATGTTGCGGTACACCGTGCCCTCCGGCGTCGTGGCGGTGAAGCGCGTCAGGCAATGGTCGCCAATCACCACCGGCTCGTACTCGCCGATCATGATGCCGCCGCCGCCGGTGCTCTCGAACACCGGCAGCAGCGGCGGCCAGGCCGCGTAATCCTCCTGCGCCGTCGCCGCGCCGGTTGCCAGCACGGCCAGCGCCGCGCCCATGATCCAGTGCCGCATCGTCGCGTCCTCCCGTGCCGCCCCGTCGCGGGGGGCGCCTGGGTGGGATACGGTGCGGCGGACGCATCGGATGCAGGGGCACGCCACATTGGACGAGACCACCTTTCACACCCTGCTGCACCGCCCGGGCACGCTGGTCGATGTCGGCGCGCATGACGGGCTGATCACCGTGCCGCTGGCGCGCCTGCCGGGTTCGCGCGTGCTGGCCTTCGAACCCCTGCCGCCGGCCTTCGCACGGCTGGAGGCGGCGCTGCGCGACGCCTTCGGCGGCGCGGTCCCGCACCATGTGGGCCTGCATGCGACCGCGCTCGGCGACCAGGTGGGCGAGATCACGCTGGCCATGCCGGTGCTCGATGGCGTGGCGCAGGAGCAATGGGCCAGCACGGCCAAGGACTATGCCGCGCATGTCTCGGCGCGGGTCGGCGTGGAACGCTTCGCGGTGCCGCTGACGCGGCTGGACGACCACGCGATCACGGACCTGACGGGCCTCAAGGTCGACGCCGAGGGCGCGGAATACGAGATCCTGCGCGGCGCACGCGAGACCCTGCTGCGCTGCCGCCCGGTCCTGACGCTCGAGGTGGAGGAACGCCATCGCGAGGGCAGCACCTGGGCGGTGCCGGCCTATCTGGATGCGCTCGGCTACGACGTGCTGTTCGAACTGCGCGGCGATTGGTTCCCGATGGCCGCGCTGGATCGCCCGACCATGCAGCGCGCCTCGCCCGATCCGTCGGTGTTCGAGGCGTCGGACCCCTATGTCTTCGTGTTCTACGCGCTGCCGCGCGAGGATAGCGCAGCGATGCTGGCGCGGCTGAAGGCGGCGGCGTAGCCTTCCGGGCAACGGAGGAACGCCATGTCCATCACCACGCAGCGCCTGGTTGTCACGCGCGCCTCGGGGTCCTGCGGGGCGGAAGTCTCGGGGCTCGACCTGCGCGGTGGGGTCGATGCCGCGACCATCGCGGCGTTGCGCCGCATCTGGCTCGACCATGGCGTGCTGTTCCTGCGCGACGTGACGTTGCCGCCGCGCGCGTTCCTCGACTTCGCGCAGCATTTCGGCACGCCGGTGGAATACCCCTTCGTGCGCGGGCTCGATGGCTTCGCGCAGATCACGCCGGTGGTGAAGGAAGCGCACGAGCGCATCAATTTCGGCGGCGTCTGGCACTCCGACACCGCGTATCTGGAACGCCCGCCGATGGCGACCATGCTGGTCGCGCGCGAGGTCCCGCCGGCCGGCGGCGATACGATCTTCGCCGACACGCGCGCCGCCTACGACGCGCTGTCGGACGGGTTGCGCGCGACGCTCGACGGGCTGCGCGCGATCAATTCCTCGAAGAAGGCGGATGCGTCCAAGACGCGCGAGGACCGCCAAAAGGAACGCGGCGCCGTGACCAACGCCGAGGTGCTGGAAGCCTCCCACCCCGTGGTGCGCACGCATCCCGAGACCGGGCGGCGCGCGCTGTACGTCAACCTCGGCCACACCACGAACTTCGAGGGCTGGAGCGTCGAGGAATCGAAGCCGTTGCTCGACTACCTGTTCGCCCACATCACCAGGCCGGAATTCACCTGCCGCTTCCACTGGGCGCCGGGATCGCTCGCGCTGTGGGACAACCGCGCGGTGCAGCATTATCCGGTGAACGACTACCACGGGCATCGGCGGGAGATGCACCGCATCACGCTCGCGGGCGACGTGCCGGCCTGATCCGGCCCGACAGCGCCAGGCCGCACTGCCCCGCCTGCTGCCGTGCAGGACGCGGCGCGGCGCGGGTTATCGCTCCAGGGACCGGAGGTAGGCCAGGAAGGCCTCGATCTCCGCCCGGTCGAAGCTGACTTCGGGCATCCCGGGATGGCCGGTGACGATGCCCTCGGCGAGCGATTCCGCCAGCTGGTCCACCGGGTAGCGGCGATGCAGGTCGCGGAAGGGCGGTGCGGGCGGTCGGGGGCTGGCCCCTGCCGGGCCGATCGCGTGGCAGGACGCGCAGCGCGATTCGGCCAGGCGCTGGCCTTCCGCCACCCGCGGGTCGGGCCGCGGCGCACAGGCGGCGGCCAGCAGCAGCAGGACCAGGGGCGCGCGCATCCTCACCCTCCGCAATTCGTCAGCGCGGCGGTGGCGAAGCCGCGGATTTCCGAGGTCACGTTCAGCGCCAGTTCCGCATTGCCCAGCGTCACCACCTGGCGCTGCGGCAGGCCGGTGAAGGTCTGCGGGTCCTGCCCGGCCACCGTCACCACCACTTGCGCGGTGCGATTGATCTCGTCGGTCTGCGCGGCGGTGCTGACCACCACGCGCACCAGGCCCTCGGCCAGTTCGATCCCGGCGCTTTCGGGGATGCGCGGGCCATAGACGATGGCGAAGCGGCGCGAGGTGCCGCGCGCATCGCAGGTGCGCACCGGGCCGGCATCGCGCAGCACCTGCTCGATGCGTTCGCGCGGGATGCCCGCGCCGATGCGCTGCTGGGCCAGCGAGAACACCGCCGCCGACGGGCCCGAGGGCACGTCGCGGTCGTAGCGGCGCTGCAGCGCCACATTGGCCTCCCGCGCCTGGCGCAGATCCGCCTCCAGTCGCGCGTTGCGCAGGTGCAGGTCGCGCGCCTCGGTCGCCACCTCGTCGAGCCGGCGCTCGAGGCGCGTCACCTCGGTGCCGGCCAGTTCGAGGCCGCTCTGGTAGGCCACCACGCCGAGTGCGGCGAGGAAGCCGAGCGCGAGCAGCCACTTCGACGCGCGCAGGGCGAACTGCCCGCGGCGGCGGCGCCTCTCCCGGCTCATTCTGGATCCGATCGCCATGCGTCCCGTGCTTGCCTCCGCGCGGTCGTATAGACGCGACGCGGGTGCGCGGGGTCAAGCCAGGGGAAGCCACAGCACGTCGTCGATCGTCGGTGCGCCGGAGGCCAGCATGGCCAGGCGGTCGAAACCCAGCGCGATGCCGGCGGTGGGCGGCAAGCCGTGGGACAGGGCGGCGATGAAGTCCTCGTCCACCTCCCAGCCGTGTTCGCCGGTGCTGCGGCGGCGGTCTTCGTTGGCCTCGTGGAACCGTGCGCGCTGTTCGCCAGGGTCGGTGAGTTCGTCGAAGGCGTTGGCGAGTTCGATGCCGCCGGCGAACAATTCGAAGCGCAGGGCGGCGCGGGGGTCGGCGGGGTCGCGGCGGGCCAGGGCCGCCTGGGGCGCCGGCCAGTGAGTGAGGAAGGTGGCGCGGGCACGGCCGATGGCGGGTTCGATGCGCTCCAGCAGCAGGCGGAAGAACAGGTCTTCCCAGGATTCATCGGGGCGCGGCGGCAGGCCGGCGGCGGTGGCGGC
>LNEW01000121.1 GCA_001464375.1 Rhodospirillales bacterium Ga0074136 | reverse complement strand
TGGGCGACAGCATCACGACCGACCACATCTCGCCCGCGGGCAACATCCGCAAGGTGAGCCCGGCCGGCGAATACCTGGTGGAACACCAGGTGCGGCAGGACGACTTCAACTCCTACGGCGCACGCCGCGGCAACCATGAAGTGATGATGCGCGGCACCTTCGCCAACATCCGCATCAAGAACGAGATGGTCCCTGGCGTCGAAGGCGGCGTGTCCAAGCACTACCCGTCCGGTGACGTGGCGCCGATCTACACCACGGCCATGCGCTACAAGAAGGAAGGCGTGCCGCTGGTGGTGATCGGTGGCAAGGAATACGGCACCGGTTCGTCGCGCGACTGGGCGGCGAAGGGCACCTTCCTGCTGGGCGTGAAGGCCGTGATCGCGGAATCCTTCGAGCGCATCCACCGGTCGAACCTGGTCGGCATGGGCGTGCTGCCGCTGGTGTTCAAGGAAGGCGAGAGCCGCGCCACGCTGGGCCTGAAGGGCGACGAGACCATCGACATCCTGGGCGTGGAGCAGCTTTCCCCGCGCATGATGATGGACGTCGTGATCACCCGCGCCGACGGCACGCAGGCAAAGACGCAGGTGATGTGCCGCGTCGATACCGCGGACGAGGTCGAGTACTACCGCAACGGCGGGATCCTGCACTACGTTCTGCGCGGGATGGCGAAGGCGGCGTAATCGCCGCTTCGCGTCGGGCGTTTCGAAAAGGGCGCGGTCCGCAGGGGCCGCGCCCTTCCTGCGTTCAGAGGTCGTTGTCGAAGAACGCCAGCAGCGCCGCCGCATGCGCGCGCAGTTGGGGGAGTGGTGCGGCGCGCCATCCCTCGATCAAGCGGCGATAGGTGAGGCCGACGAAGCGAACATGGTCGCCAGCGACCGCTTCGGCGAAGCGCACAACCTCGGCTGCGACAGCATCTTGCGTCTCAGCCGCGAGTTTGCGCCCGCGACGGTCGCTGCTTGGCTCGGCGCGCAGATGCAGCAAACAGGGTGCGCATGTCCCGGTGGTGGACATCCTCGCGGTTGCGGTCAGCAACCCGAGCGCGTGTTTCAGCAACTGCGCTTCGTCGAGGTACCGGAAGCCGGCATCTCCGGCACGTGATCGGTCGCGCAGTATCTGGTGGCGATCCATCGCGTTGCCCCACACGGGGCGCCAATACGCATCGCTCCAGGATGGGGCGCCCTGCGCATCGAAGGGCTCGTACCGCTTGCTCTCGATCCCGATCAGGCCGCCCTGTGTCTCGATCAGAACGTCCATGTTGGGCCGGCGGCCGCCCTGCCAGGGAAACGGCAGCACAGCCTCGATACGGACAGCGCGGGCGGGCCAGCCGAGATCCTCCGTACCGGGGAGCGGTGGAAGCGCCTCGGGACGATCGAGGAAGGGCGCGAAGGCGTTGATGGCGAGGGCAGCGGATGACGTCGGACTGAAAATCTTCCCGCTGCCGACCTCGTCGCCGTCAGCGCTGTCCAGCGAAGTACGGATTGTGCGAAGCGGAAGCCCCCACATGAGCGCTCCGGAAAGCCGCTCGCTCGCTTCATTCATGTCATCTTCGGCCATGGCCTGTTCCTCTCGTCGGCTCGACTATCCCGCTCGTCGTGAATGGCTACCCGCTGCCAGAACGTCCTCTCACTGAGGACCCGATGGGGAAGCGGTCGGTGAGGGCAACCGGGATCTCCGCGCCGGCGCGGCGCATGCCGCCCCGACCGCGACGACCCGCCCCTCGCGCACCGCCGCCCTACCGCTTCGCCACCGCCTCGATCTCGATCAGCGCGCCGCGCACCAGCGCGGTGACGCCAACGCAGGTGCGCACCGGCCACCCGCCTTCCGGCAGCGCCGCCGCATAGGCCGCGTTCATCGCCGCGTAGTCACGTTCGAAGGCGCTCAGGTACACCCGCACCGAGACCAAATGCTGCAACCCCAGCCCCAGCGCGCCCAGCGCCCGCGCCAGGTTGCCCATGGTGCGCGTGGTCTGCGCCGCGATGCCCTCGGGCAGCGGCGCGTCGGGATGGTCGATATCGCGCGGGAACTGCCCGGTCAGGAACACGAAGCCATCCGCCTCCACCGCATGCGAGGAAGGCGAGACCGAGGGCGGGAAGCCCGCCAGCAGGTGGTGGCGCAGGCCGCTCATTCTTCCCGCTTCGCGCCGTCCAGCAGCGCGCGCCAGCGCGCCTCGGCGCGCGCGTCATTGACCTTCTCGGCCTTGCTGCGGCCGTGCCTGGCGCGGTTGGCAGCGGCCTGGTCGGCCTTCTCGGCCTGCGCGCGCGCCTTGCGGGCCTTGTTTAGGTTGACGATCTCGGCCATGCGGGGAGGATACGCCGCCAATCGCCCGAGGGAAGACGCCAATGCCCATGATTTCGCTGACCGCCGCCGACGGCCATCGCCTGGCCGCCTATCGCACCGGCCCGCAGAATGCCGAGCGCGCGCTGGTCGTGGTGCAGGAAATCTTCGGCGTGAACCGCCACATGCGCCACATCGCCGATGCCTTCGCCGCCGAGGGCTACGCCGTGATCGCCCCCGCGCTGTTCGACCGCGTGGGCCCGGGGATCGAGCTCGGCTACGATCCTGCCGACGTGGCGCAGGGGCGCGAACTGCGCGGCAGGATCGACGCGGGCCACACCGTGCTCGACATCCTGGCCGCGGCGGCCGCCCTGCCGCGCGGCGCGAAGCGCGGCATCGTGGGCTATTGCTGGGGCGGCACCGTCGCCTGGCATGGCGCGACCCGCACCAGCGCCTTCGGCGCATCCTCCGGCTGGTACGGCGGCGGCGTGGCGGCGGCGAAGGACGAGGTGGCGCGCTGCCCCGTCCAGCTGCATTTCGGCGAGACGGACGCGTCGATCCCGATGGCCGATGTGGAGGCGGTGCGCGGCGCCCAGCCCGGCGTCGAGATCCATGTCTATCCGGGGGCCGGCCATGGCTTCGCCTGCGACGAGCGTGGCTCCTATTCGGCCAAGGATGCCGCGCTGGCGCAGAAGCGCACGCTGGAATTCTTCGCCAAGCACCTCTGACGCCGCGCCTCAGGCCCCGGCGAGCAGCGCCTCCACCATCGCGCGCGTCGGCGTCGCGCCGTCGCGCGCGCGCAGCGCGCCGGCGGCGGCGGCGAAGCGCATGACGCGCGGGATGTCCATGCCCTCCGCGACCGCCAGGGCATAGGCGCCGTGGAACACGTCGCCCGCGCCGGTGGTGTTGGTCGCTTCCACGGCGAAGGCCGGCGTGCGGGTGGGCCGGGTGTCGCCGGCGGCCATCCACAGCACGCCCTTCTCCCCCTGCGTCACCGCCGCCACGCGCACCGGGCCCGACGCCAGGGCCTGCCGAAGTCCTTCCTCCGGCCCACGGCCGGGCAGGAAATTCGCCAGGCCAGGCACCGAGAACACGGCGTGGTCCACGCGCGGAACCAGGTCGACCAGGATGCGCGTCTCGCTGCGTTCGCCATCCAGCACGACCGGCACGCCCGCCGCGCGGGCCGCGGCGGCGGCGGCCGAAACCCCCTCGGGCCAGCGCGGGTCGCAGCACAGCGCGCCGGCCTCGCGGATACGCTCCAGCGGCAGCCAGCCGGGATCCGTGCCGAGGCCCGATCCGCGGAAGGAGATGATGGTCCGCTCCCCGCGCGGGTCCACCAGGACGGCACCGACCGGCGTGCGCCCGCCAGGCACGCGCCTGATCGCCGATACGTCCACGCCCTCGGCTGCAAGCGCTTCGGCCAGCGGGTCGCCATTGGGGTCGTCGCCGACGCGCCCCCAGAAGGCCGCGCGCCCGCCCAGGCGCACCGCGGCGATCGCGGCATTGGCGGCCATGCCGCCAGGCCCGATGCTGTAGGATCGCGCGGCGATCTTCGCCGGCGGGGCGGGAACGTCCTCGACGCGGAAGGTGTGGTCGGCCACCACATTGCCGAGGCAGATGACCAGGGGAGGGGATGCCATGATGCAGCGCAGCGTCCCACACCGGCCCGCTTCGCGCCAAGCACCGCCTGCACCGATCGCCGCGCGCATCATCCTGCTGCGCGACGATGTGCTGGTGCTGGACAAGCCGGCCGGGCTGCCGGTGCATGGTGGCCCGCGCGGGGGTGGGTCGCTCGAGGACTGGCTGGAGCCGTTGCGCATGGGCAAGCGCCACCTGCCCCAGCCGGCGCATCGGCTGGACACCGACACGGCCGGCTGCCTGGTGCTGGGCCGCACCAAGCCCGCACTCGCGGCACTCGGGCGCATCTTCGCCGAGGGCCTGGCGCGCAAGACCTACTGGGCGGTGGTGCGCGGCGGCCCGGCGGAGGATGAGGGCGTGATCGACGCGCCGCTGCTCAAGACCAGCAGTGCCGCGCGCGGCTGGCGCATGCAGGTCGACCCGGCCGGGCAGAAGGCGACCACGCTCTGGCACGTGATGGGGCGCGGGCACGGCACCGCCTGGCTGGAACTGACGCCGCTGACGGGCCGCACGCACCAACTGCGCGTGCATTGCGCGGCGGCCGGCTTCCCGATCCTGGGCGACCCGGCCTATGGCGGCAACGAGCCCGGCGGGCTGCACCTGCTGGCGCGTGCCATCGCCCTGCCGCTGGACCCGCCGCTCGCAGCGCAGGCGCCTGTGCCGCCGCATATGCGCCAGGCGCTGGCAGGGCTCGGCCTCCGCGACTGACCCGCCAGCGGAGACGCCATGCAACGGCGCCCCGGCGCCACCACATCCCCCGCGCATGCAGGCGCGGCATCCCTCCGCGCCACGGGAATGCCGCCATGACCGCGCCCAGCGACGTCGCCTTCTCCCCCGCCGTGAAGGCCATCCAATCCGCCCGCGGATCGCGCGAGGGCTACGCCCGCATGGAACGCCGCGGCGGCTGGCAGACCGAGGTCACGCCCGACCTGGCCGCCTTCATCGCCCGCAGCCGCAGCTTCTACCTCGCCACCGCCAGCGCCGACGGGCAGCCCTACATCCAGCACCGCGGCGGCCCGCCGGGCTTCCTGCGCGTGATCGACCCCGAGACGCTGGCCTTCGCGGACCTGGCCGGCAACCGGCAATACATCACGCTGGGCAACCTGTCGGAAAACCCGCGCGCGCAGATCCTCCTGATGGACTACGCGAACCAGCGCCGCGTGAAGATCTGGGGCGAGGCGCGCGTGGTCGCCGACGACCCCGCCCTCCTCGTGATGCTCGCACCCGAGGGCGCCCGCGCCGAACAGGCCATCATGTTCCGCGTAACGGCCTGGGACGCGAACTGCCCGCAGCACATCCCGCAGCGCTTCGAGGCAGAGGACGTCGCGGCGGCGCTGGCGCGCAAGGACGCGCGAATCGCGGAACTCGAGGCGCAACTGGCGAACGCCAGACGGTCGGGGGAGTGAACTCCCCCACCGGACCCAACGGCGTTGCGCGGCAAAGCGGCGGGGGCCCCAGGCCTGATTTGTCTGGCCGTTGGTGCCGGCAGGGATGTGGGGCTAGCGTTGCGGACACACGCCGGAAGGGAACGCCATGATCACGCGACGAATACTGGGTGCCGGTGCATGCGCTGTACTCGCCACGCCGGCGTTGGCGCAGTGGCAGCCCACGCGGCCGATCCGCATGCTGGTGGGCTTCGCACCGGGCGGCGGGACCGACATCACCACCCGCACCATCGGCGCAAAGCTCCAGGCGCTGCTCGGCCAGCCCATCGTGGTCGAGAACCGGCCGGGTGCGGGCGGCAACCTGGCTTCGGAGGCTACCGTCAACGCACCGGCCGACGGCTCCGCGCTGATGATGGGCACCATCGCCTCGCTGGTGATGAACCCGATCATGACGCGCCTGCCCTTCGACGTGCTGACCGACCTCACGGCCATCGGGCGGTCGGTCGAGGTGACGAACTTCCTCGTCGTCGCGCCCGAAAAGCCCTGGCGCAGCCTGCCCGAACTGATCGCGGCGGCGCGCGCGAAGCCGGGCGAACTCTCCTACGGCTCCTCGGGCGTCGGCGGCGCGGGGCACCTGGGCGGCGCGCTGCTCGATTCCATGGCGGGGATCGAGACCATTCACGTGCCCTATCGTGGCGGCGGGCAGCTCATCACCGACATCCTGTCGGGCAAGGTGGATTTCTCGGTGGCGACGGCCGCGACCGTGCTGCCGCATATCGAGGCCGGGCGGCTGCGTGCGCTGGCCGTCCCCTCGCCACGCCGCAGCGCGTTGCTGCCCAACGTGCCGACCGTGGCGGAAGCCGCCAACCTGCCGGGCTACGAGGTGGCGAACTGGTACGCCATGATGGGCCCGCGCGCCCTGCCGCGGCCGATCGTCGACCGCATGAACGCCGCGCTGAACGAGGCGATGCGCGACCGCGACGTCGCATCGAACCTGGCAAAGCACGGGCTGGAACCGGCGCCGAGCACGCCCGAGCAACTGACCGGCTTCATCCGCGCCGAGACGGAGAAGTGGCGCCCGATCATCGCCCGCGCCGGGGCCAGCGCGAATTAGAGTCCTTCTGGGCC
>LNEW01000120.1 GCA_001464375.1 Rhodospirillales bacterium Ga0074136 | reverse complement strand
GGGGCGTGGCGCTTCCCTCACCGCCCCTTGAACACCGGCCTGCGCTTCTCGTTGAACGACGCGATGCCCTCGCGCCGATCCTCGGTGCCGACCAGCTGATTGTAGCATTCGATCTCGAAGCGCAGCGCCGTGCGGATGTCCATCTGCAGGCCGTAATGCATGGACCGCTTGGCCTGGCGCACCGACAACGGCGCATTGGCGGCGATGCGCCGCGCCGTCTCCATCGCCGCGTCGTGCAGCGCCTCGCGCGTGTCGAACACCCGGTTCAGGATGCCCCAGTCGAGCGCATCGGCCGCCGTGAACGGCGTGCCTGTCAGGATGATCTCCTTCGCGCGGCGCTCGCCCACGATCCGCGGCAGCGTCTGCGTGCCGCCCGCACCCGGCATGATGCCGATGGTCACTTCCGTCAGCGCGAAGCGCGCGGCCGCGACGCCATAGGCGAAGTCCGAAGCCAGGACCATTTCCAGCCCACCGGCATAGGCATGGCCCGTCACGGCGGCGACGATCGGGATCGGGCAGTCCAGCATGGTCCAATAGGCGCGTTCGAATATCTCGTGCTGGTGGCGCCAGGCCGCATCGGTCATGCCATTGCGTTCCTTGAGGTCGCCGCCGCCGCAGAAGGCCTTCTCCCCGGCCGCGGTGAAGACCACGCAGCGAACCTCGCCAGGCTCGGCGATCAGCCACGACCACAGCGCGTGCAGGTCGCGCCCCATCTGCGTGTTCAGCGCGTTCGACACCTGCGGGCGGTTCAGCCGCACCACCAGCACATGCGGCTCGGGCGCATCGAGCGCGAGCGTCTCGTAGGTCGGCAGGTCCATCGATGTCTCCTCGGATTCGGCTGCGGCGCAGACTGCGCCGGGACGGCCGCGCTGTCAGGATGGCTTCAGGCGTCGTTAACCCTCCGCCGCCACCTTCGCCCGGCGACGGAGGCGGCACATGGTCGACATCATCGGCACCGGCGGCGACGACACCATCACGCCGCTGCTCAACACCCTGGGCGGGCCGCCGCCCGGCGCCGGCGACGACCGGATCGACGGGCAGGGCGGCCATGACGTTCTGGCCGGCGGGTCCGGAATCGACACGCTGTTCGGCGATGCCGGCAACGATACGCTGGAAGGCGGGTCGGGCATCGACCTGCTCGATGGCGGCACCGGGATCGACTGGGTGACCTACGCCACCGACACGGCGGGCGTGGCGGTCGACCTGTATTTCCGCTCGGCCCTTGGCGGCCATGCCGAGGGCGACAGCATCGCCTCGGGGTTCGAGGCGCTGCTGGGCGGCAGCGGCAACGACCGCATCATCGCCCATGACGCGGTCAACGAAACGATCCTGGGCGCCGGCGGCAACGACACCCTGCAGGCCTTCGCCGATTTCGGCACCAGCGACGACCTGCTGGATGGCGGTGCGGGCGATGATTCCATCGTCGCGCAGGCCGGCGCCAATACGCTGGTCGGCGCCGCCGGGTCGGATGTGATCCGCGGCGGGTCCGGCCGTGACCTGATCCTGGGCGGCAGCGGCGCCGACACGCTCGCCGGCGGCGGCGGGGCGGACACCATCAGCTATGCCGGCGCCACCGCCGGCGTCAGCCTGGACCTGGCGCTCGGCCTGGGCAGCGGCGGCGACGCCGCCGGCGACAGCCTGGCCACCGACATCGAAGCCGTGCTCGGCACCGACCTGGCCGACCTGCTGGCGGGCAGCGCCCGCAACGACAGCCTGTGGGGCGCCGCTGGCGCCGACACCCTGGCGGGCGGCGGCGGCGATGACTGGCTCGCCGGCGGCAGCGGTGTGGACAGCATGCGCGGCGGCATGGGCCACGACACCTACGTGGTGGAAGACGCCGGCGATGTCGCGATCGAGGCCGCTGGCCAGGGCCGCGACCTGGTGCTGACGTCGCGCAGCGCCTTCGCCCTGGGCGCCAACCTCGAGGACCTCGCGGGCATGGGCGGCGGCGCGCAGCGGCTGACGGGCAATACGCTGGCCAACCTCATCACCGGCGGCGCGCTGGCCGATACGCTGTCGGGCGGTGCCGGCGCCGATACGCTGGATGGCGGCGCGGGCCATGACCGCCTGGTCGGTGGCATCGGCGACGACACCTACGTCATCCTCCAGGCCGGCGACGTGGTGGTCGAACTGGCCGGCCAGGGCTTCGACACGCTGCGCACCACGCTGGCGAACCTGGCGATCGGCGCGCATGTCGAGGCGGTGGTCGCGGCCAATGCCATCGCCCACCGCTTCACCGGCAATGCGCTGGACAACCTGCTGGCCGGGGCCGCCGGCGCGGACACGCTGTCGGGCGGCGCGGGCAACGACACGCTCGATGGCGGGGCCGGCATCGACCGGCTCGTCGGCGGCGTGGGCCATGACCGCTACCTGGTCACCGCCGGCGACACGGTCGTGGAACTTGCCGGCCAGGGCAACGACACCGTGGTCGCCACCAGCGGCACTGCCGCGGTGCTCGGCGCCAACCTCGAGGCGCTGGAGATGCAGGGCACCACGCTGCTGCGCGGCACCGGCAATGCGCTCGACAACGTCATCCTCGGCAATGCTGCCGCGAACCTGCTGTCGGGCCTGGCGGGGCATGACGGGCTGTCGGGCGGGCAGGGCGCCGATACGCTGGTCGGTGGCGCCGGGCAGGACACGCTGTCGGGCGGCGCGGGCAACGACCTGTTCCGGCTGCTGGCCGCCAGCGACAGCACGGCGGCGAACCCCGACCGCATCCTGGACTTCACCCGCGCCGGTGCGCCGGGGCTGGACCGGATCGACCTGCGCGCCATCGATGCCGATGCGCTGCTGGCCGGCAACCAAGCCTTCGTGTTCATCGGCGCGGCCGACTTCGCCGGCGGCGGCGCGGGCGGCGCGGGGCAGTGGCGCGTGGCGGCCACGGGGGCCGGTGCCTGGCGCGCGCAGGGCGATACCGATGGCGACGGCGCGGCGGATGTCGCGATCGATATTCTGAGCGCGGCCAGTCCCGTGGCGGGGTGGTTCCTGCTGTAGGCCCGCGGCGCAGCGGCGGCCCCACCCTGGCTGGTGCATCACGTGGCCCGGCCCGCGTTGGGCGCCGCAAACCCCGGCACCCAGCTGCTGGGCTGCAGCACCAGCGACACCTCCATCGCCCAGGACACCGTCGTCGCGAGCGACGGCGCGGCGCTGCTGCTGGCGCCGAACGCGCTGGTGACCGGCGGCGGAACACATTCGGGGCAATGCGCTGGGCGGGCCGGCCGGCAACGATGCGCTGTCGGGCGGCCGGGTCGATACCGTGCCGGGCGGCGCGGGGGCCGCCGCGGATCGCTTCAGCGCTCGGCGCCGGGCCGTTGCGCGTGGCGCCGACCGCGCTGCCGGTGGCGCGCGCAGGGTGACACCAACGGCGATGGCGCGGCCGACGTGCAGATCGACATCACCGGCGCGACCGGGCCGGGCGCGGGCGGCTGGTTCATCCTGTCGCGCGGCTTGACTCGGCGGCGCTGCCTGCGAGCATCGCGGCACCTGCCGAGGAAGACCGCAATGGCCGAAGGACCCGCCACGCGCCGCGCGCTGCTGGCTGCACCCGCCCTGTTGGCGGCGCCTGCCCGTGCGCAGGGCAGTTTTCCCGACCGCCCGATCCGCCTGTTCATTCCCTGGCCGCCGGGCGCTTCGGCCGATGTCTTCCTGCGAGCCATCGCCGATGCCGCGGGGCGGCGCCTGGGCCAGCCGGTGGTTCCGGAGAACCGGCCGGGTGCCTCCGGCACGCTCGGCGCCGCCGCGCTGAAGGATGCGCGGCCGGACGGCTACACGCTGGCCCAGCTGTTCAGCGGCGTGCATCGCTTCATGCTCTCCGCCGAACGCCCGACCTTCAATTCGCTGACCGACTTCACCTGGATCGTGCAGCTCAGCGGCTCGGCGCATGGCATCGTTGTCCATGCCGACAGCCCCTGGCGCACGCTGGACGATGTCCTGGCGGCCGCGCGCGCGGCGCCCGGGCGGCTGACCTACGGCACGCTGGGCCCGACCTCGGTGCAGCACATGACGATGCTCGACATCATGCAGCGCGCCGGCGTGGAACTGACCCACGTGCCGTATCGCGGTGGCGGGGAGCTGACCACGGCACTGCTGTCCAGGCAGGTGGACGTGGTGGCGGATGCCAGCGGCTGGGCACCCATGGTGGCCGATGGCCGCTTCCGCCTGCTCGTGGTCTGGGGTGCGGCGCGCATGCCCCGCTTCCCGGATGTGCCGACGCTGCGGCAGGCCGGCATCGACCTGGTGGTGGACAGCCCCTATGGCATCGGCGGGCCGCGCGGGATGGACCCCGCGGTGGTGGCCCGCCTGCACGCCGCCTTCCGCGATGCGCTGGACGAGGATGCGCCGCGCCTGGTGATGGAGCGCTTCAACATGCCGCGCCTGTACCTGGACACCGCGGCCTTCGAGGCGGCGCAGCCTGCGTCGTTCGAAGCCGAGCGCGCTGGGTTGCGGCGCGCCGGGCTGCTGCCGGCCGGGCGGTAGGCTGCCTTCGCACGCCGTGCCCAAGTCGCGTCGCACGGCGGCACGGCGCCGCAATGCTCTGACCAACCACGAGGAAACGATCGCATGCTGCACGAACTCCGCATCTACCGCTGCCTGCCCGGACGCCTGCCGGCGCTGCTCAAGCGCTTCGACACCGTCACGCTCGGCATCTGGCAGCGCTACGGCATGCGCCAGGCGGGCTTCTGGACCACGGTGATCGGCGAATCGAACCTCGACCTGCATTACCTGCTGGCGTGGGAATCGCTGGCGGAGCGCGAGACGAAGTGGAACGCGTTCCAGGCCGATCCCGAATGGATCGCCAAGCGCGCCGAGAGCGAAAAGGACGGCCCGATCCTGGCCAATGTCAGCAGCGCGATCCTGCAGCCGACAGCCTTCTCCTCGGTGAAGTAGCCGCGCTTCAGCGCGGCGCCGGCCGCGCGTTCTGCGCCACCATCTGTTCGTCCATGCGCGGCGTGTAGACAACGCCGCGCCGCGCCGCTGCCACTACCACCTGGTTGTAGAGCGGGATGAAGGGCAGCTGGTCGCCGGCCTCCCGCGCCACGCGGCGCAACGCCGCCTCGCGCCCTTCGCCCGTGGCGCCGATCACGCCGGCGATCAGGCCGTCCAGCCGCGCATCGGAGAACCCGCCGCGATTGCCCTGCCCGAAGGCCTGCGCCGGCACGCGCGTATGCACCGCGGTGGACAGGATGTAGGAGGCATCGCGCGACGACGACAGCGACAGGCCATAGAGCATCAGCGGCAGGTCGTTGCGATGCGCCTGGGTGCGCGGGGAGAACACGTTCCAGGGCATCGTCTCGACGCGCGCCTGGAAGCCGGCGCGCGTCAGCATCTGCCCGAGCGCCTGGCAGACCCGCGCATCGTTGACGTAGCGGTTGTTGGAACAACCGATGGTGACGGCGAAGCCGTCCGGATAGCCGGCCTCGGCCAGCAACGCGCGGGCGCGGACGGGGTCGGCGGCGGGCAGGGCGATGGTCGCATCGAAGCCGCCGAACTGCTCGGGCACCATCTGCATCGTCGGCACCGCCTGGCCATCGAGCGCGCGCGCCGCCAGCGCCTGGCGGTCGATGGCCAGCGACAACGCCTGGCGTACGCGGATGTCGCGCAGCGGATTGCGCGGCAGCGGCGCGCCGGCCGTGTCGGCCAGCAGCGGGAACTGGTCGAGCCGGACATTCGGCAGCAGGTACATGATGCGGTCGGAATTGCGCCGGAACACACTCACGCGCGCATCGCGCTGGAGGCGTTCCACGTCGGTCGGCGGCACGCTCTCGACCAGGTCGGCATCGCCGCTCAGCAGCGCCGCGAGGCGCGCGGAATCATTGCCGATGACGCGGATGGTGACGCGCTGGTAGGCCGGTGCGTCGCCCCAGTAGGCGTCGTTGCGGACCACCGTCATGCCCTCGGTGCCACGCATCTGCTCGAGCCGGAACGGCCCGGTGCCGATCGCCGCGCGCCCGGCGTTGAAGTCGGCTGTGGTGGCGGATTCCGCCGCGCGCTTCGACACCACGAAGATGTTCGTGAGCTGGCCCGGCAGAACCGGGTTCGGCTGGTCGGTGTGGAGGCGCACGGTCTGCGGGTCCACCACCTCGACGCGCGCGATGGTGCGCAGGTTCGACGTGTACGGGCCGGGGTTGTTCGGCAGCGACGGCACGCGCGCGATCGAGAAGGCCACGTCGTCGGCTGTGAAGGGACTGCCATCGTGGAAGGTCACGCCGCGGCGCAGGTGCAGCGTCCATTCCTGCGGGCCGGTCGCTTCCCAGCGTTCGACGATGCCGGGGACGAAGCGGCTCTCGGCGTCGCGGTTGATCAGGCTGTCGTAGATCTGGCGCGCGGCCGCCATGTTCGGCCCGGCGAACAGGAAGTGGGGGTCGAGGCCGAAGGGCGCCTCCACCGCCATGGTCAGCGTTTGCGTGCGCGCCGGCGTGGCGAGCACGAGCAAACCGAGCAGGGCGAGGCGGATGCGTGTCATGTCAGGGTTCTCCCGGGCGCCAGCCTTCGGCGCACCGCGGGGCCTGTCAACCGGGTGTCGCGCGCGGCACGCCGATGGTGCCCACCATCCAGGCGAGGCGATGCTTCTGCGCGGCACGGGCATGAGCGCGCGCGGCGGCTTCCGCGGCGTCGCCGTCGCGTTTGACGATAGCCTTCAGGATGGCGCGATGTTCCGCATGTGCCGCCTGCGCGCGCCCGCCGCGCGTCAGCAGCGTGGGCAGCAGCGACATGGTGGCCGCGAGTTGTTCCAGGCTGCGCAGCAGATAGCGGTTGTGCGCGGCCAGGTACAACAGCCCATGCAGTTGCTGGTTCACCGCGGCGAGGGCGGCGGCATCGCCGAAGGCCGCTGGTTCGGCGCCGACGATCTCGGCCATGGCGGCGATCTCGGTCTCGCTCGCGTGTTGCGCGGCGAGGCGCGCGGCCGCACCCTCCAGCACTTCGCGCATCACATACAGTTCCACCACCTGCTGGTGGTCGGGGCGGGTGACGGTCAGCCCGCGCCTCGCCTCATGCGTCAGCAGCCCCTCGGCTTCCAGCCGCGCGATCGCCTGTCGGACCGGGGTACGGGAGACGCCGAAGCGCGCCGCCAGGTCCACCTCGGTCAGGCGCTCGCCGGGTGCGAGGGACCCGTCGCGGATGGCCGCGCGGATGCGGCCATAGGCGGCCTCGCCGAGGTCGCGCGCGGGGGTCGATCCATCCATGTCGAAGGGCTAGCACGCCCTGGACATGCCTGGATACACCTGTATACATCACCGCGAACCACGGGAGCCGCGCCATGGCGGACCTGACCCAGATCTTCGATGTCCTGGTCGCCGGCGGCGGCAATGCCGCCCTGTGCGCCGCCATCACCGCGCGCCAGGCGGGTGCTTCGGTCGTGCTGGCCGAACACGCGCCGCGTGCGATGCGGGGCGGCAATTCACGCCATACCCGCAACCTGCGCGCGCTGCATCCGGGGCCGACCGGCGTGCTGACCGATGCCTATCTCGAAGAGGAATACTGGGACGATCTGAACCGCGTGACCGGCGGGCGCACCGATGAAGCCCTGGCGCGCATGTGCATCCGCGCATCCCAGCACGCGCCGGGCTTCCTCGAACAATGCGGCGTCGTGTTCCAGCCGTCGTTGTCCGGCACGCTGTCGCTGTCGCGCACCAACGCCTTCTTCCTGGGCGGCGGCAAGGCGCTGCTGAATGCGCTGTATCGCACCGCCGAACGCCTGGGCGTGGTGGCGTTGTACGATACCGAGGTTCAGCACATCGCCGTGCAGGACGGTTTCGCAACCGAGGCCATCGTCTCCCACCGCGGCTTCCCCGCGCGGCTGCGCTTCAAGGCCTTCGTCGCCTCGGCCGGTGGCTTCCAGGCCAATCGCGAATGGCTGCGCAAATACTGGGGCGATGCCGCCGATAATTTCCAGATCCGCGGTACGCCCTACGCGCAGGGGCGCATCCTGAAGGACATGCTGGCGTCGGGCGTGCAGGAAGTGGGCGACCCCACGCAGTTCCACGCCGTGGCCAATGATGCCCGCGCACCCATGGAAGATGGCGGCCTCGCGATGCGGCTCGACTGCGTGCCCTTCTCGGTCGTGGTCAACCGCGACGTCGAGCGCTTCTACGACGAGGGCGAGGATGTCTGGCCGAAGCGCTATGCCATCTGGGGCCGGCTGATCGCCCAGCAGCCCGGCCAGGTCGCCTTCGCCATCAATGATTCCCAGGCGCAGCACGACTACCTGCCGCCGGTCTTCGCCCCCTACCGTGCCGACAGCATCGCGGAACTGGCCGGCGTGATCGGCCTGGATGCCGGCAAGCTCGAGAAGGTGGTGGCCGACTACAATGCCGCCGTGCAGCCCGGCACCTTCCGCGCGCAGTCGCTGGATGATTGCCGCACCGAAGGCCTGTCCCCGCCGAAGTCCCATTGGGCGCGGCGCATCGACCGACCACCCTACTACTGCCACCCGCTCAAGCCCGGCATCACCTTCACCTTCCTGTCGGTGAAGGTGAACGAGCGCGCGCGGGTGATGATGGCCGACGGCAAGCCCAGCGCGAACATGTTCGCCTCGGGCGAGATCATGTCCGGCAACATCCTCGGCCAGGGATATCTCGCCGGCTTCGGCATGACGATCGGCACCGTCTTCGGCCGCATCGCGGGGGAGGAAGCAGCGCGTGCAGCCCGGAACTGAAAGTGAAACCGTCGCCGAAGCCCGGCGGCAGATGGAAATCTGCAACGCCTGCCGCTATTGCGAAGGCTATTGCGCCGTGTTCCCCGCCATGGCGATGCGCCGGTCGTTTGCGGAAGCCGACCTCACGCACCTCGCGAACCTCTGCCATGGCTGCAAGGGCTGCTACCACGCCTGCCAGTACGCGCCGCCGCATGCCTTCGGCATCAACATCCCCGCCACCTTCGCCGAGATTCGCCACGAATCCTACGCAGCCCACGCCTGGCCGGCGCCGATGGGCCGCGCCTTCGAACGCAACGGCACCATCGTCTCGCTGGTGGCGGCCTTCGGCATTGCCATCACGCTGATCCTGGTCGCGGTGCTGCAGGACCCGGCAGTGCTCTATTCGGCGCAGACCGGTGTCGGCGCGTTCTTTCGCATCATCCCCTATTGGCTGATGGTGTCGCTCGCCACGCTGACCTTCGGCTTTGGTGTGTTTGCCATGGCCATGGGCGCGCGCAGCTACTGGCGCGCCACCGGGGGCATGGGCGGCAGCTTCGCCCCCGCGCCGGCCGCCGAGGCGGCGGTCGATATCCTGACGCTGCGCAACCTCGGCGGCGGCGGGCATGGCTGCAACGATCTCGACGAGGGCTTCTCGCAGCGCCGGCGGCATTTCCACCAGGCGCTGCTGTACGGCTTTCTTTTGTGCTTCGCGGCCACCACCACGGGTGCCATCTACCACCACGTGTTCGGCTGGAAGTCGCCGCATGCCTTCTTTTCCCTGCCCGTGCAGTTCGGCACCTGGGGTGGCGTGCTGATGATGCTGGGCGCGGCGGGGCTGATGCACACCAAGATCATCACCGATCCCGGCCCGGTCTCGCGCAAGGTGGCGGGCGGCGAATTCGCGATGCTGGCGCTGCTGTTCCTGATCGCGGCGACGGGCCTGTTGCTGCTCGCCATTCGCCACACCGGCGCGATGGGCGTGATGCTGGCGATCCACCTCGGCCTGGTCTTCGCCTTCTTCGTGGCGATGCCGTATTCCAAGATGGTGCACGGAATCTACCGCGGCATCGCGCTGCTACGGAACGCGAAGGAAAAGCGCACGCGGACCGTCGTGGCCGCCTGAACCGTTTCAGCGCCGGGGCGGCCGGCGCCGCGCATCATTCCCCTGCCACCCGATCCCCGGAAGGCAGAGAGACCGATGCGCAAGACCTTCGCCACCGCCGCCGCCCTCGCCGCCCTGATCCTGGCCCCGCTGCCGGGTGCCGCGCAGGGCGTGAAGGATGCGCAGCGCAGCGCCCCGGTGCTGACCGCGGACGGCACCTGCACCGACGAACAGCGCAACACCATCCGCCGCGCCTTCGGTGACGCCCGGCAGATGACCAACGCATCGGTCGCCTCCCTTACGTTGGAGCCCGAGGCGATCCGCCCGCACCTGGCGCGCTTCTTCGGCACCAACCCGGCCGGTGCCATCGCCAAGAATTTCCGCGCCATCTCGCGCGGCCTTGATGAACGCGAGAACCGCGTCGCCTACGAATGCAACCATGCCCGCGCCTGCCGCGGCCCGACCTTCGCCTATGTCCGCTGGGGCGGCGGCGCGCGCGAGATCATGGGCTTCTGCCCGACCTTCTTCAGCGCCCAGCGCACCGGCCAGGACAGCCAAGGCGGCATCGTCATCCACGAGATGAGCCACCTCGCGCTGGGCGCGCGCGACCACGCCTACCAGCCCCGGGGTGCGGAAGCGCTGGCCAAGGACGACCCCGCCGCGGCGCAGATGAACGCCGACAGCTACGAATATTTCGCCGAGTTCCTGCCGCGCTGATATTGCCCCCCAGTCGGCAGTGAAACCCCGCCGGGTCCCGCGCAGGTCTGCGCAGGCTCGGCGGGACCCTTTTTGTGGCCCCCCGACGCCCGGCGCCGGCCATCCGGTCGGCTTGGCTTCGCGCCACGCGCCGTTGCGCTGGCGGCCGCTGATGTTTTGGGCGCGGTCGCGCTGCGCGCTCCGGGTTCGTGCGGGGCACGATCCGGGGCGCCGTATTACTCGATCGCGTCGTGCGCAGGCGCCTGCGACGGCTGACGCTCTGGGCACATCGGGCGTCCCCCTCGACAGCCACCGCCTCCGCTGCTTCCCTGCGCCGCCAGACACACGCAGGAGGAAACAGCCCCGCCATGAGCATCAACGGCGCAGCCTATATCGTCGGGGCCTTCGAGCACCCGACGCGCAAGGCCGAGGGCCAATCGGTCGCGCAACTCCATGCCGAGGTCGCCTATGGCGCCCTCCAGGATGCCGGCCTGTCCAAGGACGACGTGGACGGCTTCTTCTGCACCGGCGCCGCGCCGGGCCTCGGGCCGCTCAACCAGGCCGACTACATGGGGCTGACCAA
The DNA here is from genome assembly GCA_001464375.1 of Rhodospirillales bacterium Ga0074136. Lineage (GTDB taxonomy): Bacteria > Pseudomonadota > Alphaproteobacteria > Acetobacterales > Acetobacteraceae > Neoroseomonas. The sequence continues at coordinate 8,519 of LNEW01000120.1, read as the reverse complement.
GCTCCGCCATGTCGACAGCACCGACATGGGCGGCTGCTCCTATGTCATGCACGTGGGCCACGCGGCGCAGGCCATCAAGGAAGGGCGCTGCAACATCGCGCTCATCACGCTGGCCGGCCGGCCGCGGGCTGAAGGCATGGCGACCGGCACCGTGCCGCGTTCCTGGGCGCCGAACATCCCGGACGACCCGTTCGAGATCCCGATGGCGCGCACCGTCGTGACCTCCTACGCCAATGTCGCGGCGCGCCACATGTACGAATACGGCACGACGTCCGAGCAGCTCGCCTGGATCAAGGTGGCGGCATCCCAGCACGCGCAGCACAACCCGCACGCCATGCTGCCCAAGGTCGTGACGGTCGAGGAGGTGGTGAACTCGCCCATGGTGGCGGACCCGCTGCACCGGCTCGACTGCTGCGTCATCTCCGATGGCGGCGGCGCGCTGATCGTCGCGCGGCCGGAGATCGCGAAGTCGCTGAAGCGTCCGCTGGTGAAGGTGCTCGGCTGCGCCGAGGCCACCAAGAACCAGGCCGGTGGCCAGGTGGACCTGACCTATTCCGCCGCGCGGCAATCCGGCGCGGCGGCCTTCGCGGAAGCCAAGGTGACGCCGAAGGACATGCAATACGCGTCGATCTACGACAGCTTCACCATCACGGTGCTGATGCAGATCGAGGATCTGGGCTTCGCGGAAAAGGGCAAGGGCGGTGCCTTCGTCGCCGACGGCAACCTGATCAGCGGCGTCGGCAAGCTGCCCTTCAACACCGATGGCGGCGGGCTGTGCAACAACCACCCGGCCAATCGCGGCGGCATGACCAAGGTCATCGAGGCGGTGCGCCAGCTGCGCGGCGAAGCGCACGCCAAGGTGCAGGTGCCGGGCTGCAAGCTGGCCCTGGCGAATGGCATCGGCGGCCTGCTGGGCCACCGGCACGGCTCGGCCACGCTCATCATGGAACGGGAGTGATCACCATGGCGACCCAAGCCGCCAACCGCGCCATCCCGGCGCCGAAGGAAGACCCCACCACCAAGCCGTTCTGGGACGCGGCGCGCGCCGGCAAATTCCTGATCGGCCGCTGCAAGGATACCGGCAAGCACTTCTGGTATCCGCGCGGCTGCTCGCCCTTCACGCTGTCCAACAACGTGGAACTCGTCGAGGCGAAGGGGACGGGGACGATCTATTCCTTCACCGTCATGCGTTCGAAGGAACCGCACGCGCCTGCCTATGTCGAACTCGACGAAGGCCCGCGCATCTTCACCAACATCGTCGATTGCGACCTCGACACGGTGAAGATCGGCCAGAAGGTGAAGGTGGTGCTCAAGGCCACCGAGGAAGGCGGCGCCCCGGTGCCGATGTTCACGCCCGTCTGACCAGCCGAGGGACCCCGGTTCTGCCGGGGTCCCCACGGCGCGTGACCGGGAAAGCCCTCTGGACCCGGCAGAACAGACTGGCGCAGCGTTGATTCCAGGACCTGACGACGTTGTCCTGACGACACGGCGCGCCGCGCAAACGCGGCACCGCCACCGGAATGCTCCACTTCCGCCCTGATCTGCGTTAAGCTGAACCCAGGGGAATCAGGGGGTTCGGGGTCGTGCTTCGCATGATCGCGATGCTGGGTGCACTCGCACTCGCAGCATGTGGCAGTTCAGGCAGCGCGCCGCGCAGCGGCGTTCCGGGCTACGCGGGCGGCGAGTCCTCCTGCGTGCCCTACGCGCGGGCACGGTCGGGCATCGACCTCCAGGGCGACGCCTGGCAATGGTGGGACGCGGCGGCGCAATCGGGCCGCTACGACCGGTCGCGCCGGCCGCGCACGGGGTCGGTGCTGGTCTTCATGCGCACGCAGCGCAACCGCACCGGGCATCTCTCGGTCGTGACGCGCGTGGTCGGCCCGCGGGAAATTCGCGTGGACCACGCCAATTGGGCCAGCGGGCGCAATCGTGGCCGCGTGGCACGCGACCAGCCGGTGATGGATGTCTCGCCCAACAACGACTGGTCGCTGGTGCGGGTCTGGTATCCGCCGGTGAACGACCTCGGCCAGACGAATTTCCCGACCTTCGGCTTCATCCACGGCGGACGGCTGGTGGCGGAGGCGCAATAGCGCCCCGCGCGCTACTGGACCGTCTCGGCCGAGGCGACGCGCAGCGGCCGCGGCCCCGTCGCGGCGACCGGGTCGGGCGGCGTGGCCACGGCCGGGGCGGCGCCTGCCACCCGCGCCGCGCCGCGCAGCGCATCGAGCCGCGCCAGGTCCTCCTGCTGCTGGCGTTGCGCCACCAGCAGCGACGGGTCGCAGGTTGTCTCGCGCTCCGCGCGGCAGCGTTCCTCGCCCAGCGCGACCTCGCCGGCGCGGGCGGCCATCAGGGCGGCGCGGCGGGCAGCGAAGAAGCCCTCGCGCGCCTCCTCGGTCGGGAAGGTGGCGGGCACCAGCGTGACCGTCACCTCGGACGGGTAGCGCATGGTCCGGGCAGAGGCGAGGCTGATGACCGTCGCCGTCGCGCCGATCACGCCGTTCGGCGCCATGCGGAACACCGCCGGGTCGTCGCGCGCGCGCAGCACCTCGGCCGTTTCCAGGTAGCCGTCGGCGGCGCAGCGCACCTCCAGCGTGCTGTAGGACCGGGCCAGGCGCACGGTGCCGGGGGCGGCGGGCACCTCGGCCATCACCTGCGCGCCACGCGCCACGGTGCAGCGCGCGCCGGGCGGTTCCGACGCAACCGCGACGTCCCCGTTCCAGGCCGGCTGCGGGTGTGCCGCGCGCAGCGCCGCGTTCAGCGCCACGGTGGCGCAGCCAGGCAGGGACAGAAGCGCGACGCAGAGGATCATCACGCGCGGGATTGCAGTCATGGGTTGCGCTCCGGCTGGGGGAAACCCGTCCAGAATGTATGGCTCAGCCTTAGGAAAAAGTGAAAGCGAATCCAGCAACGGAACAGCCGCAGGTTGCAGTGCTGTGCCGCGATACAGCGGGACAACGGGACCAGACGTTCCACGGAATCACTCTCCCCTTGTGGCGGGCCAGGCCCGCGGGCCGCCTGCGGCGAGCGCCGCTGGACGACCCGGCCGCGTCATGCTGCAAACGTCGCCCAGGCGGGTTTCTTCCGGCAGACGGCCGGCGGCCCCGTCCAAGCATGGCCAGGCGGGCGGGACCGCACCGCCGCGCCGCCGGAGGAACTGCCATGACCATCACCCGCCGCGCCCTCGGCGCCGCGCTGCCCGCCCTGCCGCTGGTGCCCGCTGTCGCGCGCGCCCAGGCGGCATGGCCCGACCGCCCGCTGCGCTTCATCGTGCCGTTTCCCGGCGGGTCCAGCCCCGACCTCACCGGGCGCGTGCTGTCCGAACACCTGGCGCGCGTGCTGGGCCAGCCGGTGGTGGTGGACAATCGCGCGGGGGCCGGCGGCAACATCGGAACGGATGCCATCGCCAAGGCGACCGACGGGCATGTCATCGGCTTGTCGATCAACGGGCCACTGTCCACGGCGCCGGCGCTCTTTCCGAACCTGCCCTATGACCCGGTGAAGGACCTGGTGGCCGTGTCTCTGCTGGTGCGGGGGCCGCAATTCCTGGTGGTGAACAATGACCTGCCGGTCACCGACCTCGCCGGCTTCCTGGCGCATCTGCGGGCCAATCCCGGGCGCGTGGCCTTCGGGTCGGTCGGGTCGGGGTCGGGCGGGCATCTCGGGATGCTCGACCTGCTGGCGCGCACCGGGGCGCCGGAGATGGTGCACGTGGCCTATCGCGGCTTCCCCCAGGCGACGCTGGACCTGGTGGCCGGGCGCATCCAGGCGATGATGGTAACGACCGCAGCGGTGCTGCCGCAGGTGCAGGCGGGGCAGATCCGGGCGGTTGCGGTGACGTCGGCTGCCCGTTTTGCGCCGACGCCGGCCGTGCCGACGCTCGCCGAACAGGGCGTGGCCAACGCAGAATCCTATGGTTGGCAGATCCTGGTTGTCCCGGCCTCGACGCCGGCGGATCGCGTGGCGCGGCTGGCCGCCGAGACGCAGCGTGGCCTGCGCGAACCGGCCGCGCGCCAGCGCCTGGAGGGCGCGGGCTTCGAGGTGATGGCCAGCACCCCGGCCGAGGCCGCCGCCTTCCTGGCGCAGGAGACGGAACGCTGGGGCGGGATGATCCGCCGGCTGAACATCAGGCTGGATGCCTGAGGGAAACGGGGCGCGACGTGTCCGCCGCGCCCCGCCCGCCTTACGCCGCCGGAACCGGCGTGTCCTTGCGCGTCTTCCACAGCGAATAGACGATCCCGCCCAGGATCATCGCCAGCGTGACGCCCAGCGAGATGGCCGGATCCACCTTCCCCACGATCTGGTTCCAGAAGATCTTGCCGCCGATGAACACCAGCACCAGCGCCAGCGCATACTTCAGGTAGTGGAAGCGGTGCACCATGGCGGCCAGCGCGAAGTACAGCGCGCGCAGACCCAGGATAGCCATGATGTTCGCGGTGTAGACGATGAAGGTGTCGGTGGTGATGGCGAAGATCGCCGGCACGGAATCCACCGCGAAGATCAGGTCGGCGATGTTGATCACCACCAGCGCGAGCAGCAGTGGCGTGGCAAAGGTCGTCATCTTGCCGGTGGCCGGGTCGACCTGCCGGATCACGAACTTCTCCCCGTGCAGCTCGTCCGACACGCGCATGTGCCTGCGCATGAACCGCACGATCGGGTTCTTCGCCATGTCCTGCTCGCCCTCGGGCACCACCAGCATCTTGATGCCGGTGGCGATCAGGAACGCGCCGAAGATGTAAAGGACCCAGGAATATTCCTGCACCAGCGCCGCACCCACCGCGATCATGATGCCGCGCAGCACGATCACGCCGATGATCCCCCACACCAGCGCGCGGTACTGGTAGCGCCGCGGAATCGCGAAGTAGGTGAAGATCAGGCTGATGACGAAGACGTTGTCGATCGACAGCGCCTTCTCGATGAAGAAGCCGGTGAAGAAGGCAACCCCGGCATGGGTGCCGTCGGAGGTGGTCAGCTGGCCGGCCTCGTAGGCCCACCAGATGCCAGCGCCGTACAGCATCGCGAAGCCGATATAGAAGGCCGAGAGCCATAGGCTCTGGGCGATCCCCATTTCCTTGTCCTTGCGGTTCAGCACGCCCAGGTCGAAGGCGAGCAGCACCACCACGACCAGCAGGAAGCCCTTCCACATCCACAAGGGCTTGCCGAGCCATTCGGCCGAAAAGAACTCCATCGATCGCACTCCCGTCTCTGGGCGCGACACACGGGCTCAAGGCATCAGGATATGAGCGGGCCGTGATCGCGCGATTTCCCACGCGATCCGACATCACGGACGCCGCCCACGGGTGGGCCGGCGGCCGCCAGAGGGGCCCGGATCTCAGCGCTTAATGGTTTCCGCGCGCGCCGGTGTCAAGACCCGTTGCGGTCCGGCTGCCGATGGCCCATCTGGATTTGCACGGGCGCCGCCGGGACACTAGGTTGCGCCCCGTTCACACGGAGACCGCTGCGCGCCTCGCGCGCGGCCACAACGGGATCGAGGCGTCGCCATGGGTTCGTTCAGCATCTGGCATTGGCTTGTCGTTCTGCTCGTCGTCCTGCTGCTGTTCGGCAGCGGTAAGATCAGCGGCCTGATGGGCGACCTGGCCAAGGGCATCAAGTCCTTCAAGCAGAACATCAAGGAAGACGAGAAGGACGCCTCGATGGAGGCGCAGGCCCCGGCCACGCCGCCGGCCGGCAACATCCAGGGCCCCGCCGCCGCGCAGGCCACCGCCGCGCAGCCGCAGCCGGGCAGCCGCCCCGCCGCCTGACGCCGCCTTTTCGGCAGACCGGCAGGCCCCGTCGCGCTTCGGTGCGTGGCGGGGCCTTGCCGTTCGCGGGGGACCTGTCGCTATGACCTTCCAGGAGGCCGCCGCTGCCATCGTCGCCGCCGGCGCGCGCATGCATGCAATGGGCTGGGTTCCGGCGACGGCGGGCAACATCTCGATCCGCCAGCCCTCCGGACGCATCGCGATCACGCGGTCCGGCGGCCACAAGGGGTTCCTCGCACCCGCCGACATCATCCGCGTCAATGCCGAAGGCGCGCCGATCGATTCGGGGGACCGGCCCTCCTACGAGACGCGGCTGCATTGCGGCATCTACCGACGATTCCCTGATGCGGGGGCGGTGCTGCACGGGCATTCGGTGGCCAACACCGTGCTGTCGCGCCGCGCCGCCGGCGCTATCCGCCTGGCCGGGTATGAAGTGTTGAAGGCGTTTCCGGGCGGGCCGACGCACGACACCGCGGTCGACCTTCCGGTGGTCGACAACGACCAGGACATCGCCCGCCTGCAACGTGCGCTCGATGCGCTGTGGGACAGCACGCCCGATGCGCCGCCGGGCTATGTCATCCGCGGCCACGGCGTCTATGTCTGGGGTGCCGACATGCCCGCCGCCCTGATGCGGCTGGAGGCGCTGGAATTCATGCTGCTCTGTGAACTCGAGGACGGGAAACACACGCCATGAGCCTGCTGACCATCCGCGACGCCGCGACCGGCGCCGAGACCCTGCGCACCGATGATGCCGCCGCGATCGCTGCGGCGCTGGCGCCCATCGGCGTGCGTTTCGAACGCTGGCCGGTGGCCGCCCTGCCGGACGGCGCGGAGGCCGACGCCGTGCTCGCCGCCTATCGCCCGAAACTCGACGCCTTCCTGCGCGAGAGCCAGGCCGGCACGGCGGACGTCATCCGCCTGACCGCCGACCACCCGCAGAAGGACGCGATCCGCGCGAAGTTCCTGAGCGAACACATCCACACCGAGGACGAGGTCCGCTTCTTCCACGAAGGCGCGGGCAATTTCGTCATGCATGTGGATGGGAAGATCTACGACGCGCACTGCACGCGCGGCGACCTGATCTCGGTGCCCGCCAACACCAGGCACTGGTTCGATGCCGGCGCGGTCCCGCATGTCACGGCGCTGCGCGTCTTCACCGACACCACCGGCTGGACGCCGCACTATACGGGATCCGACATCGCCGCGCGCATCCCGGTCACCGTCGATTGACCGCCCCGCCCACCTGCATCCTGCTGGACATCGAGGGCACGACCACCGCCATCGCCTTCGTTAAGGACACGCTGTTCCCGTTCGCGGAGGCGGCGCTGGATGGTTTCCTCGATGCGCGGGGCGCTGATCCCGCCGTGGCTGCCATCCTGGCCGATGTCCGCGCCGCCGCCCCCGCCGAGGACCCGCGCGCCACGCTGCGGCGCTGGATGACCGAGGACGCCAAGGTCACGCCGCTCAAATCCCTGCAGGGCCTGATCTGGCGCGCGGGCTACGAGGATGGTCGCCTGCAGGGCCACCTGTGGCCCGACGTGGCCCCCTGCCTGCGCGCCTGGTCGCGGGCCGGGCTGCGGCTCGCGGTCTACTCGTCCGGTTCGGTGCCCGCGCAGAGGCTGCTGTTCGGGCATTCCGTGGCGGGCGACTTGACCGGCATCTTCACCGGCTTCTTCGATACCGCGGTCGGCGGCAAGCGTGACGCCGCATCCTACGCCACCATCGCCGCCGGGCTGCACCTGCCGGCGCGCGAGATCCTGTTCCTGTCCGACGTGGCCGAGGAGCTCGACGCCGCCGCGGCCGCCGGGCTGCGCACCTGCCAGCTGGTGCGCGATGCCGACGGCACGCGCCCGTCGGGCCGCCACGCGGAAGCCGCGGATTTCCAGGCCGTCGCGCGCCTGCACGGCCTGCCCGCGCCGGGCTGAACGCCCGGGTGGCGCGACGCCATGCCGGTCGCTAGAACCGCGGGGCCGGTCCCGACCTACCCGTACAGGAGGCCACCGCCATGCTGACGACCTGGACGGTTCAGGAGGGGCGCTGCCGCGTGCTCGAAGGCGCGGTCTCCGACATCACCGCCTCGCTGCCCGCCCCCGAACAGCGCGCCGCCGCGTCCGCCGTGGCGGAGCCCGACAGCCTGCGCCACGCCGTCTGGATCGACCTGCTGAACCCGACCCCGCAGGAGGAGAAGGCGGTCCAGGACGCGCTGGGCATCGAGATCCCGACGCGCGAGGAAATGCAGGAGATCGAGAGCTCCTCGCGCCTGTACCGCGAGGACGACACGCTCTTCCTCACCGCGAATTTCCTGTACGGCATCGATGCCGGCGAATTCGGATCGACCGCCATCACTTTCGTGCTGACCAACACCACGCTGGTCACGGTGCGCTATGCCACGCCCAAGGCGTTCAGCGCCTTCGGGGTGCGCGCGCAACGCCAGCCGGCGCTGCTCGCCTCCCCCGATGCGGTGATGCTGCATCTGTTCGAACAGGTGGTGGACCGGCTCGCGGACATCCTGGAACGCGTGGGCGCGGACATGGACCGCGCGTCCCAACGCACGTTCCGGGCGGCGCGCGCGAACCTCAAGGCGGACCGCAAGGACGACCAGTTGAAGGCCACGCTCATCACGCTCGGCCAGGTGGGGGAAGTCACCAGCCGCGCGTCGGACACGCTGCTCGGCCTCACGCGCATCCTCACCTTCGTGGGCGCCGAGAAGGCCTCGGCCGTGCGCAAGGAGAACCAGCACCTCATCAAGACACTGGTGCG
>LNEW01000119.1 GCA_001464375.1 Rhodospirillales bacterium Ga0074136 | reverse complement strand
CTCGACTGGGCGGCGGGCTATCCGATCGCGCTGTGCCTGATGGTGGTCAGCGCGATCCTTCCGGTGCTGTATTTCCGGCGCAAGGGCTGGCTGTAGCGCGCCGCGCGGGGTTCCCTTCCGCCCGGCACCCTGCTTGCATTCTTCAACCGACGTCCCGATCCGGCCACCGTGCCGCAGGAGCCCCCGCATGAGCGAACCGACCCGCGTTGCCGCATCGCTGGACACCATCCGCTGGGGCGCCTTCGACGCCTCCTTCCCGCCGGTCGCCACCATCGACCCGGGCGAGGTGGTCATCCTGGAATGCCTCTCCGGCGGGCCCGAGGTGATGCCGCCGCAGGAGAAGATGATGGCGGTCCACCCCGTGCTGCGGGAGGTGCACCGGAAGCTTCCCCGCCTGGGCGCCCATGTCATCACCGGCCCCGTCGCCGTGCGCGGCGCCGAGCCGGGCGACGCGCTGCGCATCGACATCGAGAAGATCGAACTCGGCGCCGACTGGGGCTTCTGCGGCTTCCGCCCGCTGTTCGGCACCCTGCCGGAAGACTTTCCCTACCGCCGCACGCTGCACATCCCGGTGGACCGCCAGGCGATGACCTGCAAGCTGCCCTTCGGCCCGAAGGAAGGCGGGATGGACCTGCCACTCGCGCCCTTCTTCGGCGTGATGGGCGTGGCGCCCCCGGCCGACTGGGGGATGATCAACACCAAGGAACCACGCGCGATCGGCGGCAACCTCGACAACAAGGAGCTGACCGAGGGCAGCACCCTGTTCCTGCCGGTGTTCAACGAGGGCGCGCTGTTCTCCGCCGGCGACGGCCACGGCGTGCAGGGCGATGGCGAGGTCTGCATCAACGCGCTGGAAATCTGCCTGACCGGGCATTTCCGCCTGTCGCTGGTCAAGGGCGGCGGCGGCCGCGACCCGGTGCTGAGATTCCCCCGCGCCGAGACCAGGACGCACTTCATCACCATGGGCATGAACGAGGACCTCGACCTCGCGATGAAGCAGGCGCTGCGCGAGATGATCGGCTTCATCTGCTCGCGCACCAACCTGTCGGACGCCGACGCCTACCAGTTCTGCTCGCTGGCGGTGGATTTCCACGTCACGCAGACGGTGAACGGGGAGAAGGGCGTGCACGGGATGCTCAAGAAGGGGCTGTTGTTCTGACAGGCACCGCGAGGGCGCTGCCCTCCCGGACCCACCCGCCACGGGGCGGCGGCCGCTTGGTCGCAGGAACGCAGGACCGATGGATGCGCTGAACGAGGCCCTCGACCAGGGGTTCCGGCAGGTCCCGACAGACACGGCACGGCACCTCTGGTCCTGCCCGGATGCCGAGTTCCTGGCCGCCGCCCGGCCCGACCCCGCCTGGCCGCGGCACTATTTCGGCCCGGCCTATGCCGCCCTCGCCAGCCGATTCGCCGGCGGCGACACCCCCGCCAGCACGCAGCGCGACATCGACACCATCCTGCGCATCGCGACCGATCACCTGGCGCCGCGGCCACGCATCCTCGACATCCCCTGCGGCACCGGCCGCCATGCCAATGCGCTCGCCGGCGAGGGCTTCGACGTCATCGGCCTCGACCTCCAGCCGGACTACCTGCGCACCGCGCGCGCCGACGGCCGTGCTGCCTACGCCGCCGCCGACATGCGCGACCTGCCCATCCCGACCGCCAGCATCGACCTGGTGCTGAACATGTGGAATTCGCTCGGCTACTTCCTCGATGCGGCGGACGAAGCCGCGACGCTGTCGGAATTCCGCCGCGTGCTGCGCCCGGGCGGCATCGTGCTGGTCCAGCAGGACCTGGATGCACCGGCCGCGCTCGAAGGCCGCTGGGTGCAGCATATGAAGGTGCCGGTGGGCGATGGCGCGCTGCTGCTGTTGCGCCAGGTGCCGGATGCGGCGCTGGGCGGGCTGGCCTGCCTGTCCTGGGTGATGCTGCCGGGCCAGGAGCCCTTCCAGGGGCCGGCCTTCTTCCTGCGGCTGCGCGATGACGCGGCCTGGGCGCGCGAGGGCGAGGCCGCAGGCTTCACGAGGGTGTCGATCGCACGGACGCCTGCGGGGGTGGTGCCACACGAGACGCTGGTGCTGCTGCACGCGTAGCGTGTCGTGCTGCGGCCGGCGCGCCCTCCCGGCGGGGCGCGCGCGGGTCTCGGGATCCAAAAGCCTTCTGGTGGGGAAGTATGGAGGGGCGGCGCCCCTCCACCCTTCAGTCGATCACCGCTCGACGCACATCGCCACGCCCATCCCGCCCCCGATGCACAGCGTCGCGAGCCCCTTCTTGGCCCCGCGCTTCTGCATCTCGAACAGCAGCGTGGTCAGCACGCGCGCCCCGGACGCCCCGATCGGGTGCCCCAGCGCGATCGCGCCGCCATTCACGTTCACCTTCGACGTATCCCAGCCGAGGTCCTTGTTCACTGCCAGCGCCTGCGCGGCGAAGGCCTCGTTGGCCTCGATCAGGTCGAGCTCGGCATGCGTCCAACCCGCCTTGGCCAGCGCCTTGCGCGACGCCGGGATCGGCCCGGTCCCCATGATCGACGGATCGACGCCGGCGGTCGCCCACGACACGATGCGCGCCATCGGCGTGATGCCGCGCTTCGCCGCCTCGTCCGCCGACATCACCACCAGCGCCGCCGCGCCGTCATTGATGCCGGAGGCATTGCCCGCGGTGACGGTGCCTTCCTTGTGGAAGGCGGCGCGCAGCTTGGCCAGGATTTCACGCGTGGTCTCGGGCTTGGGGTACTCGTCATCGCTGACGATCACGTCGCCCTTGCGGCCCTTGACCGTCACGGCGGCGATCTCGTCGGCGAAGCGGCCGGCCTTCATCGCCTCGCCGGCCTTGCGCTGGCTGTGGAAGGCGAATTCATCCTGCTCGTCGCGGGTGATCTGGAACTTCTGCGCCACGTTCTCGGCGGTGTTGCCCATGTGGTAGCCGTGGAAGGCGTCCATCAGCCCGTCGCGCAGCATGGTGTCGATCAGCGCCAGGTCGCCCATCTTCTGGCCGGCGCGCAGCTGTTGGGCGTGCGGCGCCTGGGTCATGCTCTCCTGCCCGCCGGCGACGACGATCTTGGCATCGCCGGTGGCGATCTGCTGGGCCGCCAGCGCCACGGCGCGCAGGCCCGACCCGCAAAGCTGGTTGATCCCGAAGGCGGTGTGCTCGACCGGGATGCCGGCGTTGACGGAGGCCTGGCGCGCCGGGTTCTGCCCCGCGCCGGCCGACAGGATCTGGCCGAGGATCACCTCGTCCACGTCGCCGCCCTCGATGCCGGCGCGCTCCATCGCGGCCTTGATGGCGATGGTGCCGAGCGCATGCGCGGACATGGAGGCAAAGGCGCCGTTGAAGGCACCGACCGGCGTGCGGGCGGCCGAGGCGATGACGATGTCGGTCATGACGGGTGGAACTCCCTTGGGGCTTTGCGGCGCAACATGCGCCCTGGCGGCCGGCGATTACAAGCCACGCAGCCATGCGGTGAGCGGCTGCCAGAGCGCCGCTTGCGCGCCGGCGCCGGCGACCATCCCGATATGCCCGCCGGCGGCGATATGCGTCGTGACGTCGCGCAGGCGCGCCGCCGCCGCGGCCGCGGAAGCCGGCGGCACGATGCGGTCCCGCTCGGGTATTGCCACGAAGGACGGACCGGCCCAGGCGGCGGGATCCACAATCTGGCCGGCGATGCGCCAAACCAACCGCGCCGGCTCGTTGCGCCCGTACCAGCCCCCCAGGCATTGCCGCGCGATCGGGGCAGGCAGGGGGATGCCGTCATTCAGCCAGTCCTCGAGCGCCACGAACAGCCGCGCCCGCTCGCCGTCGGGGTCGAGCCGCGCAAAGGCGCGGAATTTCTGCGCCACGCCGAAGGGGTCGAGCATGGCGAACAGCGACTGGATGGCATCGACCGGCAGCGCGCCGGTCCGTTCCATCAACGCCTCCAGCCCCGGCACCAGCGCGGCGGCGGTGCGGGCGCGCCGCGGCCCATCCGGCCCGGCATGGAAATCCCAGGGTGTGGCGAGCAAGGCCAGCGCGCGCACCCGGTCCGGCCTGCGCAGCGCCGCGGCAATCGCCAGCAGCCCGCCCATGCAGTAGCCCGCCAGCACCACCGGCCCCGGGGCCGCGGCCAGCGCACGTTCGAGCCGCCCCGCCACGTAGTCGGTCAGGGTGAACAGGCGTTCCGCCTCGCCCGGCCAGCCCCAGTCGAGCAGCAGGGTGCGGAAGCCCTGGCCCGGGAGCCAGCGCATCAGCGAGCGCTCCGGCACCAGGTCGAGCACGTAGGCGCGGTTGACCAGGGAGGGGACGAACAGTACCGCCGGCCCGTCCCCGCCGAAATCGAGCAGGCGGGACCCGCCCTCGGCCCAGATGGCGGGCGGGTCGCGGGCCTCGCGGGTAAACGGATGGCGGCGATAGCCTGCCATGCCGGCGATCAGCGCGCGGTCGGCCCGCAGCAGGCGGGTGACGACGGCGCGGGCCAGCGCGTCAGGTGCGTGGCCGGCGGCCCCGAGGGCGCCGAGGATCCTGGACCGTTCCGCCTGGCCCGCCTTCGAGATCGGCCAGCCGGCGCTCCAGTTCGGCCAGCCGGTCGGCCATGGCGGCGCGCTCGGGCTGGCTGTCGGCGCCGGCAGGCCCAGGCTTGTCGTCGGCAGAGCCGCGCCGAGACTGGAGGTCGCCGCCATCGCGCGCATCCCCGCCAGGCCTAGGTGCAGGGGCAGCGGGCGGGGCCCACGGCGGCGCAGCGGGCCGGTCATGCGGGGCCGCGCCATAGCGGGGCGCCATCGCGGTGGCCGCGCGCATCCATGCCGCGCCGAGCGCAGCCCAGGCGGCCCATTGCTCGGCCAGTTCCGGATCGGCCGCCAGTCCGGCGATCTCGCTCTGCCACAGCGCGATCCAGTCCTCCGCGAGGCGGTCCAAATCCGCAGGGTCTTCCATCGGGGGGTTCCTCGCGGGGCGGACCATAGCCTTGGCCGGGCCGGGACGGAACGGGCATCGCTGTCCGGCCGCAATCGCGGCCACCGTGAAAAGCGTGGCCTGGGTCACCCGTCGGGCCCCTTGTTGCACTTTGCGGCTTTCGCAGTTGCGTGCAGTGCATGCTAGACTTGTGAACTGAGGATAGGGTGGGCGTTATGTCGATGGCGGGCAGCACGGCCGCTGGCGCGGCGAAGGGCGGGGATGCCATGGCATCTCCCGTTGTCGTGAAAAAGTACGCGAACCGGCGGCTCTACAACACCGAGGCGTCGTCCTACGTCACGCTCGACGACCTGGCGAAAATGGTGCGCGAGGGCCGCGACTTCGTGGTCTACGACGCGAAATCCGGGGACGACATCACGCGGTCCGTCCTGACGCAGATCATCGTCGAGGAAGAGAGCAAGGTCGGGCAATCCATGCTGCCCACGGCCTTCCTGCGGCAGTTGATCGGCTATTACGGCGACAACCTGCAGGGCCTGGTGCCGCGCTACCTGGAATTCGCCATGGCGTCTTTCGGCCGTCAGCAGGACCAGATGAAGCGGACCATGGAGTCGACCATCGGCGGCTTCATTCCCTTCCCGCCGAATTTCGGGAACCTCGAGGAACTCGGCAAGCAGAACATGGCGATGATGGAACGCGCGATGACGCTGTTCGCGCCTTTCGCGCGGCGCGAGGATGGCAGCGCGCCGCCGCCGGAGGTCGAGACGCTGAAGGCCGAGGTCGAGGCCCTGCGCGGGGAACTGGCGCGGCTGCGTGCCGCGCGGGGAAAGACCTAGGTCGACATGACGATCGTGTGATACGCGCATAGGTAGAGAAACTTGTTTTCCGATACATCTTTTCCGCGTTAGGGTGGGCAACGACGCCATGACCTTGACCCCGAACCTCCCCATGCCGCTCCCCGATCCGATCGGGGAAGACGACGCATCGATCCAGCGCGCAAGCTTGGTGGATCATCACGTCGGCGCCCGGATCCGGGAACGTCGGACGATGATGGGCCTGTCGCAGCAGCAGCTCGCGAAGATGATCGGCGTGACCTACCAGCAGGCGCACAAGTACGAGCGCGGGCTGAACAGGATTTCCGCCGGTCGCCTGTTCGAGATCGCGCAGGTGCTCGACGTGCCTGTCTCCTATTTCTTCGAGGGGCTGCAGCCGGGAGCCGAGGCGCAGCCGGTCTCGACGCGCCAGCGCATGTTCCTGGAACTGGCGCGTAATTTCGCCCTGATCGACAACGACAAGCATCAGGAAGCGCTCAGCCAGATGGCCCGTGCCCTGGCGGCGCAATCCCAGGCGGCGCAACGCGACCGGGACGACTGATTCGCGCAGGTCGGCGAAGCCGCCCGGCACGTTCGGGCGTCCAGCGAGCCAAGATCAGAATAAAGTTTGTGCAAAGCGCAGTTTTGTTGCTGATGCGCGCGCCAATTAATGTTGCGCTGCACAAAACATGCGCTGTGTTGTCTAGGCTTCGCCGTCATTCACTGATCGCGGAGTCCATGATGCAATCTTCCCTCAGCCGCCGCCGCCTTTTAGGCGGGGGTGCCACGCTCGGCGTCGCGGCAGCGCTGCCCTACGACCTCGCCATGGCGCAGGGCGCGCCCGGCGGGACGCTTCGCGTGGGCATGACCGCCGCCGCCGTCCCGCTGCCCAATGGCGTCCCGGACCAGGGGGCGGAAGGGCACCGCTTCATGGGCATCACCCTCTATGACCAGCTGGCGATGTGGGACCTGTCGTCCTTCGACAAGCCGCCGGTGATCCGCCCGGGCCTCGCCACCGCCTGGCGCCCCGACCCGGCCGACCCGAAGCGCTGGATCATCACCCTGCGCGAGGGCGTGAAGTTCCACGACGGCAAGGTGATGACGGCCGAAGACGTGGCCTTCTCCTTCGACCGCGCCTTCCGCAACGACGTGCCGCATTTCGACAACCGCGCCGCCGCGCAGGCGCGCATCCGCATGCCCACCATCGCGTCCTGGCGCGCCGAGGGGGCGAACACCTTCATCGTCGAGACCCGCACGCCCGACAGCCTGGTTCCCTTCGGCCTGACCTGGATCGGCATCACCCATCGCGGTGCCTGGGAGGCCGCGGGGCGCAACTGGGACACCTTCCTCAACCGCGCGGTCGGCACCGGCCCCTACAAGCTCGAATCCTTCGCCATCCGCGAACGCGCCGTGCTGGTGCGCAACCCCGACTATTGGGAGGCCGCGCGCATTCCCAAGCACGAACGCCTGGTTCTGCTGCCGCTGCCCGAGGCCAATACCCGCGTCGCCGCGCTGCGCTCGAACCAGGTGGACTTCATCGAGGCGCCGCCGCCCGATGCCGTGCCCTCGCTGCGCCAGGCCGGCTTCCAGATCGTGACCAACACCTACCCGCATACCTGGACCTGGCATTTCAGCATGGTCGAGGGTTCGCCCTGGCGCGACATCCGCGTGCGCCGCGCGGCGAACCTCGCGGTGGACCGCGCGGGGATGAAGACCATGCTCGGCGGGCTGATGGTCGAGGGTGCGGGCCTGCTGCCGCCGGGCCACCAGTGGCATGGCCGCCCGACCGATCCGGTGCGCACCGATGTCGCGGCGGCGCGCCGGCTGCTGGCCGAGGCCGGCTTCACGGCGCGCAGCCCGCTGCGTACCAAGGTGGCGATCTCGCCTTCGGGTTCGGGCCAGATGCAGCCGCTGCCGATGAACGAGGCGGTGCAGCAGAACCTCAAGGACGTCGGCATCGAGATCGAGTTCGAGGTGGTCGAGTGGAACGCACTGCTCGGCCTGTGGCGCGAGGGTGCGCGCGCACTCGTGCCGCGCGGCATCAGTGCGGTGAACGTGTCCTATTCGGTGCACGACCCCTTCGCTGCGCTGGTCCGCTTCCTCAAGACCGAGATGGCGCCGCCGGCGTCGAACAACTGGGGCTTCTTCAGCGACCCCGCCTACGACGCCATCATGGATCGGCTCTTCACCACCTTCGAACCGGCGGCGCAGGACGCGCTGCTGGCCGAACTGCACGCGAAGGCCGTCGACGACCGACTGTTCCTGTTCGTCGCGCACGACCTCAACCCGCGCGCCATGAGCCGGCGCGTACAGGGTTTCGTGCAGGCGCAATCCTGGTTCCAGGACCTGACGCCGGTCAGCATGCGCACCTGATCCCGCGCGCCCGCGCCCTTCGCCGGTGTCCCGGTGAAGGGCGTGGCGGCCGGGCTCACGCAACCCCTGCGCGCGGCCCGCGTTGCGTGCGGCATGGCAACATCCCGCAAACCGGCCACGGTGCGTGACCTGCGCACCGGCACGCCGGTCTGGCTCGCCGACGGCGCCGCCCCACCCCCGACACACGTGGCTCCCGACAGTCTGTCGGTTGATGTGGCCATCATCGGGGGCGGCATCTCGGGCGCATTGATCGCCGATGCCCTGCTGCAGGCCGGGCGCGGCGTCGCGGTGTTCGACCGGCGCGGCCTGGTCGCAGGGTCCACCCCCGCCAGCACCGCGCTTCTGCAATTCGAGATCGACCAGCCGCTGACCATGTTGTCTCGCAAGATCGGGCGCGAACGCGCCGCGCGGGCCTGGTGGCGATCCGCAGCCGCGGTCGACCAGTTGCGCGCGCGCGTGGCCGACCTGGACCTGCGCTGCGGCATGCGCGAACGCAGCACGATCTACCTGCCGGGCAACGTGCTGAACGCCGAGGCGCTGCGCGAGGAAGCCGAGGCACGGGCACGCATCGGCCTGCGATCGGCATACATCGGGCGCGACGCGGTGCGCGCGCTGTGCGGCATCGCGCGCCCCGGCGCGATCGTCTCGCAGGGCTCGGCGGAGGTGGATCCGGCGCGGCTGACGCGCGGGCTGTGGCGATCGGCGCTGGCGCGCGGCGCACAGCTCTTCGCACCGGTCGAGATCGCCGATGTCGCGCCGCGCCGGGGCGGCCTGCGCCTGACGACCGCGGCAGGCGGCACCGTCCGCGCGCGCGCGGTGGTGCATGCGACCGGCTACGAGATCGCGCCGGCGCTGCGCCCGCGCGGCTATGACATCATCTCGACCTGGGCGCTGGCGACACGCCCGCAACCCGATGCGATGTGGCCCGGGCGTTCGCTGATCTGGGAGGCCGCGGACCCGTATCTGTATATCCGCAGCACGCCCGACGGGCGGGTCATCGTGGGCGGCGAGGACGAGGAATTCTCCAGCGCCGAACGGCGCGACCGGCTGATCCCGCGCAAGATCGCGCGGTTGCAGGCGAAGGCCTCGAAGCTGATGCCGTGGATCGACTGGACGCCGGACTTCACCTGGGCAGGCTGTTTCGGCCAGAGCGCCACCGGACTGCCGGCGATCGGCGCGCTGCCGGGCATGCCGGGCTGCTATGCCGCGCTGGGCTATGGCGGCAACGGCATCACCTTCAGCATGATCGCGGCGCAGATGCTCAGCAGGGCGCTGCTGGGCCTGGCCGATCCGGACGCCGACATCTTCGGGTTTTCGTGAGGCGATTGACTCCCCGCCATCGCGACACGACGTCTCGGCCAGCAGCACGGAGGGACACCATGACCACCCGACATCCCAACCCGATCGACCGCCGGCTGGTTCTTGGCGCAGCCGCCGCGACCCTGGCCGCCGGTGGCGCGGCCGCCCATCACGGCTGGTCCTGGGCTGATGGTGCGCAGACCGAGCTCACCGGCACCATCCGCGAGATCTACATCGGCGCCCCGCATCCGACGCTGCGCGTCGAGACGGCGCAGGACGGGCTGTGGACCGTCGAGCTCGGCAATCCGCGGCAGACCACCGCGGCGGGCTTCACCGCGGCCTCGGCGCAGGTCGGCGACCGCGTGCTGGCGCTGGGCAATCGTTCGGCGCAGGACGGTGAGCGGCGGCTGAAGGCGGTGCGCCTGACCGTGCGCGAACGCACCTACGACATCTATCCGGACCGCATCCGCCGCGGCTGACGGGGCGCGGGATGGAGGCGCTCGCTGCCCTGGGGCAATGGCCGGGGGCGGCGCTGCTGCGCGGGTCCGAGACCGCCTACCTGCTGGTCAACGCGACGCATATCCTGGGCATCGGGATGCTGGTCGGAGCGGTCGCGACGCTCGACCTGCGGCTGCTCGGCGCCTTCGGGCGGCATCCGCTGGCGCATCTCGGGCCGCCGTTGCGCGTGATGGCGGCGGGTGGACTGGGACTGGCAGTGCTGACCGGCGCGCTGCTGTTCAGCACGCGGCCGGTTGCCTATGCGGCGAACCCGGCGTTTCTGGTCAAGCTGGGGCTGCTGGGATTCGCGCTGGTGAACATCGTGCTGGTGCAGGCCGGGCCGTGGTGGCGCGATGCGCTGGCCGGTGGCGTGCCGCATCCGGTGCTGCGCGCGGCCGCACTGGTGTCGCTGCTGGCCTGGCTCGGTGCGCTGCTGGCCGGGCGCTGGATCGGCTTCCTGCAATAGCGTGTCAGCGCGCGCCGCCGATCAGCCGCCGCCGCACGCGGCCGGAGATGAAGTCGATCACGATCATCAGCAGGATGATGAAGGCCACCTCGTCCCAGTGGCGCACGCGGATGCGCTCGGCGATCTGCAACCCGATGCCGCCGGCGCCGACGACGCCGAGGATGGTGGCGGAGCGCGTGTTGCTCTCGAAGAAGTACAGCGCCTGCGCCAGCATGATGGGTGCGACCTGCGGCAGGATGCCGAAGCGGATAGAGGCGAGGCGTCCGCCGCCGGCGGCAACCACACCCTCGGCCTGCTTCCTCTCGGCATTCTCGATCGCTTCGGCATACAGTTTCGCGAGTACCGCGATGTCGGCGGTGAAGATGGCGAGCACGCCCGCCAGCGGCCCGAGCCCGACGGCGCGCACGTAGGCGAGCGCCCAGATCAGCTGGTCTACGCCGCGGAAGCCATCCAGCACGCGACGCAGGGAGAACCGCCACAGCGTCGCGGTGACGATGTTGCGCGCACCAAGGAAGCCGAGCGGCACCGCGACGATGGCCGCCATGAAGGTGCCGAGGAA
>LNEW01000118.1 GCA_001464375.1 Rhodospirillales bacterium Ga0074136 | reverse complement strand
CGCGGGGCTTCGTCAGGGCCGATTGGGACCAGGCGATCGCCGCGGCGGGCGTGGTCGCGGATGTGCGCTGGGCCCTGCCGTTCCGCTGGGTGGTCAGCGCCCGACATCGCCCGTGACCGACGCCGACGTCGTGGTGATCGGTGGCGGCGTGGCCGGTGCGGTTGCGGCCCTGACGCTCGCGCGCGGCGGTCGCGGCGTGACCCTTCTGGAGCGTGAGGCAGCACCGCGCGAGAAGGTGTGTGGCGAATTCCTGGCCGCCGACGCGACGCAGCGTCTGGATCGCCTGGGCCTGTCGGTCGCCAGGCTGGGGGCGACGCCGGTCCACCGTGCCAGGCTGGCGTGCGGAAGTCGGGTCGCGGACGTCGCCCTGCCCTTCGTTGCCTGGGGGCTGCCGCGCCGCGTGCTCGACGAGGCGCTGCTCATGGAGGCAAGCACCGCGGGTGCCACCCTGTTGCGCGGCTGCCTGGCGCAGGCGGCGACGCGCGACGATCGCGGCTGGGTCGTCCGCCTGGCGGACGGCACGGCGTTGCGCGCGCGCCATCTGATCCTCGCGACCGGCAAGCACGAGCTGCGCGGGCATCATCGCCGGACGGCGCAGCGCCGCCATCTGGGGCTCAAGGTCCATCTGCGCCTCGGGGTCCCGCTCGAAGGCATCGCTCTCCTGCTCTGTCGCGGAGGGTATGGTGGCCTGCAGCCCAGTACGGGTGGCCTGGCCAATCTCTGCGTCGCGCTGCTTCCAGATGCAGCGGGTGCAGCCGCCCAGGACTCCGCGGCGCTCGTGGCGCATGTTGCCGCGGGCTCGGCTTTGGCGGCGCGGCTGCTTGATGGGGCGCGTTCGGTGACACCGAAGCCGCTGGCCGTCGCCGGCATCCCCTATGGCTTCCGGCACCGCGACCTCGCCGATGCCGACCCGACCCTGTATCGCGTGGGGGACCAGGCGAGCGTGATCCCCTCGCTTGCCGGCGACGGCGTGGCCATGGCTGTTGCCAGCGGCACTGCGGCGGCCCGGGCGATCCTGGCCGGCGGAACCGCCCGGGCGTTTCATGCCGCGTGGCGACGCACCGCCGATCGGCCGATGCGCTGGGCCGGTGGAGCCGCCCTTGCGCTGGCAACGATGCCGGAATTCTCCGTGGCGGTGGCGGCGCGGGTGTCGACGACGATGGGGATGGTCGCGCGGGGGATGCGGCTCGGCGAGACGCCGTTCGGCCGGTAGCCGGGCCGGGTGGGTGGCCCACGGGCACCATCGGGCTGGCTCGATGCGCCGCGGCAACACCGGCACACGGACCGAGACGTCCCTGACAATCCAGTGTTTTGCGGAAACCCCCAGGGCCGTTCGCCGTTGCATCGATCAGGCAGGCCCGCGCGGTCCAGCCGCCGTTGCCGAACCCCGCGAGGAGAGCCCATGAGTTCCACCGCAGCCCGGGCTGGCTTCGCCGCCCCGCACCCCCTCCAGGCAATCCTGCTCGGGGGCATTCCGCTGCTGCTCCTCGGGGCCGTGCTCAGCGACCTCGCTTACAGTTCCACCTTTCATATCCAGTGGGCGAACTTCGCCTCATGGCTGGTCGCGGGGGCCCTCGTCGTTGGAGGCATCGCGCTGCTCTGGGCGATCGTGGACCTCGTGCGCAGCGACGCGCTGCGGCGGCGGCGCCGGCTCATTCAGGTCCTGCTGTTGTTGGTCGTGTGGGCGGTCGGCTTCGTGAACGCGCTGGTCCATGCCAGGGACGCGTGGGCGACCATGCCGGAAGGTCTCTACCTGTCCGTCATCACGGCTCTGCTCGCACTCGTTGCTGCCTGGATGGGCTTCTCCCGCACTGAACACAACGAGGTGGCGTGATGCGCTCGATCCTGCTTCTCGGCATCGCCGCGTTGGCGGTGGCGGCCTGCGACAGCGATCCGGGCCCGCTGCGACGCGGCACCAATCCCGACGTGCCTCTGCCGCAGAGCGGGTTGCTGCCCGACATGACCATTCCGCGGCCGGCCAACTGGGGCGCCGACAGCCCCGTGGTGCCGCCTGGCTACACCATCCAGGCCATCGCGACAGGACTCATGTTTCCACGCCAGACGTTGCTGCTGCCGAATGGCGACATCCTGGTGGCGGAGGGCGCCGGAGGGGGAGCGCCCCCGCTCCGTCCCAAGGACTTCATCGCGAGCTTCATCAAGGCGCTGGGTCGCAGCGGGGTTCCGGGCGGGAACCGTCTGACCCTGCTGCGCGATGCTGATGGCGACGGCACCTACGAGACCCGCGTCGTATTCGCCGCCAACCTGAACGCGCCCTACGGCCTGGCGCTGGTCGACGGCAACCTCTACGTCGCCAACCAGGATGCGCTGCTGCGCCTTGCCTACGTGGATGGCCAGACGCAGGCAAGCGGACCGCCGGAACTCGTGTCGCGGCTTCCCTCGGCCATCAACCATCACTGGACCAAGGCGCTGACCGCCAGCCCCGACGGCCGGTTCCTGTATGTCGGCATTGGTTCCAACAGCAACGCCACGGAGCGCGGCATGCCAGCCGAAGAAAATCGCGCGATGGTCTGGCAGATCGATGCGCAGACCGGCGCGAGCCGCCCCTATGCGACCGGCCTGCGCAACCCGACCGCGCTCACGTTCCGCCCCGGCTCGAACGAACTCTGGGCGGTGGTCAACGAGCGCGACGAGATTGGTCCGAACACCGCGCCCGACTACCTGACATCGGTACGCGAGGGCGGTTTCTATGGCTGGCCGTTCAGCTTCTGGGGCCAGATCGTCGACCGCCGCGCCCAGCCCGAGAACCCCGAACGCGTGGCGGCATCCATCGTCCCCGACTATTCGCTCGGCTCGCATGTTGCTCCCCTCGGTGTGGCATTCTCCACGCCGGCGATGGGACCCGCCTTCGCCGAGGGCGTCTTCGTCGGGGAGCATGGCAGCTGGAACCGCACGCCGCCTTCCGGGTATCGCGTGGTCTTCGTGCCGTTCCGCGATGGCAGGCCGGCGGGCGAAGCGGTCGACTTCGTCTCGGGCTTCCTCAACAGCGATGGCAACACGCGCGGACGGCCGGTCGGCGTCACGCTGGATCCGCGCGGCGCGCTGATCATCGCCGATGACCTGACCCACACGATCTGGCGTGTCACGGCGCCGGGCCTGCGACCCGCGACGGCGGCAGCGGGGGCAACGCCGGCCACCCAGTAGTGGGACGCGGCGTGCGCGTACCGAGGATTCAGCGCATGCGTCCGGCGAACCTTGCCTGCATTGCCCTGCTCCTCATGGTCGCGGCATGCGATGCCGAGGAACCCGCTGCCCTTCGCGTCGCCGGCGGCGATGCTCGCCGCGGGCAGGCGGTGATCCTCGCGGCCGGCTGCGGTGCCTGCCATGTCATCCCCGGCGTGCGGGGCGCGGTGGCCTGGGTCGGGCCGCCGCTGACGGAATGGGCGCGTCGCGGCTATGTCGGCGGCCGCCTGCCGAACGCCCCGGAGAACCTGGTGGCCTGGCTGCTTGATCCCGCCGCGATCTCCCCGGGCACCGCGATGCCGTCGGCTGGTCTCACGCAGGCGCAGGCGCGCGACGCGGCGGCCTACCTCTACACGCTGGGCGCGGCGCGCTTGCCGCCCGTGCCCGCCGGCATGCCGCTCGTGCCGGGCGAGGGCGGTCCGCGTCCGGAGCCACGGATGCGTCCGCGCGCCTGAGCCGCGCTACCCGCAGCCCGGCAGGATCAGCACCGGCACCGCCTGGAACACCACGGCCAGGGCCGCGAGGACCGCTGTGGTCCCGGCGAACCAGCGCGTGAACCGTGGTTCGGCCTCGCCGCCCTCGGTGATCGGCCCGCCCGGTGCCCGCAGCGCGGGCCGCAGCACCAACGCCAGCACCGCGAGCGCCACCAGTGTGGCGATGCCCACCAGGGCAGGCACCCAGGGCAGGCCGAGCAGCAGCCGCCCCGTCAACCCGCGCTCGCAGGCGACCGCGCTGAGCGCATAGATCGCGGTGAAATGCGCGGCCCAGACCGCCAGGCCCGCTACAGACAGCAGCACATCAAGGGCGGGGCGGGCGGTGGCTCGCGTGCTCACGACAGCAGCCTCGGGAAGCCGTGAAGCAGCGCCAGCCCCACGACCCCCTGCCCGACCGTATAGAGCCAGAACAGCATGACGTTGTCGAAGCTGACGCGGCGCGTGCCATCCAGCATCCCGGCCCATGACCGCGCGGCCAGGTAGCCGGCCATGATCGCGGCGACCAGCACGTGCGTTCCCTGCCAGACCGCCAAGGCGTAGGACACCGCCGCATGCGCGTGCACCGTCGGCCGCAGGCCCGCATCCCACAGCGCCCACAGGTCGGCGGCAAATCCGGCGCACAGCAGCAGCAGCGCACCGGGCATCGCCAGCGCCGGCAGCGCGCCACGCCGGCGCAACGCGGCCGAAGCCAGCAGGACGACCCCGCCACTGGCCGCATAGCCCGCCAGCGCCAACGCGCCCCACCCCGCGACGGGCACCCCCATGCCAGCGGGCGGCCACATCGCATCGCCATTCACCAGCCACAGGTACAGGTAGCTGCCCATGGTGCAGGCATAGGTCGTGCCGCTCACGAGCATCAGGCACACCATCGCCCACCAGGATGCCGAGACCGGCCCGGTCACGTAGTTCGGCAGGTCGAGCCCGGCGCCGATCCCGCCGGGCCGCGCCGGCAGCGGGCCATGGTCGGTGCCGCTCCAGAGCCAGCGCAGGAAGCCGGCCAACGCGACCACGGCGAAGCCAGCCGCGGGAATCACTGCCGAGACCGCCAGCGAAAGGAAGAAGCCTGCCGTGCCGACCGCCGCCACCAGGTGCGCCAGGCCGGGGCCGGGAATGACGGCAACATATTGCGGCAGCGCCTCGGCCGGGCTGGTGACCAGCGCCTCGCGCCGGCCGGTCAGTGTGCCGGGCAGCAGGTGGCGTCCGGCCGCGACCTCCTCGCCCAGGCGCGGGTTGTCCCACAACGGGTAGCGGCCGGTGATGATCGGGATGCTGCGCGGGCCGTGATCCTCGCTGGGCAGCCATTCCGCCGTGCCGGCATTCCACGGGCCGCGGCCGGTGCCGCCGGTCACGCGGAAGTTGCGCGCGACATCCACCAGCAGCACCACGCCACCCACGAGAACCATCGCCGCGCCGGCCGACGACAGCGCATTCCACAGTTCGAGCCCCATGCCGGCCGGATAGGTGTAGATGCGCCGCGGCATGCCCATCAGACCGGAGATGTGCATCGGGAAGAAGGTCAGGTTGGTGCCGAGGAACAGCAGCCAGAACGCCCATTTCCCCAGCCGTTCGGACAGCGGCGACCCGATCGCCGGCGCCCAGTAGTACAGCGCCGCCAGCAACGGGAAGACCATGCCGCCGATCAGCACGTAGTGCAGGTGGGCGACGATGAAATAGGTGTCGTGCGCCTGCCAGTCGAATGGCGTGACCGACACCATCACGCCGGTCAGCCCGCCAAGCACGAAGATGAACAGGAAGCCGAAGACGAACAGGGTGGGCGTCGCGATGCGCAGGCGCTTGCCATTGGCGAAGGTGGCGATCCAGGCGAAGACCTGCAGCCCCGATGGCACCGATACCGCGAAGCCCGCCGCCGAGAAATACGCGAGGCTGAGGCCGGGAATGCCGGTCGCGTACATGTGGTGCACCCACAGCCCGAAGCTGAGGAACGCCGTGCCCACCAGCGCCGTGACCACCAGCCCGTGCGCCAGCAGCGCGGTGCCCGCCATGGCCGGGACGATCATCGAGACCATGCCCGCCGCCGGCAGGAAGATCACGTACACCTCGGGATGGCCGAAGAACCAGAACAGATGCTGCCACAGCAGCGGGTCGCCGCCGCGCTCGGGCAGGAAGAACGGCCAGTCGAAGGCACGCTCGAGCTCGAGCAGCGTGCTCGCCACGATCACCGCCGGGAAGGCAAAGATCACCATCCCGGCGAAGACCAGCATGGCCCAGCCGAAGATCGGCATGCGCCCCAGCGTCATGCCCGGGGCGCGGCAGCGCAGGATGCCGACGATGAGTTCGATCGCGCCGGCGATCGCCGAGATCTCGATGAAGCCAATCCCCAGCAGGTACATGTCGGTGTTGATGCCCGGCGAATGCTCCTTGCTGGTGAGCGGCGGGTACATGAACCAGCCGCCATCGGGCGCCACGCCGAAGAACAGCGAGCTGAAGAACGCCAACCCGCCGATCAGGTAGATCCAGTAGGCATAGGCGCCGAGCCGCGGCGTGGGCATCTCCCGCGCGCCCAGCATCGCCGGCAGCAGGGTGATGCCTACCGCCTCGACCGCCGGCACGGCGAACAGGAACATCATCACCGTGCCGTGCATGGTGAAGACCTGGTTGTAGGTGGCGGGATCGATGATGGTCAGTCCCGGCATCGCCAGCTGCACGCGGATCAGCACGCCGAGCAGCCCCGACAGCGTCAGGAACAGCAGCGCGGTGCCGACGAACAGCGGGCCGATCAGGTTGTTGTTGACCTCGCCGATCACGCGCCAGCCGCGCGGCCGCTGCCAGGCCGCGCGCAACCGGGCGAGCTCGTCGGGCGGGCGGGGCAGCGGGTTGGGCAGCGTGTCGGCGCGCGGCACGGCGGTATCGGGGCTCATCGCAGCGCCTCCAGCCAGGCGGCCACCGCCAGCAGGTCGGCGCCTTCGAGCGACCGCCCGTAGGACGGCATGGCATTGCCCGGCTTGATGTCCTGCGCGCCGGCGATCCAGCCCGCCAGGTTCGTGTGGCGATTTTCCAGCGCGCCGGCAGCCAGCGACAGGCGCGACCCGACGCGCGACAGGTCGGGCGCGAGGCGCCCCTGGAATTCGGTGCCGCGCACCGCGTGGCAGGCCCCGCAGCCGGCCTCGCCGAACACCTGCTTGCCGCGCGCCTGGACCGCGTTCGCCGGTGGCGGCACCGGTGCCTGCTGGCGGCTGACCCAGGCTTCGAAGTCGGCCGGCTCGTGCGTCACCACCCAGAAGGCCATGAAGCTGTGCTGGATGCCGCAGAATTCCGTGCATTGCCCGAGCAGCACGCCCACCCGGTCCACGCGCAGCCGCTGGCGGTTCACCCTGCCCGGGATCATGTCCATCTTGCCGTGCAGGTTCGGGATCCAGACGCTGTGGATCACGTCGCCGGAGGTCAGCAGCAGCTCGACATCGCGGCCGATGGGCAGGTGCAGTTCGTTGGCGGTGACCGCGCCGTCGCCGAGGTCGGGGTAGCGCACCTCCCACCAGAACTGCCGGCCGATGATCTCGACGCGCAGCGGCGCGCCGTCGCCGGGCAGGATCAGCGCGCGCGAGACGCCGAGCGAATAGACCAGCAGCGCCGTGAGCGTCACCACGGGAAACGCGATGCCGAGGCCGACGACGAAGCGGTGCGATCCGATCCAGCGCCGCAGCCGCCCCGGCGCCACCAGCGCCGCCACCAGCAGACCCATCGTCAGGACGAAGATCGCGGTCCCGCCGATGAACAGCACATGGGTCAGTTCCGCGATGCGCGCGGCCTGGATGCCCCAGGGGTCGAGCGGCGTCTGCACGCCGCTGCATCCGGCCAGCGCCGTCAGCGCCAGGAGCCTGCGCGCCTTCATGCCGCGAAACGCCCGCGTCGCATCGCCATCACCAGCGCGCCCAGCGCCACGCCCGCGAAGGCGAGCCCGCCCGGCACCCACATCAGCAGCCCGCCGAGCTGCTGGTCCTCCAGCGGCGTGAATCCCCAGGGCAGCGTCGTGTAGGCGTGCGGCGGGAAGATCGCGCGCGGCGCGAAGGTCAGGAAGGCACCGAGCGCGCTCATCTGGGCCGCGGTCGCGATGCCCGCCGGCAGCACCACCTCGGGCCGGCCTTCCGCCGCCAGCAGCAGCCCGCGCCACAGCCACACCGCCGCCGCCAGCAGGCTTGCGTGCATGACCCAATAGGCGATGTCGGAGCGGAAGGTGGCCCCGTAGGGACCCGGCAGGTGCCAGACCCACAGCACGACCGCGAAGGCCGCCGCGGCGGCCGCGATGCCGCCGGCCGTGGCGGCCCTGCGCGGGGCTGCGAGGCCCAGGGCGAGCAACGGCGCCGCCGCCAGCAGGATCACCAGATGCTGCCCGACACGTGCCGAGAACAGCGCCACGGACAGGCTGCACAGCGGCGAGACCAGCGCCAGCGCCAGCACCCCCCAGCCGGCCAGCAGCGCGCGCCGGTCGTCCGCGCGGCCCCAGGCGAAGGCCAGCCCCGCGACCAGCACCGCGGCCAGCCAGGGGTCGAGGTTCCAGGCTGCCCCGCCAGGCGCCGGTGGCGCACCGCAATAGGCCAGCCAGGGATCCGCCAGAGTCACTTCGCCCATCGCGCTGCCCACCTCCGGCCGTGTTCGTATCGGCAACGCGTGACGCGCCTGAATCGATGCGCGTGCATCCGGCCCGCGGTCATGCCGGCCGCGCCTGGCGCGGACAGGCCAGGACAAGGCCGAGCAGCACGAGCATCGGCACCAGCGCCGCCGCCGCGACCGGAGCCGCCCCATCGGGCCGCAGCACCCACAGGAGATGCGCGACGTGCTGCGCCAGCATCAGCACGCTGACCACGACCAGCCGCCAGGCCCGCCATTGCGGCACCAGCGCCAGGCCGATCGCCAACAGCAGCGCCGGCAGCGCAATGCCCGCCTTCACCCAGCCCCAGCCGCCGACCGACCGTCGCAGGTACCAGGCCGCCTCGGGCGGCAGGTCGGCGGCATAGACGACGATGTACTGCACGAACCAGAGCCACAGCGTCGCCATGGCGAGGGTGAGCAACACCCGTTCGAGCCCGTTGCGCGCAGCCTCGTTCGGCATGGCGTGGCGCAGCGCGATCAGCGTTGCCAGCGCCAGCGCGGCCCCGACCTGCTCGACCAGCAGCGACAGGCCCTGCAGGCTGCCCGTCCAGGCCTGGTCGCCCGACAGCGCCCAGTCCTCCATGGCGATCGCACCGGTCAGCACCAGCGCGAGCAGCGCGGCGCCGGCCGTGCGCCCGGCCGCGCGCGGGCGCGTCAACACCCGCCCGAGCCACGCCCAAAGCACCACCAGCGCCACGCCCCGCCCGGTAAACACCGCGGGCTCGTGCCAGACGCCCACATCCGGCAAGGCACCCCAACCATACAGGGCGGGCACCGCCAGCAGCAGCGGCAAGGCGATCGGCACGAGCACCGGCGTCGCGTGCGCCATGGCCGACAGCGCCGGGTGCAGCGGCGCCAACCACGCCTCATCCAGCAGGCGGCCCAGGGCCAGCGCAATGAGCGCGCCGAGCGTCAGCCCGGCCGCCAGGATGAAGACCGCGAGCAGCGTCTCCGTCCACGGCGTGAGGAGCGTCGCCATCATGGCGCGCGCAGCGTGGCGACATGCCGCGCCACCGCCCAACGCTGCCGCGCATCCAGCCGGTCTGCCACCGGATGCGCCCCGGCCAGGTTGGCGGCGATCGCGGCCATGGTGCGCTCCGGGTCCGGCGGCAGCGGCGCAATCGGCGGGTGCCCGCGCGTGACCACCACGCCGTCGCCGCGCCCAGTCGCGCCATGGCAGGGCGTGCAGAATATGGCGTAGCGCGCCGCACCCTCGGCGAGCAGCGCGGCATCGACGGGCGGGGCCGGCGACGCCAGCGCAGCCCGGCGGGCTGCATCGCCACGCGGGACGGCGCCATCGGGCGGCGGTGCGGGGGGCGGCGGCCTCGGGCTCTCCGGCCAGCCATCGCAGGCGGCAAGCACGAGCAGCATCAGCGCGGGGAGAAAACGCGTCATGCGGCCCGCACTTCGCTGACCCGCACGGCATCGAGGCCACGCAGGAAGGCCAGCGCCGACGCGGGTTGAAACCGCGGGTCCTCCGCCATCAGGAACAGGAAGTAGCGGTCCTGGCTCGCGCGGTGAAAACCGCGCGCGAAGAACACCGGATGATGCAGGCGCGGCAGGCCGTTGAGCCACAGCATGCCGAGCAGCGCCGCCACCGCCGCCCACAGCACGCCGACGATATAGGCGGCGGGCAGGAAGGCCGGCCAGGCATTCGGCGGCCGGCCGCCGACATTCAGCGGATAGTCGTACACCGAGAGATACCAGGCCGTGCCATAGGCGATCGCCGCCCCCGCGATGCCCGCGCCAACGGCGATCCAGGCCACCGGCGCGGCCTTTGCGCCCAGCGCGACCGCCGCATCCGGCACCGGGTGCGGGGCATGCGCTTCCAGCGCCGACCAACCGGCGGCGCGGGCGGCACGGATGGCCGCCACCAGCGCCTCGGCTTCGGTGAATTCGGCGATGGCGCCGCAGGGTCGCGGGCGGCTCACCGTTCTTCCTCCGCGACGTCTTCGAGGGATTCCTCGTGGCGGATTTCGAACATCGCGACGACCGGAATGGCGCGGCCGAACAGCAGCAGGACCGCGCCGAACAGCGCCGCGCTGCCGACCAGCAAGGCCCATTCCGCCGGGCTCGGCACATAGGCCACCGCATGCGCGGGCAGGTGTTCACGGAGCAGGCCACCGACCACCAGGGACCAGCGGTCGAGCCACACGCCCGCGGCGGCCAGCAGGCCGACAGGGATCACCACCTCCGCGCGCAGGCGCAGCGCGCGCCGCCACAGCAATTGCGGCAGCAGCACCGACAGCAGGATCGCGCCCCAATAGGCCGGCGCGCCCGCGCCGAAGGCGCGCGCGGTGAATGCCGCGCGCGTCGCGGAATCCTCGAAGACCATCCCGGTGAGGATTTCATGCGCATAGGACGCTCCGGATGCCAGCGCCGCGCAGGCCAGCAGCCGCGCCAGCACGTCCATGTCCCCGGCGTCGATGATGCGTTCGATCGACAGCGCGTGGCGCAGCACCGCCGCCATGGCGAGCACCACGCCCAGGCCCGACGGCAGGCCGGTGACCACCATGTGCACCGGCAGCCGCGCCTGGTGCCAGGCCGGCACCAGCGTGGTGGCGAATTCCAGCGCCACCACGGTCTGCGCCGACAGCAGCAGCGGCAGCACCAGCGCCGCGACCAGCCGATACGCCGCCTGGTGGCGATGCCAGTGCACCACCGATCCGCGCCAGCCCAGCGCGAACAGCCCATAGGCCCGCGCCAGACCCAGGCGCCCCTGCATGGCGGCGCGGTCGCGCAACGTCGCGAGGTCCGGAATCAGCCCGACATACCAGAACAGCGCCGTGACGATCACATGCGCCATGATCCCCCAGAAATCCCACACCAGCGGGCTGCCGAATTGCGGCCAGAGCCCGGTGGTGGCCGGGTAGGCGATGGTCCAGTGGAACAGCCAGGGCCGGCCCAGATGCAGGATCGGATAGAGTGCCGCAGCCAGCACGGCGGCGAGCGCCACGGCCTCGGCGAAGCGATTCACCGCGGTGCGCAGCCCGTGCCGGCGCAGCACGAGCACCGCAGCGAACAGGCTGGCCGCATTGGCAATGCCGATCCACCAGGCATAGGCGATCAGGTCGAAGCCCCAGACATGGGGCATGTTGTTGCCCCAGATGCCGATGCCCAGCACCAGCAGCGCCGCGACCGCGGCGGCCAGCACCGCGACCCCCGCCAGTGCCAGGAGCAACCCCAGCCGGAAACCCCAGGCGCCTGGACGCAGTGCGGCCGCCACGACGGGGGTGGTCGAGACGCTCATGCCGTGTCGCGCGGCACGCGCTGCGCCAGGTAGGTGGTGCGCGGCCTGGTGCCGAGGTCGCCCAGCAGCGCGTAGCTGCGCGCGTCATGCCGCTTGGCCGCGACGGCGCTGCCGGCGGCGTTCAGGTCGCCGAAGGTGATGGCCTGTGTCGGGCAGGCGCGCTGGCAGGCGGTCTCGACCTCGCCATCGCGCAACGCGCGGCCTTCGATCTTGGCCTGCGTGCGCGCGGCGGCGATGCGGTGGCTGCAATAGGTGCATTTCTCCATCACCCCGCGCGGGCGCAGCGGCACCTCCGGGTTGCGGCGCGGCGTATCGAGCGCCGGACGATGGTCGTTCCAGTTGAAGCGACGGACCTTGTAGGGGCAGTTGTTGGAGCAGGTGCGCGTGCCGACGCAGCGCGCATGCACCATCACGTTCAGGCCCTCATTGTCGTGCACGGTGGCGTTGACCGGACAGACCGGCTCGCAGGGCGCCTTTTCGCACTGCATGCAGGGCACCGGCTGGAAGCTGGCGGCGGGGCCCGCCGCGCTGGGCTGGTCGTAGCGATCGACGCGCAGCCAGTGCATGCCCCGGCCCCGCGCAAGCTCCTGCGGGCCGACCACGGGGACATTGTTCTCCGCCTGGCAGGCGAGCGCGCAGGCGTTGCAGCCGATGCAGGCATCGACGTCGATCGCCATGCCCCAGGCGCGGCCTTCATAGGGCCAGTCCGGGTGCAGAGATGCGCCGCGCGCGATCGGTGCGAAGCCCTCGCCCGGGCGCAGGCGCGGCACCGCGCCGGCCTCATCGACCCGGTGCGGCGCGGCGGTGGCGACCAGGTCGGCGCGCGCGCCGGTGCGCCGAACGATCAGCCCTGGCGCCGTCCACGCGCCATCGGAAGGGCGCAGCAGGTTTGCGTCGAAGCCCCGCCCGGTGCCGACCGCGCCGGCCGCCTGCCGGCCACTGCCAAGCGGCAGCGTCACGCATCCGGGCGCCTGGCCAGCGACCGGCCAGGACGCCGCCAGGACGCTGCGGCCCCCGAGCGTCAGTTCCACCTCGTCGCCGGGCGCGAGCCGCAGCGCTGCCGCGGTCTGCGGGTCGAACAGCGCCGCATTGCCCCAGGCGAGCCCGGTCAGCGGGCGGGGAAGTTCCTGCAGCCAGGCATTCTGGGCGTCCTCGCGCACACCGGGATCGGGGGCGAAGACCGCGGTGAGCGTGGCAGCGGGGGTCTCGCCCGGACGGTCCAAATCCGGTCGCAGGACGGGGGTGATCGGCGCCGCGGGCGGACCGGCGATGCCGGCTTCCAGCGCTTCGGCCCAGCGGTCGTCGAACCCGGCTGCGCCCCAACGATCCCGCCAGGTCGTGCGGACAGCGTCACGCGCAGGCTGCGCTCCAGCACGTCGCGGGCATCATCCACGAGCGGCACGGTGACGGGCTGGCGGATTGCCGGCGTGCCGTCGAAGGCACGCGAATCCCCCCAGGCTTCCAGCGGGTGCGGCAGCGGGACATGCCATTGGCTGACCCGCGCCGTCTCATCCACCCACAGTCCGGCATGCAGGGTGAAAGGGACGCGGCGCATCGCCTGGGGAAAGCCGAGTGCAGCCGGCGCGTCCTGCACCGGATTGGCGCCGAGCACGATCAGATGCGTCACCTCTCCCGCCGCCATCGCGGCGGTCAGCGCCATGAGCGAGGCGGCCATGGGTTCCGGCCGCGCGAGGGGCGGTGCGGTGAGGCGCAACGCCGTGCCGGACGCGCCCAGCGCATCGTTCATGGCATGGGCCAGCGCGTGGACCGCCGGCGTCTGCCCGCGTCCGGCCAGCACGACCGCAGCGGGAGCCGCGGCCAGCAGCGCGGCAGCGATCTCCGGCGCCGCCGCATGCGCTCCGCCGCCGGCCATCCCCGGCAGGCCGAGCGCGGCCGCGACCGCGCGGGCGAGGCCTTCGGTCTCGGCCGGATGAAGCGCGATGCGACGGTCGGCCCGCGCGCCGGTCAGGCTGGGCGTCGCCTCGGCCACGAACAGGCGCGGCGGCGGGCCGGCACGGCGGGCATTGCTCCAGTCCCGGGCCTGCCGCAGCTGTGCCGGGCCGGGCCCCAGCGGGTCGGCGCCGAGGCACAGCACGGCCTGCGCCCGCGCGAGGTCAGGCAGCACCGCGACAGGCAGCCCGAAGGCTGCCTCTGCTCCCGCCAGCGCGGCGTCGTCGGCGAGCGGGTCGTGCTGGTGCCAGCGCGCGCCCCGATAGGCCGCGAGCACCGCGCCGATCAGCCGCGCGAGGGTCGGCGACGAGACAGGGCCGGTCAGCAGGCGCAGACCGGCACCGCCATCGGCGCGCAGCGCGGCGCGCAGGTCGTCCAGCGCGGAACCCAGGCCCGCCCGGGCCTGCGGCGTGCCGTCGCGCAGGATGCGCCGCGACCGCTGCGGGTCATGCAGCGACAGGACCGATGCCTCGGCGAAGATGTCGGTGGCGCCGAGGCTGGCGGGATGCTGCGGATTGCCCTCGATCTTCACGGCGTGCCCCGCGCGCGTGCGGACCAGCACGCCCCGCCCAAGGCCCTCGAGGTCGAGCACGGTGGCGTAGCTGGCGGCTTCGTCCGCCACGCCGCGCGGACGCGCGTGCAGCGGATGGCCATGCTCGGCAGGTCCGTCGCAGCCCGCGGCGGCGAGTGCGACGGACGCCCCCATCCACAACACGTCGCGCCGCGCTGGCGGTATCAGCGGTGGCATGTCGAGCACCGTGTCAGTGCAGGGATGCTGATCCCTTCATGCATGGTGGTCTGCGCGGCGAGCCCGATGCGGGCCCCGTCGGGCAGCGGCGGTGTTTCGGCGCGGCCCGCGGCTTCGTGCGTGGCCGCCTGGCGGTGGCAGTCGAGGCACCAGCCCATGGACAGGGTCTGCGCCCTGACGGTCTGCGGCATGGCCTCGACCGCGCCATGACAGGTCTGGCAGCCGATGCCGGCGTGCAGGTGTGCGCCGTGATGGAAGCGGACATGGTCCGGCAGGCGATGCGCCGAGGACCAGACGACGGGCGTGCCCTGCGCGAGGGCAGTGGTCAGTGGCGCAAGTTGCGCCGTGACCGACCAGACCCGGGCGTGGCAGCCCAGGCAGGTCTCGGCGGTCGGCATGCCGGCGGCGGCGGCGTGCTCCACCTGCGCATGACAGAACCGGCAATCGAGGCCCAGCCCACCGGCATGCACGGCGTGGCTGAAGGGGATCGGCTGCGGGGCCGGGCGGCCCACCGCCCAGGCGCCGCCGGACCGGGCGTGCGCGAAGGCGAGCCCGATGCCCAGCATGGCGGACACGGCGGCCATGCCCACGGCCCATCCGAAGCGGCGATCAGCCCTGCGCGAAAACACCTGCGGCATGCTGTCCCCGCACCTGCACCAACCCAGTAACGCGACCCCCATGGCGGAGTTGCCGGTGGAGCGCCGAACGGGCTGAGCAGGGCAGCAGCGATGAACGCCGGGGGGTGACGGAACCGGGGCAGGTGGCACGCGTTCTGGACGACGAGGTCCGCCGGGCGTGTCGATCCCGTGTCAGGGCACCTGGATCATGCGACGGGAGATGCGCACGAGCATCTTGGCGATCTCCTCCGGCGACAGGATGAAGTCGATGCATCCACTCGAAATCGCGCTCTCGGGCATGTCGGGCTGGCTGGCCGTCGCGGGCTTCTGGGCCATGGTGATGCCGCCGGCATCCTTGATCTCGCATAACGCGGCAGCACCATCGCCGTCATAGCCCGAGACGATGACGGCGATCGACTGCCCGTCCCAGTTCCTGGCAAGCGAACGCATGAACACGGTGATCACATCGGGCCAGCCGCGCGGCTTGGAAATCGGCTTGAGATGAAACTTCCCCTTCGACACATGCAGGTCGCGCTGCGGGGGAATGATGAAGACGTGATTCGGCCTGAGCTTGAGCCCTTCGGAAATGAGCTCCACCGGCATGGCGGTGATCTTCGGCAGGATCTCGTGCAACCGGGTGGGGACGGTCCGCAGATGATTGACGATGACGATGGCGACGCCGGTATCCCTGGGTAGGCAGCCGAGCAGCCGGACATAGGCATCGAGGCCACCGGCCGAGCCGCCGACGCAAACGATCGGAAAGCCTGTCGCGCTCG
>LNEW01000117.1 GCA_001464375.1 Rhodospirillales bacterium Ga0074136 | reverse complement strand
CAGCCTCCACCTCGGCCAGCTCCACCCGCATGCCGTTGACCTTCACCATGCGGTCCCTGCGCCCGAGCACGACGAAGGCGCCATCGGGGGTGAGCCGCGCGAGGTCGCCGGTGCGATGGATGCGCAGCGCGGGGTCGGACGGGTCGGTCTCGATCCGCCCGGGCACCAGGCGGCCATCCTGCCATTCGCCCAGCGCGGCGAAGCGGCTGCGCATCCACAATTCGCCGACCTCGCCGGGCGGACAGGGCGCGCCGTGCTCGTCGACGATCTTCGCCTCGGTGCCGGGGTCGAGGATGCCGGCGGCGACGCGCACCGGATCCTGTGCATCGCCCGGATGCACGAACCAACCGGTGCCCGAGAGTTCCGTCGCGCCGTAGGCGTTGTTGATCAGGCAGCCGGGCGGCAGGGCCGGGCGGATCGCCTCGACATCGGCGTTGAGCAGCGGCTCGCCGGTGCTGCGCAGAATGCGCAAGCCGGCCAGCATCTGCTTTGCATCGGGCAGGCGCGCGACGATGCGCATGAGCGACGGGCCGGCACGCAGCACCGTGACGGGGCGGCCGCGCAGCGCATCGCCCAGCGCCTGCACGCCGCCCTTGTCCATCGCAACCAGGTGCAGCGCCGATCCGCAGACCACGGTCAGCAGCGTGAACAGCCCCGCCGTGGTGGCCGCCGAGGTCGCGATCAGGAAGCGGTCGCGCGGCGAGAGATGGAATTCGTCGATCAGCCCGGCGACCTGGTGCAGCACCGTACGCTGGCTGTGCACCAGCGCCTTGGGCTGCCCGGTGCTGCCGGAGGTGCAGATGATGTAGGCCGGAGCGTCCTGCGTGAGCCAGGCAGCCTTGGGCGGGAAGGACGCATCGCCGGGCCCGAAGGCCATTGCGACGCCGATGCAGGGCAGGCCGAAGTGCCCGCCGTCGTCCTCGGTGGCCGAGACCAGGAGGCCCGCCTGGACCTGGCGCAGGATCTCGGCGTTCCAGGCCGGCGGCGCCGCGGCTTCGAGCAGCAGGCCGACCCGCCCCGCGGCGAGACAGGCCAGCACCGCCACCGGATACCCGACGGCATTGGACAGCAACAGGCCGACCGGACCCTCGGTCCCGCTGGCGCGGATGGCGGTGGCCAGACGGCCGACCGAGCGCCACAGCGCACGGAAGTCGAGCGCGCGTTCGGCATCCTCGCAGGCCGGGGCGTCCGGCATTGTCGCGACCAGCTCCGCGAGGCTGGCCAGCGCGGGCCGGTCGCGCCCCTCCGCGCCGAAGCGCGTGTAGGGCACCGCGCGCGGGCCGCGGTAGTCCTCCGTGAGCTCGGGTGTTTCAAGCCAGCCGTCGCGCAGCGGCGCGCGGGCCAGCGCATCGGCCATGGCCCGCGTGTGTTCGGGGATCGCCGAATCGGCGTCGTGCATCGGAGGTTCCCTCTCTGCTGCGGGACATATTCGTCCATGCGCGCCGGCGGCGAAACAGGCGCGATGGGCTTTGCACGCACGACAGGCGTGCCACACTGGCGGCAAGCACCCGAGGAACGCCCGACCATGAACAGCCCGTACACCGTCGCCGACCTGGTCGCCGATTTCCTGCCGCAGGTCGGCGTGCGCACGGTCTTCGGCATCGTCTCGGTGCACAACATCCCGATGCTCGACGCGATCGGCCAGCGCAACGCGCTGCGCTACGTGATGGCGCGTGGCGAGATGGGCGGCGCGCACATGGCCGATGCCTATGCGCGCGTCACCGGCCACCTGGGCGTACTGTTCACCTCGACCGGGCCGGGCATGGCGAATGCGATCCCGGGCCTGGTGGAGGCGCGCTTCGCGGGTTCACCGGTGCTGCACATCACCGGCCAGACGGCGACGAAGCACATCGACCGCGATGCCGGCACGGTGCACGACGTGCCAGGCCAGACCGCGATGCTGACGGCGGCCTGCAAGGCGGCGTACCGCGTGCGCAGCGCGAACGAGGCCTTCGGCGTGCTGGTGCGCGCGGCGGCGGAGGCGCTGTCCGCGCCGCGCGGGCCGGTCAGCGTGGAAATCCCGATCGACCTGCAGCGCGCGGTGATCGCGCGGCCGGCGGGGCTCGATGCACTGGCGTTGCCGATTGCCGCACCATTGCCGCCGAGTGCCGGAGAACTGGATGCGGCAGCGGACATCCTGGCGTCGGCCAAGCGGCCCATGCTGTGGCTCGGCAATGGCGCCAAGCAGGCGCGTGCGGCAGCGCTGCGGCTGATGAGTCTGGGCTTTGGCGCGGTGACGTCCTGGAACGGGCGCGGCGTGGTGCCCGACGACCACCCGATGACGCTGGGCGGGATGCACGGCAACGGGTCGCCGCGCGTACAGGATTTCTACGGCAGCGTGGATGCGATGCTGGTGGTCGGGTCGCGGCTGCGCGGGCACGAGACCGGCGATTTCTCGTTGAAACTGCCGCGCACGCTGATCCACGCGGATTGCGACGCCACGGCCAATGGCCGCACCTATGCGAACAACCTGTTCGTGCATGGCGACGCGGCGCTGGTGATGGACGGCATTGCCGACCGGCTGGCCGGGCGCGCCTCGGTCGAACCCGGCTTCGCCGCTGATGTCGCGGCGCTGAAGGCACGCGCCCGGCAGGAGTATCTCGCCACGCTCGGCCCCTATGCCGGCTTCCCCGATGCCATCCGCGCGGCGCTGCCGCGCGACGGGGTCTGGGTGCGCGACATCACCATCGCGAATTCCACCTGGGGCAATCGCGTCTTCCCGATCTATGACCCGCTGACGGCGGTGCATCCGGTAGGCGCCGCCATCGGGCCCGGCCTGGCGCTGGGCATCGGCGCGTCCATCGCCGCCGAGGGCCGCAAGACCATCGCCATGTGCGGCGATGGCGGGTTCTCCCTGGGCCTGTGCGAATTGTGGACGGTCGCGCAGGAGAAGCCCGACCTGGTCACGATGGTGATGAATGATGGCGGCTATGGCGTGATTCGCCACATCCAGGACGCGGTCGCGGATGGCCGGCAATTTGGCCACGACCTGCTGACGCCGGATTTCGGTGCGCTGGCCGCGCTGGCGGGGCTGCCCTTCTTCAAGGTGACCAGCGCGGACAGCATCGGTGCCGTGGTGGCGCAGGCGCTGGCCGTGCAGGGGCCGGCGCTGGTCGAGGTGGACATGCGCGCGATCGGCGCGGTGCCGCCCTATGCGCCCTATGCCACGATGGGCAAGCATGCGGAGCGCGCGCGGCAATAGGGTCAGCGCACCAGCACCCGCCGCGCGCCCCAGCCCGCCACGCCGCAGACGGCGACGACGCCTGCCATCGGCAGCGCCGTGCCGTCCTGCAGCACGCCCAGCACGCCGCCCACAGCGGCGCCGATCCCGAACTGCAGCGTGCCCATCAGCGCCGAGGCGTTCCCCGCCATCTTCCCATGCGGCCCCATGCCCAGCGCGACCGTCAGCGGCATCACCGCGCCGATCATCGCCACGTAGCAGAACAGCGTCGCGACGATGCCGGCGAAGCCGAACAGGCCGGTCACGACCACCAGCAGCAGCGCCAGGCCGGACGCCGCCGAGACGGCCAGCACCACCGGCAGCAGGCGCGCCGGTTCCACCTTCTGCGCCAGGCGCGACACCACCTGCCCCACCACCATGATGCCGATGGCATTCGCCCCGAAATAGAAGCCGTACTGCCCCGGCGGCACGCCGTGCAGTTCCATCAGCACGAAGGGCGAACCCATGATGTAGGCGAACATCCCGCCGATGATGAAGCCACCGGCCAACGCGAATCCCATGAAGCGCGCATCGCGCAGCAACCCGCCCCAGATGCGCAGCGTCGCCAGCAGCCCGTCGCGGCGGCGGCGTTCCACCGGCAGCGTCTCGGGCAGGAACAGCAGGATCAGCGCCACCATCGCCGCGCCATACAGCGCCAGGATCACGAAGATGCCGCGCCAGCCGAAGACCGGCAGCAGCGCCCCGCCCACCACCGGCGCGATGACCGGCGCCACGCCCATGACCAGCATCAGCGAGGCCATGAGTCGCACCGCGCCGCGTTCATCCGTCACGTCGCGCACCACGGCGCGCGCGATCACCATGCCCGCGCAGCCCCCCAGCGCCTGCAACAGCCGCGCGCCCGTCAGCCAGCCGATATCCGGCGCCAGCGCGCACAGCAGCGACGCCACGGTGAACAGACCGAGCCCGACGAACAGAGGCCCGCGCCGCCCGAAGCGGTCCGTAACCGGCCCGTAGAACACCTGGCCCAGAGCCATGCCGAGGAAATACACCGCGAGCGTCGCCTGCACCGCGCCCGGAGTCGCCCCCAGCGAGGCGCCCAGCGCCGGGAAGGCCGGCAGGTACATGTCGACCGAGAACGGCCCCATGCCCGCCAACGCGCCGAGGATGAGCGCGAGCGTACGGTGGCTCGGCGCGGTCATGGCACGGGCAACGCAGGTGGGGCGAACGACAACGCAGGGCGAGGCTTCATGAAGGCAACGTAGCAGGCGGATCGCGGCGGCGTGGAGGGTGTCGGCATCGCGACCGCCGCTTGCGCCACGCACCGGCCGCCGGTCGCGATGCGGACGCCGCGCCCTATCCTATCCGCACCCGCGACAGCGCATCCAGCATGCGGATATGGCTGTCGATGCCGCGTTCGAAGCAGGATACATCGAATTTCTCGTTCGGGCTGTGCACCTGGTCGTCCTCCAGGCCGAAGCCGACCAGCAGGCTGTCCATGCCGAGGATGGCCTTCATGCTCGACACCACCGGGATCGACCCGCCGCAGCCCATCAGCACCGGCGCGCGGCCGAACACGGCTTCCAGCGCCGGTGCCGCGGCGGCGACCCAGGCGCTGTCGGCCGGCACCTCGATCCCCTCGCTCATGGAGAAGACCTGGATCTTCACCTGCGCGTCGTCGGGCAGGCGCGCCACGATGAAGTCGCGGAAGCCCGCCAGCACCTTCGCCGGCGACTGCCCCGGGACCAGGCGGAAACTGACCTTCGCATGGGCCTGGGACGGAATGACGGTCTTGGATCCCTCGCCCGCATAGCCGCCCCAGATGCCGTTCACATCCGCGGTCGGCCGCGCCCAGAGCCGTTCCAGCGCGGAGCGGCCGATCTCGCCCGCCGGCACCGACAGGCCGACGCCCGCGAGAAACGCCGCCTCGTCGAAGTTCAGCGATTCCCACTGCCGGCGCAGCGTGTCGGGCAGTTCGGGGACATCGTCGTAGAAGCCGGGGATCAGGATCTCGCCGGCCTCGTCGCGCAGGTCGCCCAGGATGCGCGTGAGCAGGTTGATCGGGTTCAGCGCCGACCCGCCGAACAGCCCCGAATGCAGGTCCCTGTTCGCCGCGGTGATGTCCACCTGCGTGTAGAGCATGCCGCGCAGCCGCGTGCTGATGGCGGGTGTCGCCACGTCCCACATGTTGGTGTCGCTGACCACGGCGACGTCCGCGCGCAGTTCGTCGGCATGCGCCTCGAGGAAGTCGGGCAGGTTGCGCGAGCCGATCTCCTCCTCGCCCTCCACCAGCACGGACACCCGGCAGGGCGGGCCGCCGGCAGCCTGGTGCCAGAAGCGCAGCGCCTCGAGCCAGGTCATGGTCTGGCCCTTGTCGTCCACCGCGCCGCGCGCGACCACGCGCGGGCCGTTCGGGCCGTCCGTCACCACCGGTTCGAAGGGCGGGCTGGTCCACAAATCCAGCGGTTCGGGTGGCTGCACGTCGTAGTGGCCGTAGAACAGCAGATGCGGCCCCGTGCCGGTCGGCCCCGGATGATGCGCGACCACCACGGGATGGCCCGCCGTCTCGCGGACCTGCGCGGTGAAGCCGATCTCGGCGAGCTGCGCGCGCACCCATTCCGCGGCGCGCCGGCAATCGGGTGCATGCGGCGGCTGGGCGGAAACCGACGGGATGCGCAGCAATTCGAACCAGCGCGTCCGGCTGGCCTCGCGCTGCGCCGCGGCCAGGGCCAGCACGGCATTCACGTCACTCATTCGCCCCTCGCCTGGCTGCGCAGCACGTGCTTCTGGATCTTGCCCGTCGATGTCTTCGGCAGGTCCGCGAAGACCACGTGGCGCGGCACCTTGAACCCGGCCAGGCGTTGCTTCGCGAAGGCGATCAGTTCCTCCGCGGTGGCGGATGCGCCCGGCTTCAGCTCGACGAAGGCGCAGGGCGTCTCGCCCCATTTCTCGTCCGGCCGCGCCACCACCGCCACCACGGCAACTGCGGGGTGCTTGTACAGCGCGTCCTCCACCTCGATGGAACTGATGTTCTCGCCGCCCGAGATGATGATGTCCTTCGACCGGTCCTTCAGCTGGATGTAGCCATCCGGATGCTTCACCGCGAGGTCGCCGGTGTGGAACCAGCCGCCGGCGAAGGCGGCGTCGGTCGCCTTCGCATCCTTCAGATAGCCCTTCATCACGACATTGCCGCGCATCATCACCTCGCCCAGCGTCGCGCCATCGGCGGGCACCGGCACCATCGTCGCGGGGTCCATGACGTTGAGCCCTTCGAGCGCGAGATACCGCACACCCTGGCGCGCCATCAGCGCGGCCTGGTCGGGCGCGGGCCTGGCGTTCCAGTCCAGATGCCACTCATTCACCACCGACGGCCCGTAGCATTCCGTCAGGCCATAGACATGGCAGACGGCAAAGCCCGCTTCCTTCATCGCCGCCAGCACGGCCTCGGGCGGCGGCGCGCCAGCCACCACGAACTGCACCTGCGCGGGCAACGCGCGCTTCTCGGCCTCCGGCGTCGCCAGCAGCGTCGCCATCACGATCGGCGCGCCGCACATGTGCGTCACACCCTCGTCGTCCATCAGCCGCCACATGTCGGTGCCGCGCACCGCACGCAGGCACACATGCACGCCCGCCTGCGCGGTGACCGTCCACGGGAAGCACCAGCCATTGCAGTGGAACATCGGCAGCGTCCAGAGATAGACCGGGTGCTTGCCCATCCCCGCCGACAGCACGTTGCCCACCGCCAGAAGCTGCGCGCCGCGATGATGATACACCACGCCCTTCGGCTTGCCCGTCGTGCCCGACGTGTAG
The DNA here is from genome assembly GCA_001464375.1 of Rhodospirillales bacterium Ga0074136. Classification (GTDB taxonomy): domain Bacteria; phylum Pseudomonadota; class Alphaproteobacteria; order Acetobacterales; family Acetobacteraceae; genus Neoroseomonas. The sequence goes on along the minus strand of LNEW01000117.1, from coordinate 969 downwards.
TTCAGCGTGATCGCATCCCACTCGTCGCCCGGCATCGGCCAGGCGAAGGACGCATCGCCTTCCGCCAGCAGCGCCTCATACCCGATGCCGCCCAGTGTTTCGCCCTGCACAGCCGCCGGCGCCAGCGGATCGGCCACTTCCACGACCAGCGGCGCCGCCTTGCACTGCGTCAGCGCCAGCCGCAGCACCGGCATGAACTCGCGGTCCACCACCACCACCTTCGCCTCCCCATGATCGAGGATATAGGCGATGGTCGCGGCATCGAGCCGCGTGTTGATGGTGTTCAGCACCGCGCCCGCCATCGGCACGCCGTAGTGGCATTCCAGCATCTCGGGAATGTTCGGCAACAGCGCCGCCACCGTGTCGCCGCGCCGGATGCCGCGCTGCGCCAGCGCATGTGCAAGCCGCACGCAGCGGTCGCGCAATTCCCGATAGCGCCGCCGCGTCGCGCCATGCACCACCGCCAGGTGGTCCGGGAACACCTGCGCCGCGCGCTCCATGAACAGCAGCGGCGTCAATGGCTGGTGGTTGGCCGCGCCGCGCGCCAGGCCGGTGTCGTAGTCGGCCATGTCAGCGGTCTTCCCAAACGGGCTTGCGCTTGCCCACGAAGGCGCCGATGCCTTCCGCCGCGTCACGCGCCATCAGGTTGTCGGCCATGACGCAGGCCGCCTCGCGATAGGCTTCCGCCAATGGCAGGTCGACCTGGCGGTAGAAGGCGCGCTTGCCCATCCGGACGGTCAACGCCGACCGCGCCGCGATGCTGCGCGCGAGGCCCATCGCGGTGTCCATCACCTGCTCCGCCGGCACCACGCGGTTCACCAGGCCGATGCGCAGCGCCTCGGTGGCCGGCACCATCTCGCCCAGCAGCAGCATCTCCATCGCCGCCTTGCGCGGCACCGCGCGCGCCAGCGCCACCGCCGGCGTCGAGCAGAACAGCCCGATATCCACCCCCGGCGTCGCGAAGCGCGC